>JAPLOE010000068.1 GCA_026692705.1 Planctomycetota bacterium
GCCCGGCTGCGCGCCGCGCTCGCGGATCAGGTCCTCGACCGACTCGAGGATGTGGCGGATCTCGACGCCGGGCTTGATGTTCTGCGAGGCCCACTGGCGGCATTCGGCGGCGATGCGCCCGGCCTTGCGGAAACTGTCGAGCGCAACCTTGTCCTTCGGGTCGATCATGCGGGGCGCGAGGATACGCCGCCTGCGCCGCAGCGCGCAAACCGCGCCGTTCTCGGGAACTGGAAGGACTTTCCCGGTCGCGCTCAGGTGAGAAGGAGCGGCGGTCGATCTGGAGCCCGTGCAACGCGCTGGAATCGTCCTTTCGGTCGTGCTGGCCGCGCTCGCGCTGCCGGGCTGCCGCGTGGCCCGCGATCCCGCGCCCGCGCGCATCGACCAGGCCCGCCCGATCCCGCTCGTGGCCCAGCGCCGCTGGCGCATCGAGGACGGGGGCCGGCTGCTCGGATACGTACTCGAGTTCGAGAGCGCCCCCGAGCGCGATCGCCCCACCGGCCGCTGTTTTTCCGTGCGCAACGAGCTCGAGCAGGAACTCGGCCTGATCGACGGCCTCGGCCGCGCGTGGCGCTTCCAGCTGCACGAGCGCGAGCCGCAGTGGGTCGCCACCGGCACGATCCTCGAGGGCGCGCTCGCGATCCTGCGCGCGCCAGCGAGCGCATGCCTCGTCGAGGCCAGCGCGCGGCGCCCGGAGAGCACCCGCTGATTCCCGCCCTTGGCGCCGCGCCACGCGAAGCGCGTTTTGCGTTCAGGCGCGGACCCCGCGAGGGCGAAAACAGGGGCACCCAGGTCCCCCACCTCCCCGACGATTCCCTCCCCGCCCCAAGTCCGTCCCCATGATCAAGCTGGCCGCCGGTGAACAGATTGGAAGCTATCAGGTGCGCGAGTTCCTCGCGCGCGGTGGCTTCGGGCTCGTGTACCTCGCGACTGACCCCAAGGGCGAGCTCGTGGCGCTCAAGCTCGGCGACATCGCCGGCGGTGGCCGTTACGTCACGCGCTTCATGGACGTGACGAGCGAGCGCCGCCCCGAAGGCATCTCGCCCGACGAGACGCCCGCCGAGGCGATCTTCTTCCGCAAGGAAGGCGCGCGCATCGACTTCCTCGACGCGCAGGAGATCGACGCGATGATCAAGACCGAGGGCGAGCTGCTGCGCCGCTCGCGCCACGCCAACCTCGTCGGAGTCCGCGAGGTCTTCCAGCACGAGGGCCGCAACGTGCTCGCGCTCGACTACGTGCGCGGCAAGTCGCTGCGCGAGAAGATCCGCGCGCTCGAGGGCATCCGCCTCAACTGGTTCCTCACGATCGTGCGCTCGCTGCAGAAGCTGGCCAAGACCGGCGAGCTCGCCTACCACGGCGACCTCAAGCCCGAGAACATCCTCGTCAAGCCCTCCGGCTCGGTCGTGATGATCGACCCGGCCATGCGCGGCGACGAGCGCAACGTCATCACGACCACGCCGCACTACAACCCGCTGCTCCTGCGCGACCAGAAGGCCGACGTCATGGGCATCGGCGTCATGCTCTACGAGATCCTCACGGGCGTCCTGCCCTTCGACGAGGTCCCCTGGCAGTACGCCGGTCGCGAGCAGGGCGGCGAGATCGAGCGCCTCTCGCTCTCCTACTTCCTCTCCTACCCGCCGCCGCGCGACCTCAACCCGAACACGCCGGAGCCGCTCGCCAAGATCGTCTACCGCTGCCTGACGGTGATGGACTACGGCCTCGCCGAACTCGAAGCCGACCTCGTCGACTTCCTGCGCCGCGACTGATCCGCGCCGCGACCGTCTGAAACCACGAGGCCGAACGCTCCTGCGAGCGCTCGGCCTCGGTGCTTTGGGGCGTTCGCGTCAGTCGTCGATGTATTGCGTGCCGTCCAAGTAGCCGGCGGACTCGTACTCGTCGTCAGTGAGCAGCCGGACGTCGTCGAAGTCGCCGTCGCGATCGCGGTCGATGAACACGAGGTGACGCGGCACGTAGTAGCGGCCACCGTTGAGCAGCGAGTCCACCACGTAGCCATGGCGGACGTGATCGAACTTGACTGCGTCGCCGACGCTGTTGAGATCCGGGAACTGCGTGCTGTCGGCGAGAACCGTGGCTTCGCCGCTCGCGATGTCGATCTGCAGTGCCTGCGAGGGGCCGTGATCGCGGCGCACGAAGGCCAGGAGGTTCCGCGCATTGGGCTCGGCGGCGATGGCGACGACGGGGCCTTGGATGCGAGCGATCTCGAAGCGCTCGATCGTGGCCTTGTCGCGCTCGAGCGGCGGGATGAAACGATCGCCGATGAGCTCGTACCTCGTCGGCCCACCGCGCGGACGCACGGCGCGGTAACCACCCGCGGGCGGCGTCACGCGAAAGCGATCGATCACGAACTCTGCCTGGCCAGCGTCGCTGAGCACGAAGATGTCATTGAGCGTGGCCGCGCTCCCCTGCACGACCCTGCGACCGACCTCGAGCTCGAGCCAGCTTCTCACCCTCGCTCCCGTGGCCGGATCCCGCTCGGTGTTGAAGAGGTACAGCTTGGTCCGCGGGTCCCAGATCTCGTAACGCAGCGACTGCCTTAGGCTCGCGTCCGACCCACCGATCGACTGGTTGTTGAAGTGCCCCGACGGCTTGTTCTCGTCGTCCTCGCCCCTCAGCCGGCGCTGCTCGACCGAAATCGGCTCCGCGGCCCGGCAGGCGGCCAGGGCGAGCCCCACAACGACGAAGAGCGCCGTCGCGAACCTCGCGGACGACGCTCCTCTGTGGTCCATGCCCGACCTAGCCCTCGCGGGCCGGGGGGTTACTTCTTCGCGGCCGCCGAAGGCGCCTTGCCGGCGGCGATGCGCCGTTCGGCAAGGCGGTCGGCGGCGATGTGCGTCGAGACCTTCTGCTCGCGCGCGATCTGGAAGACCTGCACGAGGTTGTCGTAGACGCGGTCGATCTTGGCGACGGCCTTGGCTTCGTTGTAGCCGCCGGGGAGCAGCTCGAACGACACGTTGATGATGCCGCCGGCATTGATGACGTAGTCGGGGGCATACAGGATGCCCATCTGGCGCAGGACGTCGCCGTGGCGCGGCTCGTGGAGCTGGTTGTTGGCGACGCCGGCGATGGCCTTGCACTTGAGCTTGGGGATCGTCGTGTCGTTGATCGTGGCGCCACGCGCGCAGGGCGAGTAGACGTCGCAGGCGACGTCGAGGTGGGTCGCGTCGGCGACGGTCTCGTAGCCGTGCTTCTTCGAGAGCTCGGCCACGCGCGCCTCGTTGATGTCGCAGATGATGACGTGCGCGCCCGCTTCCTTGAGGAGCTCGGCGAGGCGGCCACCGACGGCGCCGACGCCCTGGATCAGGACGCGACGGCCCTTGAAGCTCGGGCTGCCGAAGGCCTCTTCCATCACGGCGCGCATGCCGTGGAAGGCGCCGCGGGCGGTGTAGGGGCTGGGGTTGCCGGAGCCGCCGGCGTCGCGCGAGAGGCCGGTGACCCACTTGGTGGCGGAGCGCACGAGCTCGAGGTCGGCGACGCCGATGTTCATGTCCTCGGCGGTGATGTACTTGCCGCCGAGCGAGTCGACGAAGGCTCCCATGGCCTTGAACAGCGCCGGGCTCTTGAGCTTGGCGTCGCCCAGGATCACAGACTTGCCGCCGCCTAGCCCAGTGTCAGCGACGGCCGACTTGTAGGTCATGCCCTTGGAGAGGCGCAGGACGTCGAACAGCGCCTCCTCCTCGTTGGCGTACGGCAGCATGCGCATGCCGCCGAGCGCGGGCCCGAGGGTCGTGTCGTGGACGGCGATCAGCGCGTGCAGGCCGGAGGCGGGGTCCTTGCAGCGGACGACCTTCTCATAGCCATCGACACGGATCTCGGAGATCTGCATGGGTGCGCGGAGGGGAGAGAGCGGGCAGGGACGGGGCCAGCGCCACCTGAGCGCCGGCCACCGGGGCGAAGAGGATACGGCGAGCCCGTCCCAGCGGCCACCCCCGCGACCTACGTAGGAACCCCGAAAGCGTGCGGAAGTGGGCCTCGGGAGAGGTTTCCCGGTCGCCGCCCTTGCGGCGCGGGCTCGCGGGCTGCTAATCCCCAGCCCACGAAATGAAGCATCTGGTCATCGTCGAGTCGCCGACCAAGGCGAAAAAGATCAAGGACTACCTGGGGAAGGACTACGTGGTCGAGGCCAGCTTTGGCCACGTCCGCGACCTGCCCCAGAGCGCCAAGGACATCCCCGAGAAGCTCAAGAAGGAGCCCTGGGCGAGGCTGGGCATCGATGTCGACCGGGGGTTCACGCCCCTGTACATCGTGCCGCTGGACAAGAAGGCGCAGATCTCGAAGCTGAAGAAGCTGCTCGAGGACGCCGACCACGTCTACCTCGCGACCGACGAAGACCGCGAGGGCGAAGCCATCGCCTGGCACCTGCTCGAGGTGCTCAAGCCGACGGTGCCGGTCTCGCGCATGGTGTTCAACGAGATCACCAAGGAAGCGATCCAGCGCGCCGTCGGCGAGGCGCGCGAGCTCGACACCAAGCTCGTCCGTGCGCAGGAGGCGCGGCGCATCCTCGACCGCCTGTACGGCTACGAGGTCTCGCCCGTGCTGTGGCGCAAGATTTCCAAGGGCCTGTCGGCGGGCCGCGTGCAGTCGGTGGCGACGAAACTGCTCGTCGAGCGCGAGAAGGAGCGCATGGCGTTCGTCTCGGCCACGTGGTGGGACGTCGACCTCGGCGTGAAGAAGGCCGGCACGGAGTTCGAGGCGGAGCTCGTCTCGATCGCCGGGCGCAAGCTCGCGCGCGGCTCGGATTTCAGCGAGCAGGGCAAGCTCAAGGCCAAGGACGCGGTCGTGCTCGACGAGGCGGCGGCGACGCGCCTGGGCCTCGCGCTCACCAAGTCGACCTTCGCCGTCGAGGACGTCCGGCGCGAATCGAAGACGAGCTCGCCCCGCGGGCCGTTCACGACCTCGACCTTCCAGCAGGACGCCGGCCGCAAGCTCGGCCTGCGCGCGCAGGAGGCGATGCGCATCGCCCAGCGCCTGTACGAAGGCGGTTTCATCACCTACATGCGTACCGACTCGACCGCGCTGTCGGGCGAGGCCATCGAGGCCGCGCGCACGCTGGTCGCCGAGCGTTACGGCCCCGAGAGCCTGCCGCCGAAGCCGCGTTTCTACGGCAACCAGAAGTCGAAGGGCGCGCAGGAGGCCCACGAGGCCATCCGCCCCGCCGGCTCGCGCTTCCGCATGCCGGAAGAGGTCGCGCGCGAGGTCAGCGACATCGAGGCGCGCGTGTACGACCTGATCTGGAAGCGCACGGTCGCGTGCCAGATGGTCGACGAGCGCTTCACGGTCGTCACGGCGACGCTGGGCAGCGAAGTCGCGGGCCACGGCAAGGTGCTCGCGCAGTCCAAGGGCCGCACGACGGAATTCGCCGGCTATCGCCGCGCGTATGTCGAGGGCGTCGATGACGTCGAGAAGGCGCTCGACGAGCGCGAGCGCGTGCTGCCGCCGCTCGACCGCGGCGACAAGGTCGACGTCGCGAGCGCCACGCCTTCGGGCCACCGCACCACGCCGCCCTCGCGCTTCACGGAAGCGCTGCTCGTCAAGCGGCTCGAGGAGCTCGGCATCGGCCGCCCGTCGACCTACGCGAGCATCATCGAGACGATCACCAACCGCGAGTACGCGATCTCGCGCGACAAGACGCTGATCCCGACTTGGCTCGCCTTCGCGGTCGTGCACGCGCTCGAGCTGCTCGAGCCCGCGATCGTCGATTACGCCTTCACGGCCAGCATGGAAGAGGAGCTCGACCGCATCGCCTCGGGCGAGCTCGACCAGCTCACGTTCCTCAACGCCTTCTGGTCGGGCACCAAGCCCGGCCTCAAGCACGTCGTCGCCACGCGCGCGGAAGGCATCGACCCGCGCGAGGTCGGTTCGATTCGCCTCGGCGAGAACGAGGGCGAGCCCGTGCTCGTGCGCGTCGGCCGCTACGGGCCGTACGTGCAGAGCAAGGAGCGCCGCGCCACGGTGCCGACCGCGCTCGCGCCCGATGAGCTCACGCTGCTCAAGGCGATCGAGCTGCTCGCGACCTCCGAAAAGGCCGCTGCGCCGCTGGGTTTTGCCGCCGACGGCCGTCCGGTCTACGTGCGCAACGGGCGCTTCGGCTACTTCGTGCAGCTCGGCGACGATCCGCCGCCCGAGGAAGAGACGGCGAAGCCCAAGAAGGCCGCCAAGAAGAAGAGCACGAAGTCGAAGAAGGCCGCGGCCGAGGTCGCGGTCGAGCCCGAGGCGCCGGTGGCGGTCAAGCCCAAGCGCGCGTCGCTCTTCAAGGCCATGAAGCCCGAGTCGCTCTCCCTCGAGGACGCGCTCGCGCTGCTTTCGCTGCCGCGCACGCTCGGTCCCGACCCGCGCGACGGCCGCAAGATCGCCGCCAAGAACGGTCGTTTCGGTCCGTACCTCGAGAAGGAGCCCGCTCCGGGCGCCGAAAAGCCCGAATATCGCCGCGTCGGCAGCGAGAACGAGCTCCTGACCGTCACGTTGGAAGACGCGAGCGCGCTGTTCGCCGCCGAGCGCCCCGCGCGCACGTTCGGCCGCCGCTCGAGCACGCCTTCCGAGCCGATCGCGACGCTCGGCCCCGATCCGACGACGCAGAAGCCCGTGATCGTCAAGCCCGGCAAGTACGGCCCCTACGTCACCGACGGCGAGACCAACGCGACGATCCCCAAGGGCGAGGATCCCAAGGCGATGAGCCTCGAGCGCGCCGCGTCGTTGCTCGCGCAGAAGCGCGCGGCCGGCCCGGTCAAGAAGAAGCGCGGACGGCGCACCTGAGTTTGGCTGCGTGATTGCGGGAACCCCACGCCGCGGGTCGAATGACCGGCCGCGATGGGGTTCTCTGGTTTTGAGGAGGAGCGGGTCGAGCCGCAACCTTGGGCGCTCGAGGGCGCTGGCGACGTCGCGTTCGCGGTGTTGTGGGCCACGGGAACCGACACGGCGCTCGACGGAGTGTTCCGGCTCGAGGCGCTGCGGCGGCGCGACGGCGAGTGGCAGCGTTTCGAGCGCCTGTGCCGGCCGTTCGCGAAGGCGGCGGACAGCACGGCGAGCGCGCGCATGGTGCGCGAGTACGGCGTCAGCGCGGCCGATCTCGAGGGCGCGCCGCGACCGGAGGCGGCGTGGAAGGAGCTCGCGACCTTTCTCGAGGGCGCGGATGTCGTCGTCGAGTCGCTCGAGGCCTTCCGGCCGTGGGCCGAGCACCTCGCGGGCGGCGCGCCGGCCTTCCGGCTGAACGGGCTCGACGAGCTCGCGCGGCTCGTGCATCCGGTGCGCGCGCGCGGACGCGGCGTGAAAGCGTTGCGCGAGAGCGCCGACGTCGCGCGTGCGCTGGCGGAGCTCGTCGGGAAGTTCCTCGACCTCGCGCCGGAAGCGCGCACGCTCGCGGCGGCGGCCTGGAAGGTCGCGCACGCACGGTTCGCCGAGGGCGACACCGAGACGGCGGAGCGGCTCGCGCGCGTGCTGCGCCTGATCGACGCGCCCAGCCGCTGGAGTTCGGCCACGGGCGAGCTGTTCGCGACGCTGCGCGACGGCGCGCTCGACGAATTCCTGCGCGGCGACGCGCAGGACGCCGAGGATCTCGTGCGCATCGAGGTCGATCGTGTGCGGCCGCGTTGCGCGCTGGTCGCGGCCGAGTGGAAGCTCCACGACACTGTGCCGGTCGCGCTCGACGAGCCGACGCCGCTGGGCGAGGCCGACCTAGGGCTCGTCGACGACGTGTTCGCCGTGCACCTGCCGCAGGCCTTCCACGGCAGCGCGGAACGGCCGAGTTATCGCAAGGGCCAGCACGAGGTCGCGCAGCAAGTCGCGCGCACGCTGGGGCAACGCAAGCTGCTGCTCGTGCACGCGCCGACGGGCACGGGCAAGACGCTCGCGTACCTCGTGCCGGCGATGTTGTGGTCGGTGCGCAACAACGTGCGCGTCGCGATCTCGACCTACACACGCGCGCTGCAGGAGCAGGCGAGCGATCAGGAAGTGCCGCGCGCGCTCGCGGCGCTGTCGCGCGCTGGCCTGCTCGAGCTGCCGCGCGTGGCAGTGCTCAAGGGCCGCGCGAATTACCTGTGCTGGCGCGCACTGCGGCTGCACGTGCCGTCGGAGGGCGACGGAGGCGAGACGTGGCTCGCGTGGGCGAGCGTGCTCGTGTTCGCCTGCATCGACGACGCCGGCGATCTCGATCGTTTCCCGCAGCGGCCCGCGTTCGCGACCGGAGCGGGCAGCGCGCTGCGCAACGAGCTCGACGGGCTCGTGCGCGCGGTGCGCTCGCAGGTCGGCTGCTGCCGCTCGAAGGAGGATCGTGAGACCTGCGGCGCCGAGGCCGCGCGCGTGCGCGCCGAGCGCTCGCACATCCTGATCACCAACCACGCCTTCGCGCTGATCCGGCCGACGTACTTCAAGCACGTGATCTTCGACGAGTGCGAGCACCTGCACGATCAGGCCGGCAACGCGTGGAGCTGGAGCGTGACGCCGCGCGAGGTGCGCGAGTTCCTGCGCTCGCTGCGCCAGCCCGAGCGCAACAACTCGCGTGCGCCGCTCGATCGGCTCGAGAAGCTCGTGATGCGCGGCGATCCGGCCGCAGCGCCGCTCGAGGCCTGCCAGACGCAGTGGCATGCCGCGAAGGGCGCGCTCGAGGAGCTCGAGACGGCGCTGGAGACGTTCAAGGGCTGGCGCGAGGAGCAGCGGCGCAAGCGCGAGGCGCGCGACGAACATTCGCTCCTGCGCGAGTACGTCGCGGGCGTCGAGGCGGCGGCGACGCCGGAGCTCGACCCGCGTGCGCTGGCCGGGGCGCGGGCGCTGGTGCGCGCCCACACGCAGCTTTCCTCGGCCGCGACCGAGCTCGACGTCGCGCTCGCGCAGCTCGCGAGCACGCTCGACACGGTGCGCGCGCGCGGCGTCGGGCGCATGCGCCGCCAGCTTGAGGTCGCACGCGGCGACATGCTCGAGTGGCTCTCGGCGCTGCAGAACTGGATCCCGACCTCCGACGGCAAGCCGGCCTTCGTGAAGGAGCGTTTCTACGACGTCGAGACCGACGCGCGCGGCAACGACGTGCTCGCGGCGCGGGTGCTGCTGCCGCAGGAGCTGCTCGGGCGCATGTACTACCCGGCGCTCGAGAGTGCGGTGCTGATCTCGGCGACGACGTGGCTGCGCGGCGGCTTCGACGTCGCGCGCGCCTACCTCGGGCTCGACCGCGCCGCGCAGCCGCTCGAGGACGAGGAGCGCGAGCCCAGCGTGGTCGAGACCTTCCACGCCGAGGCGCCCTTCGACTACAGCCGCGTCGTCGTGTGCGCGCCGTCCGACGCGCCGGATCCCGGTCGCACGCGCGACCAGTTCCAGGCCTACATCCGGCGTTTCGTCGCGTTCCTCGGCGAGCGCACGCGCGGCCGCATGCTCGTGCTGTTCACCAACGCCGAGGAGGCGCGGCGCACCGGCGAGGAACTCGCGGGCTTCTTCCGCCAGCGCGGGATTCCCCTGTATTTTCAGGGCATGCCCGGCATCGCGAAGGAGGAGCTCGGCGAGCTCTTCCGCGCGCGCGTCGACTCGATCCTCTTCGGCGTCGACACGTTCTGGTACGGCGCCGACTTCCCCGGCGAGACGCTCGAGTACCTCGTGATCGCCAAGCTCCCCTACGGCGTGCCCGACCGCTTCCACCATGCGCAGTGCGCCGCGCTCGGGGCGAGCGAGCAGCGCCGCCGCGTGTACCTGCCGCGGGCGCTGGCGAAGTTCCGGCAGGGCTTCGGCCGCCTGATGCGCCGCGAGACCGACCGTGGGGCCGTGTTCGTGCTCGACCCGCGGGTCGTGCACGGCGCGCACCGCCTGTTCCTGCGCGAGCTGCCCGTCGCGACCGGCTTCGAGGAGAGCGGCGACGACCCGTGGACGGGCTCCGGCGCGAAGCTCGTGCGCGGCACGACCGACGAATGCCTGCACGCGGCCTTCGCGCACATGGAGATGCTCGCCGACATCCGGCGCCGCGGCCTCGACCGCGAGTTTGCGCCCGGCAGCGGCGGCCCGCAGATCGTGCGCGAGCCGGACGCGGGCGTGGCGCGGCCGCTCGACGTGGCCGACGGCGACGTGCCGTTCTGAGCTCCACGCGGGGCCCGCATCTTGCCGGAGCACAGATGCACACCCCCCGACCCGTGCGCTACCGTCTCCGGCCCCGTGCGCGTCCTGTTCCTCTCGCAGCGTGTCCCCTATCCGCCCAACCGCGGGGACAAGATCACGACCTGGCGGCTGATCGAGCGCCTGGGGCGCAGCGGCCACGAGGTGCGGATCGTCGCGTTCGCGCACGATGACGAGGACCGGCGCGCGGCGGAGGAACTGGGGCGGCTCGGGTTCCCGACGCGCACGGTCGCGCTCGACCTGCGCAAGGCGAAACTCGCGGCGCTGCCGTTGCTCGCGGGCTCGCGGCCGCTGACCCTGGGCGTCTACGGTTCGAACGAGCTGCAACGGATCGTCGACGAGCTCGCGCCGTCCTGTGACGTCGGCTACGCCTATTCGTCGTCGATGGGCGCGTTCCTCGAGCCGCATACGAAGCTGAAGCGCGTCATGCACTTCGCCGAGCTCGACTCCGACAAGTGGCGGCAGTACGCGGAGCGCACCGGCTGGCCGATGAGCTGGGTCTACGGTCGCGAGCACCGCACGCTGCGCGAGTTCGAGCGCCGCATCGCGCACGCCTTCGACGAGAACGTGCTCTGCACGCCGCTCGAGCAGCAGGTGTTCGAGCGCGAGATTCCCGGCGCGCGCTCGCTCGTGATGCGCAACGGCGTCGACCTGAAGTTCTACCGGCCCGATCCGGCGCGCGCGGAGGCCGGTCACCTCGTGTTCGTCGGCGTGATGGACTACCTGCCGAACGTCGACGGCTGCACGTGGTTCGTGCGCGAGATCCTGCCGCGCCTGCGCGAGCGTTTTCCGGCCGCGAAACTCTCGATCGTCGGCTCGCGACCGAGCCCCGAAGTGCAGGCGCTCGCACGCGAGCCGGGCGTGACGGTGACGGGTTTCGTCGACGATCCGCGCGAGTGGCTGGCGCGCGCGAGCGTGAGCGTCGAGCCGCTGCGCATCGCACGCGGCATCCAGAACAAGGTGCTCGAGGCGCTCGCGATGGGCCTGCCGGTCGTCGGCACGACGTCGGCGACGCAGGGCGTCGAGGGCGAGGCGGGACGCGACTTCCTGCTCGCGAACTCTGGTGACGAGCAGGTCGAGGCGGTCGCGTCCCTGCTCGCGAATCCGGCGCGCGCGAAGAACTCGGCGCGCGCGGACGGGCCTTCGTCGAGGCGCGTTACGACTGGGACGTCGCGCTGCGCCCGCTCGACGAGCTCATCGCGCGTTTTTCGGCGGCGAAGCGCTGAGCTTGCGGCGCGCGACGACCGAATAGCCGAGGCTGGCGGCGGTGTCGCTCGAGATGTGCTCGCAGGCCCAGAAAAACACCTGCACGACGAACACCATCGGCAGCACGAACGGCGCACGCCAGCGCGAGAGCGCCACCGAGCCGTCGTGGTGCAGTTTCGAGGCCGCCAGCGAGCGCACGAGCCAGTGCGAGAGCGTCGCTCCCGTCGCCGACGCGAAGTTGCCGCGCGCGGTGATGAGCTCGACCTCGAAGCCGTGGCGCTCGACGATCGCCTCGATGCCCTTGGGCGTGTAGCGGTAGAAGTCGAACGGCCACTGGTGCAGCGGGGCGATCAGCGGCACGGTCAGCAGGAGCCGACCGCCCGGCTTGACGACCCGCGCGATCTCGGCGACGCACGCGTCGGGCGCTGGAATGTGCTCGAGCATCTCCGCCGCGAGCACCGTGTCGAAGCTCGCGTCCGCGAACGGCAGGCGCTGCGCGTCGCCCCACACGTCGACCAGCGAGCGCAGGAGCTCCGGCTGGTTCCACACGTCGGGGTTGAGGTTGTCGGCGACCGGCGGGTACTCGAGGCCGTAGTAGCGCTCGATCCGCGGCCCGAAGAACTCGGCGTAGGGTCGCTCTCCGCAACCGACGTCGAGCATCCGCCCGCTCGCGTGGTGCGAAAGTCCTTCCATCGCGCGCCGCAGCCAGCTGCGCTCCATCCAATACGGGCTGAAGGGCGAGCGCTTGCGCAGCGCGTTCAGGCGCTGCAGCAGGCTCGCTCTCGACTTGACGACGCCCTGCGAGGCGCGCTTGGGCTGCTGGCGGAGATCCATCGCGGGGGGCCTTCGCTCTACAGTATCCTGCCCGAGCGCCGGACCCCACTCGCGCGACGCACGATGACGCACGAAATCCTTGCCGAGACCTTCGATCGCTGGGCGACCGCCGGCCGCGGGGCCGAGATGGAGGCCGAACACGGCGACGTCGCGCGGCAGGTGCTCGGCAAGCTGAAGATTCGTCCGGGGGAGCAGATCCTCGACCTGGGCTGCGGCACCGGCTGGACCACGCGCCTGCTCGCCAAGTCCGCGGCGGGCACGCAGGCCACCGGCGTCGACATCTCGCCCTCGATGGTCGCCGAGGCCGAGCGCCAGCACAGCAACACGATCCGCGCGCGCTACGTGGTCGGCAGCTTCGAGCGGCTCGACCTTCCCGACGGCCGATTCCACCGGGTTTTCTCGCTCGAGGCGCTGTACTACGCGCCCGACCTCGCCGCCGCGCTCGCGCAGGTCCACCGCGTGCTGCGCCCCGGCGGCGTCGCGGACGTCGTGCTCGAGTACTACGTCGAGAACGCGCGCACCGAGTTCTGGCCGCAGAAGACCGGCGTGCCGATGCTGCGGCTCTCGGAGGCGCAGTGGCGCGAGGCTTTCGAGCACGCGGGCTTCGCCGGCGTCACGACCGAACGTGTCGTCGACTCGCGCGGCCTGGGCGAACGCGCGAGCTTCACCCCGAGCGAGTGCTACCCCGACTGGGACACGTGGTGCGCCGTGCACCGCGCCGGATTCCTCTGGATTCACGCGGAAAAACCGCGCCTTTCGTGATGGGCGAGCGGCTCGAGCTCGACCGCCGCCAGCTGCTCCTCGCCGGAGCGGCCGCGCTGTCTGCCGCGCAGCTTGCGAGCTGCGGCGCGACGCGCCCCGAGGCGCGCAAGGTGCTGCTCGTCGACATCGACGACGTCGGCTGGCCGTTCTTCGAGGAGTGCCTCGCGAGCGGCGACGGCGTGCAGCTCGCCGCGCTGCGCGCGAGCGCGCGCGAGTACCGCACGTTCTGGTCCGCACCGGTCTGCAGCGTGTTCCGCGCGAAGGTGCTCACGGGCCTCGAGTCCTTCCGCCCCGGCAACTCGGTCGGCGCCAACGTGCCCTCGAACCAGATGGGCCCGTTCAACGGCCCGAGCGCCCTCTGGATCACGCACCAGATGCCCGGACGCCGCACGAAACGCGGCAAATGGCACCTCTCGGCGGGCGCGAAGAGCTGGCCGGACCTCGTGGTCGAGCTGACGCCGGAGCGCGACGCCTACGATGAATATTCGGGGCCGAAGGGCAACCTCCACGACTACTACGCGTGGAGCTGCGGCCGCGTGAAGCGCGGAGGCGCGGCGGAGCAGGTCGAGATCACCGAGTTCGCGACCAACGTGACTGCGCGCGAGGCGCTCGAGGACGTGCGCCGCGGCGTCGAGTTCGTGCACGTGAGCTTCAATGCCGCGCACGCGCCCCACAACAACCCGCCGCCCGCCGACGAGCCTCCGGGCGCGACCTATCCCGGCCGCAGCGGCTACAGCGACCTCTTCAGGCATCTCGACTGGCGGCTGGGCGAGCTCCTGCGCGCGGGAATCGCCGCGGATTACGTCGTGCTGCTCGCCTGCGACAACGGCACGTCCGGCGAAGGCAAGGGTTCGCTCGCGGAGGTCGGCGTGCACACTCCGCTGTTCGCGTGGGGCCGCGGTGTCGTGCCCGGGACGACGGAGCGGCTCGTCAGCGCCGTCGACCTGTGGTCGACCGTGCGCTTCCTGCGCGGCTGCGCGGACTACGTTTCTGCGCAGGATTCCCGCTGTTTTGCAGGCGACCTGCTCGGGATCGAGCTGCCGGGGAACGAACCACGCGAGCTGCTGCGCGCCGACGCGTTCCCGAGCTACGGCATCGTTCCGAGACCAGAGACGTGGCGCCGCGCGGTGCGGGATGCGCGCTGGAAGCACTGCCTCGTGCCCGACGCGGAGCCGGGCGAAGCGAAGGAGGCGCTCTACGACCTCGCGAACGATCCGCAGGAGCGCGTGAACCTGCTCGACGTGCCGCTCTCGGACGAGGCGCGCGCGGCCCACGAGCGGCTCGCGAAGCTCCTCGCCTGACTCACTGCCCCGGCAGCGCCGCCGAGAGCGCCGCCTGCAGGCGCGCGAGCGCGTCGGTCTCTTCCTGCGTCAGGTCACCGTCGTTGAGGTTGGTGCCCTCGAAGTCGACGCCCTGCAGGTCGTACAGCGCGTCCAGCTGGTTGTCGCGGCGCAGGAGCTTCCAGCGCACGTCGCGCACCATCGCCGTGTAGCTGTTGTACGGCGGATAACCATTCGGCGAGAAACGCTCGGCCACGACGTACTCGCGCAGCGGCGGGTGCGCGGCGTCCGCGAGGTACGGCGCAAGCGACAAGCCCTCGATCGGGCGGCCGTCTCCAAGTCCCTGCGCGAGATTCGCGCCCATCAGCTCAACGATCGTCGGGAACAGGTCGACCGACTGCACGAGCGCGCTGCAGCGCTGCCCCACCGCATCGACGTTCTTGCCCGCGACCACCAGCGGCACGCGCACGCCGCCCTCGAACAGCGTGCCCTTGCACTGGCCCGCGATCGAAGGCGGCGTCACGACCTGATTGGGCGAGCCGTTGTCGCCCATGAAGATCACGGTGGTGTTGGCGAGCACCGCCGGATCGATCCCGGCGAACAGGCGCCCGAGCTCGGTGTCCAGTGCCTGCACCGCGGCGCAGAAATGCTCGTGCGGCGTGTCCTCGGGCAGACCGGAGAGGTTGTACGTGTGCAGCGCCGCCGGCGGCACGTGCAGCGGATCGTGCGGTGCGTTGAAGCACAGGTACAGGAACCACGGCTGCGGCATCGCGCTGATGCGCGCGAGCGCGTCGTCGACCTGATCGGTGGTGGCGTAGGTCGTGCTCGTGCTCGCGACGCCGTTGGTGACCTTCGTGTACTGGAAGTACGTGTCGCCGAAGAACAGGTTGCCGAGCGTGCCCTCGAACCACTCGAAACCCTGCAGGTTGGGATGGTCGGCGCCGCCGAAGCTCTCCGAGCCCAGGTGCCACTTGCCGATCGCGCCGTTGCGGATCGGCGTCGCGCTGCCGGCGCTCAGCACCTCGGGCAGCGTGCGTTCGTCGAGCTCGAGCGCGTGCTCGGGCAGCCACTGGTCGATCGGCTTGCCGAGCCCCGTGTGGAACCCAAGTCGCCCGGTGAGCACCGCCGCGCGCGTCGGCGAGCAGCTCGGCGCCGTGTAGGCGCGCTCGAACAGCACACCCTGCGCGATCAGCGCATCGATGTTGGGCGTCGGCGGCACGTCGGGATGCACGCCCCAGTCGCCGAGCATGTCGACGCCGAGGTCATCGGCCACGATGAAGAGCACGTTGGTCGCGTTGGCCGTGCCACCGCCACCGCCGCTGCCGCCTCCCCCGCCGCCGCCGCACGTCGCGAGGGCGCCGAGCGCGCAGATCGAGACGGCACGGGTGAAGCGCTTCATGGAAAGTTCTTCCGGGGGCCCGCGGACGGACCTTCGGTCAGGACGAGTCTACCCCGACGGCCGGAGCCCGGTCAGCGCACGAGCTCGTCGAGCTGCCGCGCGAGCCGTGCGTAGGCCGCCCGCTCCGTGAGCCCCATCGGCGCGCCCGCCAGATTGAGGTTCTCGCCCTGCGCGCTCGCCATGTCGAAGAACAGGTCCGACTGCCCGTCGCGGCGGATCAGCTTCCAGCGCGACGTGCGCATCATCCGCCCCATCGACGTGTACGGCCCGAAGCCGTTCGGCAGGAACTTCGTCGCGAACACCCACGAGCGCAGCGGCGCCCGCCACGGGGCCGCGAGGTACGGCGTCAGGCTCACGCCATCGTGCGGCCGCAGCGTCGCCTGCGCGCTCGGCGGAACGCCGCACAGGTCGAGCACGGTCGGGAACAGGTCGACCGAGTTGACGAGCGAGTAGCACTGGCTTCCCGGGAACGCGACCTGCGGGCCGGCGATGATGAGCGGCACGCGCACGCCCCCCTCGAACAGCGTGCCCTTGCACTTGCCGGAGATCGACGGCGGCGTGACGACCTCGTTCGGCGACCCGTTGTCGCCCATCAGGATCACGGTCGTGCGCGCGAGCACCACCGGATCGATGCCGGCGAGCAGCCGCCCGAGCTCGCTGTCGAGCGCCTGCACCGAAGCGCGGTAGTGCTCGGCCGGAGTCGCGTCGGGAAGGCCGCTCAGGTTGTACGTGTGCAGCGCCGGCGGCGGCACGTGCCATGGCTGGTGGCCGGCGCTCGTCGCGAGGTACAGGAACCACGGCTCGCGCATGACCGCGACGCGCGCGAGGGCGTCGTCGACCTGCTCCGTCGTCGCGTAGGTCGTCTCGGGGCTGGCGACGCCGTTGCGGATCTCGGTGTACGAGTAGAAGTTCTGCCCGAGGTACAGGTTGCCCGCCACGCCCTCGAACCACGCGAAACCCTGCTGGTTGGGGCCGAGCGCGATCGACTGCGGCAGCGCGGTCAGGTGCCACTTGCCGATCGCGGACGTGTCGAAGGGCCACGGTGCGACGCTCGCCAGCGCCTCGGGGATCGTCACCTCGCCGGGCTGCAGCGAGTGCTCGAGGATCGGGTTCGGCGCGAGGTAGTTGCCGATCCCCGTGCGGAACGAATAGCGCCCCGTGAGCACGCAAGCGCGCGTCGGCGAGCAGATCGGGTCGGTGTAGGCCGCCTGGAACGCGACGCCCGCAGCGGCGAGCGCGTCGATGTTCGGCGTCGGCGGCGCGTCGGGGTGGCCACTGAAGAGGCCGACCATGTCGCAGCCGACGTCATCGGCGAGGATGACGAGCACGTTCTGCGGCGTCGGGACGGCCTGCGGAGCGGCCGCGCTGGCCGCGAGGGCCAGCAACAAGGTGGCGATCATGGTGCGAGCGCTCTGGGGGGACGCTCGCTCCCGATTCTAGGGGGCGCAACGGATCCGCGCTGCCCCCAAGGCCTGCGGCCAGGCCCGGATCTGCTCCGACGGCCCGCACGGGGCCGCGCTCCCTAGCGTCACGCGCGGCCGCCGCGCCGGCGCAGGAGGAACACGCCGACCGCAAACGCGGCGAAGACGAGGATGGTGAAGACTTCGCTGAGACTCAGGAGCACGACGGCCATGGGCCCATCCTAGTCTCGGGGCCCGCGCTCCTCACCCCGGTCAGGGTGCGAAGCGCGGGCCCCGAGGGAGCGCAGGTGCGCGGGGTTCAGGAGCCCGTGGCGCTGCGGATCAGGTCGAGGCTCTTGGTCGCCCAGGCCTGCAGCGGGGTCACGTACAGGCCGAAAGCCACGGTCGCGACGCCCAGAACGGTCACGAAGCCCGTGAGCACCGGCGCCGGGGCCGCCTCCTGATCGGACGCCTTCGACAGGAACAGCGCCCGCGCCACGCGCAGGTAGTAGAAGAGGCTCACGACGCTGTTGAGCGCCGCGACGACCACGAGCCACATCAGGCCGTTGTCGACGCCTTCGATGAACAGCAGGTACTTCCCGTAGAAGCCGACCGTCGGCGGCAGGCCCGTCAGGCTCACGAGGAACGCCACCATGACCATCGAGATCAGCGGCGCCTTGAAGCCCATGCCCTTGAGGCTGTCGACCGTGTCGGAGCCCGTGACGCCCTCGAAGTACACGAGGAAGCCGAAGGCGCCGAGGTTCATGAAGTAGTAGGCCGCGAGGTAGTACATCGCCGCCGTGAAGCCGCCGCGCGTCATGCACGCGATGCCGATCATCACGTAGCCCGCGTGCGCGATCGACGAGTACGCGAGCATGCGCTTGAGGCTCGGCTGGCGCAGCGCCGCGAGGTTGCCGAGCGTCATCGTCACGGCCGCGAGCAGCGCGAGCATCGTGCCCACGCGCGTGCCGTATTCGCCGAGCGGCGTGCCGCCCTGATCGAGGAACAGCGCACCGAGGAAGCGCAGCAGCGCTCCAAAACCCGCGGCCTTCGAGGCCACGGCGAGGAACGCGGTCACCGGCGTCGGCGCACCCTCGTACACGTCCGGCGTCCAGAAGTGGAACGGCGCGAGCGAGATCTTGTAGGCGAAGCCCGCGAGCACGAGCACGGTCGCGATGCCGAACGGGATCGGGTTCGAGCTCACCTGCGCGACGAGGTTGGCGCTGCCAGCCATCTTCGCGAGGTCGATCGTGCCGGTCAGGCCGTACAGCAGGCTGATGCCGTACACCATGATGCCGGTCGAGAGGCCGCCGAAGATGACGTACTTCATCGACGCCTCGGCGGACTTCCGGTTGCCCTTGTGGAAGCCCGAGAGCGAGTACGACGACAGCGAGAGCAGCTCGAAGCCGAGCACCATCAGCAGCAGGTTGCCCGTGCTGACCATGAAGAAGATGCCGATCAGCGCCCCGAGCAGCAGGAAGTAGTACTCCCCGATGCCGTGGCGGCGCTCGCGCCGGTCGTGCATCACGAACAGCACGACGATGGCGAGCGCGGCGGTCGAGAACAGCTTGAAGAAGTTCCCGAACTGGTCGATCGCGACCATGCCGTAGGCCGTGTGGGACGGCTGGCCCCACTGGCCGAACAGGAACCACGCCGTCGCGGCGAGGCCGGCCAGCGTGAGGTAGCCCACGCGCACGGAATCGCGCCCCTTGGCGACGAGATCGAGCACGAGTGCGCCGAGCGCGGTGACCGTCAGGACGATCTCCGGCGCGATCGACGCGAGCCCGTCGAGGTAGGCGTTGTTCAAGGGTGCGCTCCGGCCCGCGGGCCTAGCCCTGGATCTTCAGGATGTTGAGCAGGTTCTGGACGCTGGGGTGCATCCAGTCGAGCAGCAGGTACGGCAGGATGCCGAACACGATGCACAGGGCGAGGAACGGCACCTGGCAGAAGACTTCGCGGAAGCTGATCTCCTCGATGCCTTCGTACTTGGGGTTCTTCTTGCCGAGGAACACGCGCTGCATCGCGTACAGCAGGAACGCTGCCGTGAACACGATGCCGAGCGTCGAGATCAGCACGAGCACCTGGAAGCGCGTGTCGTCGGCCTGGAAAGCGCCGATCAGCGTCATGGCCTCGCTGATGAAGCCCGCGAGGCCGGGGAGACCGAGCGCGGCGAAGAAGCCGAGCGTCGTGAGTGCCCAGTAGCGCGGCATCAGCTGCGACAGGCCACCGAAGCCGTTGAGGTCGCGGTGGTGGGCGCGGTCGTAGATCACGCCCACGATGAGGAAGAGCGCGGCGCTCGAGGTGCCGTGGTTGAACATCTGCAGCACGGCGCCTTCCATGCCCCAGACCGTGAAGGCGGCCATGCCGAGCAGCACGTAGCCCATGTGGCTGACCGAGCTGTAGGCGACCATCTTCTTGAAGTCCGACTGGCCGAGCGCGACGAACGCGCCGTACACGATGCTGATCACGCCCAGCACGCCGAGGATGAAGGCCGAGTCGCGGAAGGCGTCCGGAGCGATCGGGAAGCACGCGCGCAGCATGCCGTAGCCGCCGAGCTTGAGCAGGATGCCCGCGAGGATGACCGAGATCGGCGTGGGCGCCTCGACGTGCGCGTCGGGCAGCCACGTGTGGAACGGGAACACCGGCACCTTGATGGCGAAGCCGATGAACAGGAACCAGAACACCCAGGTCGAGAACTGCATCCCGAGCAGCTTGCCCGCCGCAGGGAGGCTCGCGCCGGTGAGCTTGCCCGAGACCGCGAGCTCGGTGAGCTGCGGGATCGAGAACGTGCCCGAGTCCAGGCGCAGCGCGACGATCGCGACGAGCATCAGCACCGAGCCCGCCAGCGTGTAGAGGAAGAACTTGATCGCCGCGTACTCGCGCCGCGGGCCGCCCCAGATGCCGATCAGGAAGTACATCGGCAGGAGCATCACTTCCCAGAACACGTAGAACAGGAACAGGTCGAGGCTGACGAACACGCCTCCGATGCCGACCTGCAGCAGGAGCAACAGCGCGTAGTAGGCCTTGCCGGCCTTCTCCATGCCGAAGCTCGCGATCACGCCGATGAACAGCAGCACCGTCGTCAGCCACACGAGCGCGACGGACAGGCCGTCGACGCCGATGTAGTACTGCACGCCGATCGAGCTGATCCAGTCGACCTTCTGCACGAACTGGGCGCCGAGGATGTCACCGGCGCCGCGCGAGGCCTCGATCTCGGCCACGCTCTTGTGCGCGAAGTCGACGAAATAGAGCTTCGTCGCGAGCACCATCGCGATGAAGGTGGCCACCACGCTGACGCCCTTGACGGCCGTCATCGCGGTCTTGGGCAGGAACAGGATCACCGCCATTCCGAGGAGCGGCAGGAACGTGATCCAAGTCAGGATCTGGGACTGCATGGGGATGATAGGACGTCTGCGATCTGACTAGAGGAGGATGAGCCAGGCGGCGAGCGCGAGCCCGCCGAAGACCGCGAAGGTCGCGTACTGCTGCACACGACCGGACTGGAACAGGCGCGCGACCGAACCGAAGGTCTGCGTCAGGAGGCCGACACCGGTGACCGCGCCGTCGACGACGGTGCGGTCGAACGCGGCCGAGCCCTTGCCGACCGCGGCGCCGGAGCGACCGACGAGGTTGACCGTGGCGTCGATCACGTTGCGATCGATCCACGAGAGCAGGTTGGCGAAGTGCACCGACAAGCCGATGACGCTGATGTCCGGCTCGTAGCGGGGCTCTTCCTTGCGCTTCATGTCGACGACGATCGTGGTGCCGAGCACCTCGTCGACGAAGTACTTGCCCTTGACCACTTCGTAGATCGCGTGGATCGAGTGCGTGATCTTGCCGGCGATGCGCTGCGAACGCTCCCAGCCCCGGCCGTAGATCAGCCACGCGATCAGGATGCCGACCGACGCGACGGTCAGCGAGAGCGGCAGCGCGACCCAGTGCGCCGAGTGCTCGGCGTGGTGGTCGACCGCGATCGCCGCCGCGAGCTTGTCGCCGATCTCCGCGCCGTACAGCGACTGGAACGACACGCTCTCCTCGAACCAGGTGTGAGCGTGCTCCCAGAACTTCAGGCTGTGCACCGGGTCCGCCAGCCAGAAGTGGCCGCCGAACACGCCGCAGAAGGCGAGGATGCAGAGCGCGACCAGCATCGGCAGCGGCGACTCGTGCGGCTTGGCGTGCTCGTCGTGGCCGCCGTGCGCGCCGTGGTCGTCGTGCGCCTTCGCCGCGTGCGCGTGGGCGTCGTGGCCCTTCGCGCCGTGGCCGTGGGCGTCATGCCCGTGCGCGTCATGCCCGTGGCCCGCGTGCGCCACCGCGGCGTGCGCGGGAGCGTGGTGGCCGTGGTCGTCGTGACCGTGGGCCGCGTGGCCGTGGTCCGCGTGCTCGTCTTGCCCGTGATCGTCGTGCGCGTGGTGCGCAAACGGGCTCTCGACCGTTCCCGGACGGTACTTGTCCGTGAAGGTCATGAAGATCATTCGGAACATGTAGAACGCGGTCAGGCAGGCGGCGATCGGCAGGCCGACCGCGGCGAAGAAGCTCGCGCCCGAGAACTTGCCGCCCAGGATGTTCTCCCAGGCGCGCAGGATGATCAGGTCCTTCGAGTAGAAGCCCGAGAAGAACGGGATGCCCGCGATGGCGATGGTCGAGGCGAGCATGCACGCGAACGTGACGGGCATGTACTTGCGTACGCCGCCCATGTTGCGCATGTCCTGCTCGTGGTGGCAGCCGTGGATGACGGAGCCCGCGGAGAGGAACAGGCAGGCCTTGAAGAAGGCGTGCGTGACCATGTGGAACATGCCGGCGACGACGCCGCCGAGGCCCACGGCCGCGACCATGAAGCCCAGCTGCGAGATCGTCGACCACGCGAGCACGGCCTTGATGTCGTTGGCGGTCGTGCCGATCGTCGCCGCGAAGATCGCCGTCAGCGTGCCGACGGCCGCGATCACCGACAGCACGTCGGGCGTGAACATCGGGTAGCAACGGCCGAGCAGGAACACGCCGGCGGCGACCATCGTCGCGGCGTGGATCATCGCGCTCACCGGCGTCGGGCCGGCCATGGCGTCGGGCAGCCAGATGTGCAGCGGGAACTGCGCCGACTTGCCGATCGTGCCGCCGAAGATGAACAGCCCGCCGACCGTCATCCACAGCGGGTACTCGCCGGGGTGCAGGGCCTGGTGGCGCGCGATCTCCTCGATCGAGAGCCGCCACAGCTCGGTGAAGCGGAAGGTCTCGAACTTCCAGAAGAAGATCACCATGCCGACCAGCAGGCAGGTGTCGCCGACGCGCGTGGTGAGGAAGGCCTTCTTGCAGGCCTTGGTGGCCCACTTGTGGAAGTAGCCGCTCGACGGATCGTGGCTGAAGTGGCCGATGAGCAGGTAGCTCATCAGGCCCATCACTTCCCAGAACACGAACAGGAACAGCAGGTTGTCCGACAGGACGAGCCCGAGCATCGCGAACGTGAACAGCGAGATGTTCGCGAAGAAGATGTGGTAGCGCGGCGTGCCGTGCATGTACCCGATCGAGAACAGGTGCACGCAGAAGCTGACGACGCCGACGACCATCAGCATGGCCGCGCCCAGCGGGTCGTAGTAGATCGCCGCCGAGACGTTGGACACGCCGTTGGCGACCGTGTCGCTCGAGTAGAACCAGTGGAACCACAGGCCGGCCTCGTCGCCGGAGTGGTGGCGGAACTCTTCGCCGTGGTAGGCCGCCCACAGGGACTTGGCGAACATCAGCACGGTGATGCTCGCGGTGACGAAGAGGCCGCTCGTGAGCAGCCAGTCACCCTGCCTCGGCAGCTTCTTGCCGAAGAAGATCTGGATCACGTAGCCGACAAGCGGCAGCGCGAACGCCAGGAACAGGAGCTTGAAGTCCGTTCCGGGATCGAACGCGAGGATGTGGGACTCCGGCGTCATCGGTTGGGTTCCAAGGTCCGCGATCATTCGCGCAGGAGGTCCGCCTCGGCGGGCTTCACCGAGTTGAACAGGTGGAAGACGTTGAGGACGATCGCCAGCGCGACCGCGGCTTCCGCCGCCGCGAGGATGATCACGAAGATCGCGAACATCCGGCCCTCGAGGCCGCCGCCGTTGAAGCGGTTGAAGGCCACGAAGTTGATGTTGGCCGCGTTGAGGATCATCTCGATCCCCATCAGCACGTAGAGGATGTTGCGGCGCACCAGGATCGCGACGATCCCCAGCGCGAAGAGCGCGGCCGAGACCGCGATGTAGGCTCCCAGTCCCATCAGCCCTCCGCTCCTTCCTCTTCGAGGTCGATCTTGCGGCGGCGCGCGACGTACACCGCCGCCACCAGCGCCACCGTCAGCACGACAGCCGCGAGCTCGAACGCGATCATGTACTGGTCGTAGGCGAGGAACGCGACGCCGATCTGCTCGGTCTCGTGCTGCGGCTCCGCCAGCGTGGCCGCCTCGACCCAGTGGACCGTGGCCGCGACCTTGGCCGCGACGAACGCGACGCCGGCGCCGACGGCCACGAGGCCCGCCATCACGCGCGGCAGCTTGCGCTCGGTCAGGTCCGGCGGCGTGAGCATCACGCCGAACAGGATCAGCGCGAGGATGCCGCCGACGTAGATCAGGATCTGGCTCATCGCCAGGAAGTCGGAGCCGAGCATCAGGAACAGGCCCGCGGTGCCGCCGAACGTGCCGATCAGGCAGAAGGCGCTGCGCACGACGGAACGTTCCCAGATGCAGGTGAGCGAACCGGCGAGCACGAGCACCGCGAACAGGCCGAAGGCCGCTCCGGCGCCGCCTCCGATCCACGTGCAGGCCGCGATCGCCGCCAGCGAGGCGAGACCGACGAGGCCGTAGAAGAGACGATCGGTGGCTTCCATCTACTCCGCCTTCTCCGCGCCGCCCTTGTCACCGGCCGCGGCCTTGGCCGCCTTCGCGGCGTCCTTCGCGGCCTTGGCCACTTCCGCTTCCTTCATGCGGATGCGCGCTTCGCGCGCCATGCCCTTGAAGGACAGCAGGTCATGCTTGAACTCCGAGCGGTCGAACGTGACGAACGCGTACTCCGTGCCCATGTGGATGCAATCCTTGGGGCAGGGGTACACGCACAGCTCGCAGAACATGCACTTCTGGTAGTCGAGCGTGAAGCTGATCCACTCGAGCTCCTTGCCGTGACGCACGGCCTCCATCTCGATGCAGTCGATGGGGCAGGCGCGCGCGCAGGCGAGGCAGTTGATGCACTTCTCCTGCTCGAGGTAGTGGATGCCGCGGTAGCGGTCGGGGATCGGCAGGCGCTCGTCGGGGTACTGGACGGTGATCGGCTTCTGGAGCATGTAGCGCCAGGTGATCTTCATCCCGACCAGCGTCGTCTTGACGCTGTCCCAGATGTTCTTGACGTAGGCCTGAGCGGTATCGGTCTGCTGCATGATCGATTAGCTCGACAGCGCCTGCTTGCCAGCTTCCCAGAGAGCGGCGCCGATCGCGCAGACGAGCGCGAGCGGCGTGAGGTACTTGTAGCCCATCGTCATCACCTGGTCGACGCGGATGCGCGGGAGGGTCCAGCGCAGCCACATCATCAGGAAGATGCCGGCGAAGGTCTTCACGAGCAGCGTGAGTCCCGCGACCGCCTGGTACGGGATCGCCTGCAGGTTGAGCTCCGTCGCGCCGTTCGCGCCCTGCACGAACAGCTCCTTGCCGAAGGCCTGGCCGACGAAGTGCGTCAGCGGGCTCTCGAAGCCGCCGAGGAAGAACACGGCCGCGACCGCGCTCATCAGGAACATCGCGGCGTACTCCTCCATGAAGAAGAACGACCAGCGGATGCCCGAGTACTCGGTCATGAAGCCGGCGACGAGCTCGCTCTCGGCTTCCGGCAGGTCGAACGGCGCGCGCTTGGTCTCGGCCAGCGCGGCGACGAAGAACAGCACGAAGGCCGGGGCCATGAACGGGTTCTTGAACAGGAACCAGCCCATGCCGAGGTAGTCGGCCTGCGCCGCGCTGGCCTCGTTCATGTTCAGCGTGCCCGCGACCATCACGGGCACGAGCAGCGAGACGCCGAGCGGGATCTCGTAGGCGACGACTTGCGCCGCCTCGCGCATCGCGCCGTACACGGTCCACTTCGAGTTCGACGCCCAGCCCGCCATGACGACGCCGATGGTCGTCATCGAGCTCATCGCGATCACGAAGAACACGCCCAGGTCGAGGTCGGCGAAGAACACGCCCGGGGCGAGCGGGAAGGCCGCCATCGCCGCCACGATCGCCGCCAGCACGAGGCCGGGCGCGAGCATGAACAGCGCGCGGTCCGCGTCGCGCGGGATCATGTCTTCCTTGAGCAGCAGCTTCACGCCGTCGGCGATCGACTGCAGCCAGCCGTGCCAGCCGGTGTACATCGGGCCGTAGCGGCACTGGATGTGGCCGGCGACCTTGCGCTCGAGCCAAACGCAGAACATCGCGACGACCGAGATCAGGCCCATCACGAGCGCGACGCCCGCACCCGCGGCGCCCAGCCACAGGGCCCACTCCGGCAGGTGCTCTCCGAGCGCCGCCCGCAGTCCCTCGAGGAACGCGTTGCTGCCGCTGGCGACCTCGACCGGCGTGCCGGCCTGCGCGAGCGCGAGGAAGCTCATGGTCATCACCGGTCGGTCTCCCCCACGACGATGTCGGTCGAGCCGATGATCGCGACCGCGTCACCGACGAGCGAGCCCGGGAGGATGTCCTCGAGCACCGCGAGGTTGCAGAAGCTGGGGCCGCGCACGCGCGTGCGGATCGACACCTTGCCGCCGTCGGAGACGACGTAGTGGCCGAGCTCGCCGCGCGGGTTCTCGATGCCGACGTAGGCCTCGCCCACGGGCACCTTGAGCGTCTTGGGCAGCTCGCCGATCACGGGGCCGTCGACCATGTGGTCGAGGCACCAGCGCACGATCTTGATCGACTCGACCATCTCCATCACGCGCACCCACGAGCGATCCCAGCAGTCGCCGAGCTCGCCCATCTCGCCGCGCGCGACCGGGATCTTGAACGCGCCGTCGCGCCAGATCTCGCCGTAGCACATGTACGGCATGTCGCGGCGCAGGTCCCAGTCGATGCCGGAGCCGCGCAGCATGGTGCCGGTCAGGCCGAAGTCGAGCGCCATCTCGCGCGAGATCACGCCGACGCGCGCGGTGCGCTTGACGTAGATCTGGTTGACGAGCAGCAGGTCGACGTACTCCTGCCACTTCTGGTCGAACACGTCGCAGAAGCGCGCCACTTCCTCGAACCAGCCCGGAGGCGCGTCGTTGAACACGCCGCCGATGCGGATGTAGCTGTACGTGAGCCGCGCCCCGCAGATCTTCTCGAACAGCGCCATCATCCACTCGCGCTCGCGGAAGCAGTACAGGAACGGCGTGAAGGCCCCGATGTCGAGGCCGTACGTCCCGAACGCCACGAGGTGCGAGCCGATGCGGTTGAGCTCGGCGCAGATGATGCGGATCAGCGTCGCGCGCCGCGGGATCTCGATCCCGAGCAGCGCTTCCACGGCCAGCGAGTAGCCGAGGTTGTTGTTCATCGACGCGAGGTAGTCGTA
>JAPLOE010000069.1 GCA_026692705.1 Planctomycetota bacterium
GACCCGGCTCTACAACGAACACTGGCTGATCGAACGCCACGGCCACCGTCCCCCCGCCGCCGTCCGCAGGGAGCTCCTTGCGCAAAAGGCGTCGGCCTGATTACCCTCAACCCACGGTCCAGAAAATCTGGAGCGGTACAACTCCCATCTCGACGTCTCACTCGAGGCGGGCCAGACATGCCGACCCGACGCGACACTCCGTTCCGACGCCAAGCGGCTTTCTTCATCGCGCACGTCGTGCTGGTGTTCGCACTCGCCGTGTGTCGAGGAATCCTGGAGACGATTGCTGAGCTCAACTCTGGCCCGGTGGCGTTGTGGGCCAATGTAGGCATGCAATGCACCAGAGCCGCCTTGTGGGTCTTGTGCTTTCCAGTTTCGGTGTTCTACCCGACGTTCAAGCCCGCCATCTCGGGGATGGAGATGGGGAGCTTCTTTTTGTTCGGGGCGCTCTTCCTGTGCTTCAACGGGGTTCTGTGGTCCATTGCGTTGGAGCATGGGTTGCAACGTTGGCGACGTCGCCAGGATCCTCGATGATTACAAGCATTCGAGACTGCGCTACGGAAGGCGCGCTCCTCCTGCCCTTCCCCGGGCTTCGCAACTCGTTCCACGAGGAGCATCCATGATCTCCGCAAAACTGCCCCGCAGGCAGCTCGTTGCCGCGGTTTGTGTTGGGCTCGTCGCGGTCGCCTGCAGGCCGCGTACGGCCACGTTTGTGCCGCCCTCCGCCGCGTTTCTCGATCTGGCGGTGATCCAACGCCCGTCCTCGACAGCGTCTGTCCAGGTCAGCCGGTACGAGACGCCTTCAACCTTGAATGTCGAGTCCGTGGAGTTCCCCACGACTGAGGTCGCGATCCAGCGAGGGAGGCTCGAGTACTCCGGCGGCGTCCTCGAGCTTCAACTGTTCTTCGCTGGCGACGAGTACGCGAAAGTGGAGAGCTGGCTGACCGATCCCAGCGCGTTGCCGCGCGAGAAGATGATCCTCGCCGGCATGGCCCTCCTCGCCGACGGCACGTGCGTGCTGGACCACAGTCCGGTGCACCAGAATCTCACGATCCGGACCGAGGCTTCGGTGGGCACGTACAAGAAGCTGGTCGGCATGTGGGGCGCTGAGTAGCCGCTCCTTGTTCCCGAGCGACTCCCCGAGCTGCCAGTGGGATGGGTCGAAATGACCCGCGAGGCGCCGCAGGCTCAGCTCTCGGCTTCTTCGTCGATGCCGAGCAGCTTGCGGCCTTCGGGGGAGATGCGCTGGGGCGTCCACTGCGGCTCCCAAACGACGGCGACTTCCGTCTCGGTGATGCCGGTGACGGTGTTGCAGCGGCGCTTGACGAAGTCGGGGATCGTCTTGGCTTCCGGGCAAGACTGCGACGTAAGCGTCATGGTCACCTTGCAGGTGGGGCCATCGACCTTGACGTCGTAGATCAGGCCGAGGTCGACGATGTTGACCGGGATCTCCGGGTCGAAGACCTGACGGAGCTGGGCATAGACGGCTTCAGTGGTCGTATCGCTCATGTCGGTGGGCTCCTGTCGCAGGGGCGGAAGAGGATAGCTCGCCGCGGGCGGAACTCGTACGGGCGGTCCGCAAAGACCCGCGCGCGGCCGCGCCAGAGCGGGTTCTTCAGCGACGGCGGCGCAGGAGCGCGGGGCCGAGCTCGGCCACGAGGTTGCCGGCGAGCAGCGCTCCGCAGCCGAAGTACAGCCAGCCGTTGGCCTGGTCGAAGCCGAGCGCGAGGCCGAAAAGAGCCGCCCAAACCGGCTCGATGGCGTAGACGATCGCGGCGCGCACCGGGTCGAGGTCGCGCTGGAACAGGTTCATCAGGCTGAGCGCGAGCACGGTCGCGAGGAGCGAGGCGAGCAGCGTCGGCAGCCAGAAATCCTGCTGCTGAATGAGCTCGACGAGCTTCGCCGGCTCCGGAGCGCCTTCGAGGCCGAGACCGAGGCCGAGCGTGGCCGCTCCGCCGACGGCGACGACGAGAAAACACACCAGCGTCACCGGCAGCGGCGCCGCGCGCTTGGTCCAGACGTCGGTGACGAGGATGTGCACGGCGAACACGAAGGCGCAGCCGATCGTGAGCCACTCGCCGACGCCGAACGTGAGCTGCGGCGGGCCGCCGATGTAGGCGGCGCCGATTGTCGCGAGCAGCGCGCCGCCGATCAGCGCCGGATGCGGCATCAGGCGCGAGCGCACGATGTTGAGCAGCGCGGTGAAGAGCACGTACAGGCTCGTCAGGAAGGCGCTCACGGCCGGCGAGACGCCGCTCAGGCCGAACATCTGCAGCAGGAAGCCGCCGAGCAGCGCGAGCCCGACCCACAGGCCGCCGAGCCACGCCTCGCGGCCGAGCTCGCGGCGCGCGGCGGGCACGGCGGACATCACGAGCGCCGCGAGGCCGAAGCGCAACGTCATGAACAGGCCGACGCCGGCGACGAGGCCCCGCTCGCCCAGCACCACGCGCGAAGTTTCGGTCGCCTGTTTCATCCAGACGAACGTGAAGCCCCACAGCACGGTGACGAGCAGCAGGGCGAGCACGGCGCGCCGCGTGCGGGCGGCGTCGGTGGGGGACGGGGCATCCAAGCGGGCGGAGAGGATACGGGCGGGCGGCGCGGGCGTCCCGGCGCGCGCCTTCGGCACGGATTGCGAAAGACCGGGGCGCGCGGAGGGGCTCCGGCGTATCCAAGGCCCTCGGGCCCCGGCAGAATGCGCCCCGCCTCTCCCCCGGGAGGCTCCCCCGTCCTCCTACCCCGACCTCAGGAGATCGCATGCTCCCCCCGTCGATCCGCGGGCCCCTGCTCGCGGCGTTGTGGAGTGTCGCGGCTGCAGCGCCCGCCTTGGCGATGCAGAACGCGGCCCCCAAGCCCCAGCCCCACGTCCTCAACGATGTGCGCTTGATCGATGCCGCCGATGCGCCGCGAGTGGCGCTCGTGCTGCGCGATGGGCGCATCGCCGAGGTGCTGCAGGCGGGTTTCGAGCTCCCGGCCGGGGCGCACGTGATCGAGGGCAAGGGCATGCTCGTCGTGCCGGCGCTCGTCGACGCGTACACGACGACGGGCGTCGAGACGCCGACGCCGGTCGCGCAGCAGGACGATCCGCCGTCGGAGGCGAGCGCGGTGTACATCGACATGCGCACGGCGAACCGCAAGGGACTGCAGCCGCAGTTCCGGGCGGCGGACGTGCTCGCGCTGCCGAAGGACAAGACCAAGCCGTGGCGCGACAGCGGGTTTGGAGCGGTGCTCGCGGCGCCGGCGGGGCAGTTGCTCGCGGGCACGAGCGCGCTGGCCGTGACGCGTGAGGCGGCGGCGCGCGATCTGGTGCTCGCAGGCGACGTGTTCCAGCACGCGTCGTTCCGCGCGGGCGGGCCGGGATATCCGTCGACGCTGATGGGCTACCACGCGCAGCTGCGGCAGTTCTTCCTCGATGCGGAGCATCAGGCGGAGCTCGAGACGCGTTATGCGGCGGGCCGGCCGGGCGTGCGGCCGGCGCACGACGAGTCGCTCAGCGTCGGGCGCGCGCTGCAGGAAAAGAAGCGGCGCGTGATGTGCGAGGCCGAGAGCGCGCAGGACATCCTGCGCTGGATTCGCCTGGGCGACGAGCTCGGGCTGCAGATCGGCATCGTCGGCGGGCGCGAGGCGTGGAAGGTCGCGGACGTGCTCAAGGCGCGCGAGATTCCGGTCGTGCTGACGCTCACGTGGGGCGACGAGCCGAAGGATCCGCACGAGAAGGAGAAGAAGGCCAAGAAGGGCGACACGCCGAAGAAGGCCGAGTCCGCGAAGGCGGAGGACAAGCCGGTCGAGGTCGCGAAGACCGAGGAGAAGCCCGTGGAGCCGCCGAAGGCCGAGGACAAGCCTGAGGCGAAGAAGGACGAGAAGAAGGCCGACGAGGCGAAGCCTTGGGAGTACGAGGAGCCGCTCGTCGTGCGTGAAGAGCGCCGCAAGCAGTGGGAAGAGGGGCGCGACTGCGCGCTCCGCCTGCGCGAGAAGGGCGTGCGTTTCGCCTTCGGTTCCGCCGGTGGCACGGGTGCGGACCTCTTGAAGAAGGTGCGCACGCTGGTCGAGGTCGGGTTGCCGGCCGAAGCGGCGCTCGCGGCGCTCACGAAGGACGCGGCGGCGCTGCTCGGCGCGAGCGCGCACCTCGGTGCGCTCCAGCCGGGCATGGACGCGACGCTGGCGCTGTGGACGGCGAATCCGGTGACGAAGGACGCGAAGGTCGCGTGGCTGTTCGTCGACGGCTTCCCGACCGAGTTCGAGATCAAGGCTGAGGAGAAGCGCGAAGGCAAGCCCGACGAGGGCGTCGACGCGAGCGGCCTTTGGAACGTCGAGATCAAGAGCGATCAGGGCGCGCAGAAGGGCACGCTCAAGATCGCGATGACGCCGGAAGGCGAGGTCACGGGCACGCTCGTGACGACGGGCCAGCGCGGCGAGCGCACGGTCGA
>JAPLOE010000070.1 GCA_026692705.1 Planctomycetota bacterium
CGACGTGCGCCGCGCGACGCTGCGGGGCCTCGAGAGCGCGCGTTTCGTCGACAAGCTCGACGGTTTCCGCGAACAACCTCCCAGCGGCGCACCGCTCACGCTCTCCGGCCCCGCCGACCGCATCTACCTCGCCGGCCCGGCCACGCTCGAGCTCGACGACCCCGCGCTCGGCCGCACGCTGCTGCTCGAACAACGTGGCGCGCGCTCGACCGTCGTGTGGAACCCCTGGGAAGCCGCCGCCGCCCGCATGGCCGACCTCGGCGACGAGTGGCCGCGCTTCCTGTGCGTCGAGAGCGCCGTCGTCGGCCCGGCCGCGATCACGCTCGTTCCCGGCGCCTCTCACGTGCTCTCCCTGCAGCTGCGCCGCCGCTAGTGCATCATCCGGCCGCCGGGCGGCCCCTTATTCACGTTTGGGGCCGTGTTCGTTAATTGCGCGCCACGGTGTTCACGTTGGCGTGAACAGGGGATAGGCGATGCAGCGAGGACCCACCGGCACGTACGACGTGAGCACCGCTGGCGGCGAGACGGTACGGGCCTTCGTGCCGCAGCCGCTCCCTTTGGCCGTGCCGTTGGAATTGTCGCCCGCGCGCTTCAGAGCCCCACACGCACGTGCAGCGCGTTGCTCAGGCCGATCAGGAACGGCGCGGTGCCAGCGTCGCGGTACCAGAACTGGAAGTGGAGGTCCGAGCCTTGCACGAGGCCGTGCTCGATCAGGTAGGACTGCGAAATCGGCACGGTGAAGGTGCCGCTGCAATCGTCGGCGCCGACGTTGCCGCCGGACTGCAGGAGCTGCGAGCGCACGAGCGGGCTCGCGACGCACAACGTGCCGCCGTGGAACGGAGTTGCGGCGGCCGCGCGCCCCCAGAAGAGCAGGCCGCTGCGCTGGTTGTGGATGTCCGTGGCCGTCACGGCGAAGTCGTCGCCGCCGTTGGTCGAGAGCGAGCCGGCGAAGCCGATGGCGGGGGAGCAGCCCAACGAATTTGGCTTGGCGGTGCAGTACACGCTCGGCGCCTGCGTCGGCGGGCCGTAGCGGGCCACGGTGTGGGACCAGCTGCCCGAGGCCTCGAGGTACACCGTGCCCGGAGGCAGGGTCGGCGGCGCGCACATGCTGTAGCTGCACTCGCCCCAGCCGATCAGCGCGCCGTCGGAGCGAATCGCCGTGGCGGTGTCGAACCCCGCTTCGATGGCGACGTAACGCGTTCCGGCCGGCAGCTACGGCACGGCATTCGTCGCGGCCCCGTGGTTCCGGCCGGCCAGCTCTGGCCCCACGACACGAGCGCGCCATCGCTGCGCAGCGCGAGCGAACGCCGGTCGCAGACCGTGATGTCGACATAGCGCGTGCCACTGGGCAGCGGCGGGACGCTCAGCACCCCGTACAGGTAAGGATCGACGCCCCACGCGACGACCCCGCCGTCGTTGCGCAGGCCGACCGCGTGCGTCATGCCGAGCGCGACGTCGACGTAGCTCACGCCGTTGGGAAGCTGCGGCACGGTGAGCTGGCCGAAGCGCGGATCTCCCCACAGGATCGCGGCGCCGTCACTGCGGAGCGCGGCGACGACCTGCGGCACAGCGACGGGATCCCCCGGGTCGTAACCCAGACCCGCGCGGACACGCGTGTAGACGAGGCCCGCAGGCAACGGCGGGACGTTGAGCACACCACCGGTCGACATGCCCCACACCGCGACGTCCCCGTCGCTGCGCAGTGCGACCGAGTGCAGCATCCCGCAGTCGACCTGCACGTAGTCAACACCCGGCGGCGGCGGCGGGACCGAAGATTCGCCCTGCCAGTTGCTGCCCCAGGCGATCACCGTGGACGACTGCGCGGAGGCCAGAGCGGCGAAGAGCAACGGTGCGATCCAGCTCGTGAAGTGCTTCATGGGATTCCTTGGAGCCTCGGTGGTGAGTGAGCCGGTGCCGCTGGCCGGCCGTGGGGCCGAGGTCGGGAGCGGCGGAACGCGGAACACCCGCACTGGGCCGCGAGCGAGCGGAAGCTCAGCGGTCCGTAGAGCGTACCCCCGCTGCGCGATGTTCCCGCGAGTGCGCAGGGGCTAGCATCTGCGCTCCCAAGGCGAGGCGCGAGGAGACGACATGACGCTGTACGAGAAACTGCAGGCAGACGTGAAGCAGGCGATGCTGGCGCGCGACGAGGTTTCGCGCGACACGCTGCGCATGCTGGTCGCGGCGGTGAAGAAGCAGGAGCTCGAGCAGGGCAAGGAAATCACCGAGGAGCTCGTGATGACGATCCTGCAGGTCGCGGCGAAGACGCGCGCGGAGTCGATCGCGCAGTTCACGTCCGCGGGGCGCAACGACCTCGTGGCGAAGGAGCAGGCGGAGCTCGCGGTGGTGCGGCGCTACCTGCCGCAGCAGCTCGACGAGGCGCAGACCAAGGCGGCCATCCAGGCGCTGATCGGCGAGCTCGGGATCACGTCGAAGAAGGACCTCGGCACGCTGATGAAGGCCGCGATGGCCAAGCACAAGGGCGTGATCGACGGCAAGCTCGTGCAGAAGCTCGCGGGCGAGCTGCTCGCCTGAGCGCACGCTCGACGGACCGGACATGAGCGGGCAAGAGGGGAACGCGGCGGCGCCGGCCGACGTGGTTGGGCGCCATCGCAAGCTGGTCGCGCGTACGGCGCTGATCTCCGGCTTCACTGCGCTCTCGCGTGTGCTCGGCTACGGGCGGGAGGCGCTCACGGCCTACCTGTTCGGCGACAAGTCGGCGGTGTACGACGCCTTCGTCACGGCCTGGCGCGTGCCAAACCTGTTCCGGCGCCTGCTCGGCGAGGGAGCGGTGTCGACGGCGCTGCAGAGCTCGATGACCGAGGCCGATGCGGACCACGGCGACGAGGCCGGGCGCGCGCTGATGTGGGAATCGTTGCGGCTCGCCGCGTGGATCCTGCTCGCGCTGACGGTGGTCGTGATGGGGGGCGTCGCGTTGATGCCGGACCTGATGCCGCTGACGGGCTGGCGTTGGCTCGGCGAGGACGCGGCGGCGATGCGCGACCTGACCGTGCAGGTGACGCCGTACGTGATCGTGATCTGCCTGGCGGGCCTGGCGGGCGGCGCGCTGGCGGTGCGCGGCCGTTTCGCGGCGGCGAGCGCGGGCCCGGGCCTGATGAACGTGATCGCGATCGTGACGCTGGTGCTCGTCGGCCTGCGCTTCGGCTGGCAGGGCCTGTCGCCGGCCGACGGCGAGGCGGGGCGCGAGCGCCACCTCGACATGGCGCGCTGGTTCTCGTGGGGCCTGCTCGCCAGCGGCGTGGCGCAGCTCGCCCTGCTCGTGCCGGAGATGCGCGCGGCGAAGCTCTTCGGCCCCGTCCGCGACCTCGCGCGCTACCGCTCGGAGGCCTGGAACGTGCTCCGCACGAGCCTGCCGCTGGCGCTCGGCGCCGCCGTCTATCAGGTCAACGTGCTGGTCGACAGCTTCATGGCCAACAACCTGCTCGAGGTCGGTGGCGCGTCGACCTACTACTACGCCAACCGCATCCAGCAGCTCCCGCTCGCCCTCGTCGCCACCGCCGCCACCAGCGCGGTCTTCCCGGCCATGAAGGCGCTCGCCCACCAGCGTTCCTTCGGCGAGCTGCGCCGCCTTCACGAGCAGACGCACCTCGCGATCGCGTTCCTCGCGCTGCCGGCGAGCGTCGGCCTGTTCGTGCTGGCGACGCCGGTGACCTCGGTGCTGCTCGAGCACGGCGAGTTCTCCGCGCGCGGCGTCGAGCGCACCGCCGACGCGATCCAGATGCTCTGCCTCGCACTGCTCCCCGGCGGCGCCGTCGGCCTCTTGAGCCGCGCCTACTTCGCGCTGGGCGACTTCAAGACGCCGGTGCGCGTCTCGATCGTGGCTCTCGTGCTCAACGTGGTCCTCAACTTCACCTTCGTGGTCGGCTTCGGCCTCGACACGGGCGGACTGGCGCTGGCGACGGCGCTGGTGAGCTGGCTGAACGTCGCCATGCTGACCCCCGGGCTCGCCCGCAAGTTGCGCGAAGGGGCCGGCGGGGAGGTTCCGGGGCTGGCGAGCTTCGGTTCGCGCGCGGCGCGCATGGTCGCGTGCTCGGGCGCCTGTGGCCTGGCGGCCTGGGCGGCCCACCGGCTGGCCACGCCGGCGCTTGGAGAAACGCTCGGACTCTTCGTCGCAATTGCTTGCGGCATAGGGACTTACATCATCGCCGTGCAGCTCGCCGGCTGCCCGGAATGGGTCACGGTTCGCGACCGGATCGTGGCGCGCCTGCGCCGCTCGAGCTGAGCGCCGCCGCGCACGCCGGACTCGGGAGCCGCCAAAGGGTAGGAACGCCCAAATTGAGGAGCGCCGATAACTCCTTGCCGCGCAAAGGTTCGCGCGCGCTCCGTACCTTTTCGATCCAAGTCCGGCTGGACGCGTCGCTAGGTTTGGCCCTTCCGCCGCGCCGGCAGGTTGTGGGCTCGCGAGAGCGACCCGCGGGCGACGGAACGATGGGTTGAAATCGACAGGTACTCGAGGGGAAAGCGCGCGTGAATCCCGTGTCCTCCGCCGCCAAGAAGAACGTCCCGACTCCCGCCACTCGCGAAGACGCCCTGCGCGCCTTCGAACAGGCTGACCCGCCGCGCGACATGCGCGAGCCGCAGCTCTCCGAGAACGCGATCAAGGTCCTCTCGCAGCGCTACCTGAAGAAGGATCTGGCCACGGGCAAGCCGAACGAGACGCCGCGCCAGCTGTACTGGCGCGTGGCGACCTGCGTCGCGCGCCCCGAGCTCGCCTTCGCCGGCGGCAGCCCCGAGAAGGCGCTCGCCATCGCGCGCGAGTTCTACGACCTGATGGCGCGCCGCGTGTTCATGCCCAACAGCCCGACGCTGATGAACGCCGGACGCGAGATGGGGATGCTCTCGGCCTGCTTCGTGCTGCCGGTCGAGGACTCGATCGAGGGCATCTTCGACTCGATCAAGGCCACGGCGATGATCCAGAAGGCCGGCGGCGGCACGGGCTTCTCGTTCTCGCGCCTGCGCCCGCAGGGTGACGTCGTCGCCAGCTCCGGCGGCACCACCGAGGGCCCGATGAGCTTCATCCAGGTCTTCTCGAAGGCCACCGACGCCATCCAGCAGGGCGCGTTCCGCCGCGGGGCCAACATGGGCATCCTGCGCGTCGACCACCCCGACATCGTCACGTTCATCCGCTTCAAGGACGACCTGTCGAAGCTCCAGAACTACAACGTGTCGGTCACCGTCACCGACAAGTTCGTGCAGGAGCTGCGCTCCAACCCGCGCGTCCCGCACCAGGTGCAGAACCCGCGCACGCGCGAGTGGAAGAAGCTCGAGAAGAAGGGTCCCGACGGCAAGGGCACGGGCGAGTTCTGGTCGGTCGGCGAGGTCTGGGACCTCGTGATCGAGCATGCGTGGCGCACGGGCGAGCCGGGCGTGGTGTTCATCGACCGCGTCAACGCCAAGAACCCGATCAAGAACGTCGGCCTGATCGAGGCCACCAACCCCTGCGGCGAGCAGCCGTTGCACCCCTACGACTCCTGCAACCTCGGCTCGGTCAACCTCGGGCTCTTCGTGCACGGCGACGGCGCGCAGGCGCGCTTCGACTGGGACGAGTACAAGGCCGTGATCCACACGACCACGCGCTTCCTCGACAACGTGATCGAGGCCAACAAGTACCCGCTCCCGCAGATCGAGAACATGTCGAAGACCACGCGCCGCATCGGCCTGGGCGTGATGGGCTTCGCGGACGCGCTGTTCAAGCTCGGCCTCTCCTACGACAGCGCGGAGGGTTGCGCCTTCGGTGAGCAGGTGATGCGCGTGCTCAACGACGAGTCGCACCTCGCCAGCGAGGCGCTCGCCGACGAGCGCGGCGTCTTCCCGGCCTGGGAAGGCTCCGACTGGCAGAAGCAGGGCCGCCGCCTGCGCAACAGCTACACGACCACCGTCGCGCCCACGGGCACGATCTCGATCCTCGCCGACTGCTCGGGCGGCATCGAGCCGATGTTCAGCCTCGCGTTCCTGCGCCAGGTGATGAAGGACACGGCCGGCAAGCCGACCGTGATGCGCGAGGTCAACTACGTCTTCGAGGAGACCGCCAAGAAGCGCGGCTTCTGGTCGGATGCGCTGGTCGAGAAGATCCTCGAGCAGGGCTCGCTGGCCGCGATCGACGAGGTGCCCGCCGACGTGCGCCGCGTGTTCGTCACCGCGCGCGACATCACGCCCTTCTGGCACATGAAGATGCAGTCGGCGTTCCAGCGCCACTGCGACTCGTCGATCTCCAAGACGATCAACTTCCCCAACGAGGCCACGATCGATGACGTGCGCTCGATCTTCGAGCTCGCCATCGACGAGGACGTCAAGGGCGTCACGGTCTACCGCGACGGGTGCCGCGACCTGCAGCCGATGGCGCTCAAGGGCTCGACCCAGCGCAAGGACGACAAGCCCAAGTCCGAAGGCGCGAGCCTCGCGGACACGAGCTTCGTCATGCAGGGCGCGATCGACCCGCAGCCGGTGCGCCTGCCCGAGATCATGCCGAGCCTGCGCATCCGCCAGATGACGCCCTTCGGCAACATGCACGTGAAGATCTCGGTCGACCCGGTCGCCGGGAAGGAGCGCGAGGTCTTCGCCCAGCTCGGCAAGGGCGGCGACGTCGCCAACTCCGACCTCGAGGGCATCTGCCGCATACTGTCCCTCTGGCTGCGCTCGAACGGCTCGATGGAGCTCGCGGTCAAGCAGCTCGAGGGCATCGGCTCGTCGCTCTCGGTGCCGACGCGCGACGGCCGCATCATGTCGCTGCCCGACGGCCTCGCGAAGGCGATCCACCGCTACCTCGACGCCAAGCACCAGTTCGGCCTCGAGGCCCTGCTGCTCGGCCGCGCGACCCTCGACGGCCCGACCGCCGCCGCCATCGCCGCCCAAGCCCCGACCTCGGCTTCGAATTCGGCCTCGACGCCCGCCGCCGCCCCGGCTCCCGCCTTCAAGCCCACCGCCCGCCCCGCGGCCGCCTCGCCGCGCAACGTCGGCGCCTACAAGCTGAAGTGCCCCGCCTGCGAAGGCGAGCTCGCCTTCATGGAAGGCTGCGTCAAGTGCCACGGCTGCGGCTTCAGCCAGTGCTGAGAGTTCGTGAAGAAATGAAGGTACGAACTCTCAGGATGCTTGTGGCGCCGTCGCCTGGCGGCGCCGGACGGCGAGACCGTGAGGATCACGGTCTCTGAGCTGAACGCGGCGACGACACTGCGCGACGAAGCGCGAACGAAGGGCGTGCGAGCGGTGAGCTCGCGCGCCCTTCGAGCTTGTAGGAGGGGCGGGGGGCGGAGAAGCTCTGCAGGCAGAAGGAAGAAGCAAGATGGCGAAGAAGCAACTGGTCGTGTTCGTCCACGGGTGGAGCGTCACCAACCTCGATACGTACGGCGGGCTGCCGGCGCGGCTCGTGGCGGAGGCGAAGGCGAACGGGTTCGAGATCACGGTCAAGGACGTGTTCCTCGGCAAGTACGTGAGCTTCCGCGACGAGGTGAAGCTGCCGGACATCGCGTACGCGTTCCAGAAGGCGTACGAGCGCGATCTGGCGCCGCTCGTGAAGAAGCACGGGCGCTTCGCGGCGATCACGCACTCGACCGGCGGGCCGGTGATGCGCGACTGGGCCGATCGGTTCCACCGCGGCAAGGGCGCGGAGTGCCCGATGTCGCACCTGATCATGCTGGCGCCGGCGAACTTCGGGTCGGCGCTCGCGCAGCTCGGCAAGAGCCGGCTGAGCCGCCTGAAGACGTGGTTCCAGGGCGTGGAGCCGGGCATGGGCGTGCTCGAGTGGCTCGAGATGGGCAGCCGCGACGCGTGGGAGCTGAACTCGCGCTGGGCGCGCGACGAATCGATCCCGCAGGGACCGGCGGGCGTGTTCCAGTTCGTGCTCACGGGGCAGTCGATCGACCGCAAGCTGTACGACAACCTGAACACGTACACGGGCGAGCTCGGCAGCGACGGCGTCGTGCGCGTGACCGGCGCGAACCTCAACACGGCCTTCGTGCGGCTCGTGCAGAAGCAGCCCGGGCCGGATGCGACGGCGAAGGAGCGCTTTGCGCTCGAGTTCGAGGGCCCGGTCGCGCGCAGCCCGCGCACGGCGCTGCTGGTCGTGCCGGGCAAGTCGCACTCGGGTTCCGACATGGGCATCCTGCGCAGCGTGAAGGCCAATCCGGCCTCGCGTGGCGCCGACAAGGATCTCCCGACGGTCCAAGGCATCCTCGACGCGCTGCGCGTGCAGACGGCGGCGCAGTACACCGCGACGTGCGACGAGTTCGACAAGCGCACGAAGGCCACGCAGGAGGCCGAGAAGATCGAGATCGAGGACGGGATCCTGATGGATCGCGAGTTCGTCCACGACCGGCGCAGCATGGTGGTGTGGCGCGTGCGCGACGAGAGCGGGGCCGTGCTCAGCGACTACGACCTCGTCTTCACCACCAGCCCCGACGCGAACCCCAACCTGTTCCCCGAGGGCTTCGCGACCGACCGCCAGCGCAACCAGCGCGATCCCGGCACGATCACGTACTTCTTCAACTACGACGTGGTCGAGGGCGCGCCCGAGGTGAAGCACGACGGCGAGCGCCTGCGCCGGGCGAGCGCGGGCCTCAAGGATTTCGGCGTGCAGCTGACCGCGCGGCCGCAGTCGGGCTTCGTGCACTACCTGCCGGCCGAGCACCTGCCGTCGAAGGCGCTCGCCGACGCGCTCTTCCGTCCGAACGAGACGACCATGATCGAGATCGTGCTGCGCCGCAACGTGCACGAGGGCGTGTTCCGGCTCGTGCCGGGCACGGACTCGAACGGGCGCTTCGACAAGGATCCCGCGGGCCCGATCGCCTGACGGCGGCGCGAGCCCACGATGTTCCTGCTCAAGAGCATCGACCTCGTCGCGCTCGTCAGCCTGCTCGTCCAGGCGCTCGTCGCCTGGGTGTTCTTCGCGATGCAGCGCACGCTCACGCGCCGCGAGGGCGCGGCGCGGGCCTTCGTCGACTTCCAGTGGGCGTTCTTCGCGCTGGCGTCGGCGCTTTCGGTGCTGTGTGCGCGTTTCTTCCAGGCGCACGACGTCACCAAGAGCGCGGAGTGGTGGGACGAGGGTCGCGCGCTGCCGACGGCCTGTTACGTGGCCTACCACCTCGGCAAGGGCGCGTTCGCGTTCCTGCTCGTGCGGGGTTCGTACCGCATGGCGGAGCGCGAGCCGCCGCGCTGGCTGCAGTCGGTCGGCGTCCCGATCGTGGCGGCCTTCACGCTCGCACCGCTCGTCAACTCGAACATCAACCACCTGCTCGTCGTGCAGGGGCCGCTGATGATCGCGGCGGCGGTAATCGCGCTGCGCGCACTGCGCGAGAATCGCTCGCCGTTGCTCGGACCGTCGCTCGTGCGGTCCGCGCTCCTGTCGCTCGCGCTCTCGTGGGTGGTGCACGCGCTGTCCGTGCTGTTGCTCCACGCACACCCGGCAGCGCGTTACTGGCTCGCGCTGAATTCGTTCGTCGACCTGGCGGTGCAGCTCGTGCTCGGCACCGGCATCGTGATGAGCGTCGTGCAGCTCGCGAACGCACGCGCGCGCGCGGCCGAGGCCGATCGCGAGCGCTTGCAGCGTGCGCTGGAGAGCGACGAGCGCCTGCGCGCGCTCGGCACGCTCGTGTCCGGCGTCGCGCACGAGCTCAACAACCCGCTGACGGTGATCCTCGGTTACGCGGAACTGCTCGGAAACTCGCCGGGTTCAGGCTCCGAGGTGCAGATCATCGGCGAGCAGGCGGAGCGCTGCCGCGGCATCGTGCGCAACCTCTCGGCGCTGGCGCGCAACTCGGTGCACGAGCCGCGCGAGCTCGACACCGACGAGCTCGTCGGGCGCGTGCTGCGAGGCCTGCCGCACGAGTTGACGCGCGGCGGCGCGCGCGTGCGCGTCGAGCAACGCGTGAAGGCGCGGCTCTCTGGCGACCGCAGCGGTCTCGAGCAGGTGCTCGCCAACCTGCTGGTCAACGCGCTGCAGGCCGACGCCAGCGGTGCGCCGGTCGAGCTCGCGGTGGACGCGAACGAGCGCGAGGTCGTGCTCGCCGTCACCGACGGCGGTCCGGGCGTGCCGCCCGCGCTGCGCTCGCGCCTGTTCGAGCCGTTCTTCACGACCAAGGCACCCGGCAAGGGCACGGGCCTCGGCCTGTCGATCGCGCACGCGATCGTGCGCGCGCACGGCGGCCGCATCGAGGTCGAGGACGGTCCGCACGGCAGGGGAGCGCGCTTCCGCGTCGTGCTGCCGCGCCTGCCAGACGTGGCGCGCGCGGGAGCGGTCGCGGCGAATGCGCCGGCGCCGGCGATGGATGCGCAGGGTCGCGCGCTGCTCGTGGTCGACGACGAGAACGCGGTGCGGGCCGTGCTCGCCGAACATGCGCGCCGCCGCGGCTGGAGGGTGATCGAGGCGGGCTCGGCGGAGTCCGCGCTCGAGCACATCGAGCGCGCGGGCGAGCCCGACGTGCTGCTGTGCGACCTGCGCATGCCGGGGCTCGGCGGCCCGGGCCTGTACGAGCGCCTCGAACGCGAGCGCCCGGCGGTGCTCGCCCGCGCGCTCTTCGTCACCGGCGACCTCGCCGCGCCCGAGTCGGTGAAGTTCGTCGACCGCTGCCGCTGCCCCGTGCTCCCCAAGCCCTTCGATTTCGACGAGCTTTTCCGCGCGCTCGAGCGCACTGCCAGTCCGGCGCGCCTCGGCTAGCATCTGCGCATGCCCAGCAAGGCCACGACCGTCGAGCAGTACCTGTCCGAGCTCCCCGAAGACCGCCGCGCCGCCATCGCCGCCGTGCACAAGACCTTCGTCGACAACCTCGACGACGGCTTCGACGCCGGCATGAGCTACGGGATGATCGGCTACTTCGTGCCGCACTCGCGCTATCCCGCGGGCTACCACTGCAACCCCGCGCAGCCGCTGCCCTTCGGCGGGCTCGCGTCGCAGAAGGGCCACATGTCGCTGTACCTGTTCGGCCTCTACATGGATCAGGTCGGCGGGAAGCGTGGGCCGCTGCTGACGTGGTTCGAGGAGAGCTGGAAGAAGGCCGGCAAGAAGCTCGACATGGGCAAGAGCTGCGTGCGCTTCAAGAAGCTCGACGATCTCGCGCTCGACGTGCTCGGTGAAGCGGTGCGGCGCATGAAGTGCGACGAGTTCATCGCGACCTACGAGCGTGGCCTCGATCCGCGCCTGCGCGAAAAGCTCAAGGCAGAGGCGGGCGCGACGAAGCCGGCGGCGAAGAAGGCCGTCGAGAAGAAGACCGCCACGAAGCCCGCGAAGAAGGCGCCCGCGAAGAAGAAGGCCGCGCGCTAGCGCTCGCCGTCGAGCTCGTCCGGCCCCGGACTGAAGAAGCTGCGTGGGTAGTGCCGCAGCAGCGGCTTCGACTCCCACAGCGCCGCCGCGAAGAGGTTGAAGAGCGCCACGCCGCCGAGGATCAGCGCCATGCGCAGCCACGGCTCGCCGGCTTGCGCGCGCTCGAGGCCGAGGCGGAAGGCCGTGAAGATCCAGTAGCCGGTGATGCCGAGCAGCAGCAGCTGGAAGTAGCGCGCGACGGCGCCGCTCTTGAAGACGAGCAGGCCGAGGCTGATCACCAGCGGCGGGATCGGGAGCACGAAGCCGCCGCGGAACAGGCTCGCGCAGAACACCAGCACGCACAGCACGGTGGGGGCGAGCAGCAGGAAGCGCATCGTCGGAGCACCGTAGCGCGGGGCGCGGCGGCCTTCGACCGGGGAGCAATGCGGAGCGGGCGGCGGCGCCGTCACTGGGGCCGCGTCTGGCGCCGAAAAAAGTCGCCCGGGCCCGGCATTCCGCGGAACGCGGACGCGGGATCGGCGCTTGGCCCACCCGGAGCCCGTGCAGCCTCCCCGGCTTGGGCGCGACCCGATTCCGACGCCCCTGCGGGGGTGTCCACCTGCCCCAAGCCCCTCCGAACGGCTCCCCGAGACCCAAGATGAAGACCCCTCGCCACCTCACCGCCCTCGCCGCCGCCGCGGCCCTGCTCCCCGCCGCCGCCCTCGCCCAAGGCTCGATCAGCTCGCTCGGCGCCTCCAACGTCCGCGCCTCGGGCATCTCGCCCGACGGCCAGGCGGTCGCGGGCTACGGCTCGAACCTCGCCCACTACTGGACCACGGTCTTCCCGGCCTTCGTGAGCGCCGGCGACGGCCTCGGCAGCGAGGTCAAGATCTCCAACGGCGCGACGTTCATGTCCGCGGACATCACCGACCCCGCCAACAACCTCAAGACCGCCGCGCGCTGGGACGCGAGCTCGAGCCTGTGGACGCCGCTCCCGACCCTCGGCAGCTCGAGCGGCACCAGCGCGAGCACGGCCTACGACATGAGCGGCGACGGCGGGCGCATCGTCGGCCTCGCGTGGAAGACTGCGGGCGAGGCCCACGCCTTCTCGTGGACGCCGGCGGGTGGCACGGTCGACATCGGCCTGTGGCAGCCGGGTCCGGGCTGGTCGAGCCGCGCCAACGCGGTGTCGTCGAACGGCCAGTTCGCCGCCGGCCTGCAGACCAGCCCGCAGCGCGCGATCCGCTGGAACCTCGCCGCCGGCACCGGCACCTACCTCGGCTCGCTCAGCCCGTCGAACCCGGTTTACGGCCCGAGCACGGCCTTCGGCATCTCCGCGGACGGCACGTACGTCGTCGGCACGTCCGACAGCCGCGCGTTCATCTGGAGCGCGGCGACGGGCATGCAGACCGTCGGTGTGCTCGGCACCCCGGGTTTGGGCAACGCCGGCTACGGCCTGGCGGTGAGCTCGGACGGCAACACGGTCGTCGGCTGGAGCGGCGCCAACTTCATCAACTCCGAAGCGCTGATCTGGAAGCGCGGCTGGGCGGTTCCGGAGAAGCTGCAGGACTACCTCGTCAACAACGGCGTGCCCGAGGCCGCCTCGCAGTGGCAGGTGCTCAAGTACGCCGCCGACATCTCGGACGACGGCCGCTTCATCGTCGGCTGGGGCGTCACGGCCTCGGGCCAGAACGAGGGCTTCCGCGTCGAGATGCCGGTCGCGATGCCGAGCGCCTACTGCACCGCGAAGGTGAACAGCCTCGGCTGCTCGCCCGCGATCAACTCGATCGGCTACGCGAGCGCGAGCTCGAGCCAGCCGTTCCTGATCACGTGCAGCAACGTGCTCAACAACAAGTCCGGCCTCCTGTTCTACGGCTTCGGCCAGATCGCCGCGCCGTTCCAGGGTGGCTACCTGTGCGTGCAGCCGCCCTCGACGCGCACGCCGCTGCAGCTCTCCGGTGGCACGACGGGCTTCCCCGACTGCTCCGGCCAGTACAGCTACGACTTCAACGCGCTGATTCGGTCCGGCGTCGACTCGCGACTCTTCCAAGGCGTCAGCGCCTGCGCCCAGTACTGGATGCGCGACCCGGCCTCGATCCCGACCGTCGGGCTCTCGAACGGCCTAGGTTTCGTCATCAACCCCTGATCGAAACCGAGCGGAATACCGAGCCAGCGAAAAATACCGAGCCAGAGCAATTTTT
>JAPLOE010000071.1:0-15054 GCA_026692705.1 Planctomycetota bacterium
CGACCCCGTTCGGGCGCCGGATCTCCTTCGGTCGGCCTCCGGCCTCCCTGCGGAGATCCGGTTGCGTGCTGTTGCTTCTTCTTCCCTGTCATCGAAACACCTCCTGAAACCATGAGAACGGGTTGCTACGGGGTGTCCAGAGAAACCGTGGGGCGGGAGAGAGTCGAGTCTACCCGAGCGGTCGCCGCGACGGGCAGCTTGGCAACGGCACGCCCCTCGGGACCGACCCAGTCGAAGGGCGTCCTCGAACCGAGGTCGATCGCGTCGACGCTCCACGCGGAGCTCGGGCGTTGAATCTCACCTGCGACACTGCGAAGTCCGGAGTTGCGGTCCCAACAGCTTCGTCAAAGGCGCGCGAGCGCTTCAGGCGCGCGGCGGCTCGTAGGTGGCCTGCTTCGCGCCTTGGTAGGCGGCCTGGATCTGGCACATCGCCCACAGGTCGGCGCAGCCTTCCCAGTGGCGGCGGAAGTCCTCGGGCAGGTCGAGGGCTTCGCGGCAGGCCTTGCGGAAGGCCTCGGTGGTCTGGCCGAGGCGCACGGCGAAGTCGTTGAGGGTCGGGATCGGGTCGTGGTCGGTGAGCCGCCGCCGGACCTGGTGCGTCTGCGCCACGCGCGCGGAGAACTCGACCACGTTGACGTCGTGGGAGTGCTCGACGACGGCGTTGGCGGCGAACACGAGCCGGTGGCCGTGGAGGAGCACGTTGCGGGCCCACTCGACGTCCTCGCCGAACATGCTGCGCGGGAACGGGTGGCGCAGGATCACGCTCTTGCGCACCGCGCTCGACACGTTGTCGAACACGAGGATGTGCATGCGCTCCGCGGGCTGCAGTGCGGCCCATTCTGCGGGGCTGAGCGGCTCGGTGACGCGGTTGGCCTGCGCGGCGGCCATGTGCGCCGAGAGGTTGATGCGCTGGTAGGGATGGCAGGCGGGCTGCGGGACTTGCCGCGCCCACGTGCCGGCGACGAGCGGGTCCTCGAAGGGCGCGATCAGGTTCTCGAGCCAGTCGGGGTCGGCCGGGAGCGCGTCCTGCGAGAGCAGCGCGACCAGCTCGGTCGGGCACTCGAGCACGCCGCGGTTGCGCGTCAGGCCGTGGTCGTACTCGCGCTTGGGGATCACGCAGAACTCGACGCCGTGGCGCGCGAGCACGTCGCGCGAGCCGTCGCTCGAGCCCGAGTCGATCGCGCGCAAGTGGACCTGACGCTGCGTGCGCTGGCTCTTGATCGCCGCGAGCACCCGCTCGAGGCGCTCGCCCCCGTTCAGGACCGGGAGGAAGACGGTGACGGGCTCGAGGGACGATTGCATCGGGGGAAGCGGTGCAGAGCGACGATAACATAGGCCCTTCGCTCCGCCCCCGGCCCGAAGCTCCACCGACGATGCGCATCCTTCAGGTCGCCCACGGATTCCCGCCGGACCAGATGGCCGGGGCCGAGGTCTACACGTGGGCCGTGTCGCGCGAGCTCGCCCGGCTGGGCCACGACGTGCACGTGTTCGTGCCGGGCGTGCGGCCCGCGTTTCCCAACCTCGCGCGCGTCGAGGAGCGTGTCGACGGCCTGCCGGTGACGCGCCTCAACCTGCTCCCCGGCTCCCCGCACCGGCTCGAGATCACCTACTGGAACCCGACGGTCGACCAGTGCTTCGCGGAGTACCTGCGCGACCTGCGCCCGGAGGTCATCCACGTGCAGCACACGCTCGGCCTCTCCGCCGGCGTGTTCAAGGTCGCGCGCGAGGCCGGCATCCCGACGCTCTTCACGCTGCACGACTTCTGGTACCACTGCCCGCGGGGCCAGCGCATCACGCCGCGCAACCACCTGTGCGAGAAGGTCGAGCCGTGGCGCTGCGCCCTGTGCGTCGGCACGTGGCGCGCGGTGTGGTTCCGCAAGTGGGGCACGAACTACGTGCGCGGCCGCACGGCGGAGACGCGCGGCGAAGGTGTCGCGACGCGCGCGCTCAAGCTGCCGCTGCGCACGCTGAAGTACATCGCGGACGAGGCCTTCCGCGCGCCGATCCTGCACCGCAACGAGCTCCTGCTCGACGCCATGCTGCAGGCGAGCCGCATCCTCGCGCCCTCGCGCTTCCTGATGGAGCGTTTCGTCGAGCAGGGCGTGCCGAAGGAGCGCCTGCACTTCTCCGAATACGGCATGGACGACGCGCCCTTCCGCGCCGCGCCGCCGCGGCCCGCGCGCGACCCGGCCGCGCGCCCGGTGCGCTTCGGCTTCGTCGGCACGCTGATGCCGACCAAGGGGCCCGACCTGCTCGTCGAGGCCTTCCAGTCGCTGCCGCACGACGCTGCGACGCTCGAGCTCTTCGGCGCCGGCACCGGACCGAAGACCGAGGGCTACATCGAGGGCATGAAGAGCTCCAACCGCCACCCCGGCGTGCATTTCCGCGGGCGCTTCGACAACAAGCGCATCGCCGAGATCCTCGCGGGGCTCGACGTGCTCGTGGTGCCCAGCCGCTGGTGGGAGAACGCGCCGCTCACGATCCATGAGTCGGTGATGGCGCGCATGCCGGTGGTGGTGAGCGACCACGGCGGCATGCGCGAGCTCGCGGAGCGCTTCGGCAACGCGCTCGGCTTCCAGCCCAACGATCCCGCCGACCTCGCGCGCGTGCTGCGGCGCTTCCTCGACGAGCCGGGCCTGTGGGCGCAGCTCGCGCCCAAGCGCCCGGTGCGTTCGGTCAACGACGACGTCGTCGGCCTGATCGAGCACTACCGCGAGCTCGTCGGCTCGCGCTAGCGCAAGCTCACGTCAGGTCCGGAACTTCCGTCGCGAGCACCGCCGGCGAGCTGCGCCGGATCACGTGGCTCATCTGCCACAGCTCGTCCGCCGCGCTGACGACGAGGTCGTCGAGCGTGACGACGCCGACGAGCTCGCCCTTCGCGCCGACCACCGGCAGGCGCCGGATGCCGTGCGTGCGCATCAGGACGAGCGCGTCCTCGATCTCCGTCGCCTCGGTCACGACCTGCGGCGACGGCGACTGGATCTCGACCACCGGCGTGGTCGCCGGATCGCGACCCTCGGCCGCGCAGCGCAGCGCGATGTCGCGGTCGGTGAGCACTCCGATCGGACGCCGGCGCGTGTCGAGCACGACCAGCATCCCCACCGACCGCGTCGCCATGCGCTGGGCCGCCGTGCGGGCCGACTCGAGGGCCTCGACCGTGTCCACGTCATGCTGGCAAATGCGCGCGATGCTCATGGGAGCCTCCTCGTTGGGCTGCAGGGTGGAAGCGCGGGCCGGCGCCGAACTTCGGGCGCGGGCCATCCACCCAATCAGGGCCACGCGGGCCCGCGACTCCAGTACGGAGATGCGCTACCGACGCGCCGCGAGGCTGCCGAGCGACTGCCCCAGCGCCGCCAGCAGCGATTCCTCGCTGAACGGCTTCTCGAGCGTCAGTTGCTCGGCCGTGATCCGCCCCTGCGCCATCAGCAGGTCGCGCGGGTAGGCGCTCATGAACAGCACGTGCAGGTTGGGATCCTTGGCCACGAACTCGCGCGCCAGGTCCGCGCCGGTCGCACCCGGCAGGATCATGTCGCTGAGCAGCAGGTCGATGCCGCCGGAGTTCGCGAACTGCGAGCGCGCCTCGTCCGCGTCGGCGGCGAGCAGCACATCGAAGCCGTTGGCGCCGAGCGTGTGGCGCAGCGTGACGCGGATCAGGCGCTCATCCTCGACCACGAGGATGCGCGGGCGGCGGTCGGTCGCACGCGCCTCGGGCCGCGGCGCCTGCCAGCTCGGAACGAGCACGCGGAACTGCGTGCCCTGTCCGACGCGGCTCTGGACGTCGATGCGGCCGCCGAGCGACTGCACGATGCCGTAGACGATGTACAGGCCGAGGCCCGTCCCGCTCGACTTGGTCGTGTAGAACGGCTCGAAGGCGTGGGTCAGCGTCGCCGGGTCCATGCCGCGGCCGGTGTCGCGCACCGAGAGCACGACGTACTCGCCGGGTTGCATGTGGGGCGCGAGCTGCGCGTCGCCGCGGGCCAGCGTGAGCGTGCCGGCGCCGAGCGTCAGCGTGCCGCCGTCGGGCATCGCGTCGCGGGCGTTGAGCGAGAGGTTGATCAGCACCTGCTGGAGCTGGTCGGGGTCGGCGTGCACGAGCGCGCCGGGGGTGTCGAGCACGAGCTCGAGCCGGATGTTCTCCGGATTGAGGTCGCGCAGCATGTCGCGCGCGTGCTCGAGCAGCTCGCCCGCGCGCAGCGGCCGCTGGTGGCCTTCGCGCGGCCGGCCGAGCGCGATCAGCTTGCGCGTCAGCTCCGTCCCGCGGTCCGCCGCCGCCGCGATCTCTGCCAGGTACGGCAGCGCCGGATGGCCCTCGTCGAGCTGCCGCGCCGCGAGCCGGCTGGCGCCGAGGATGCCCATCAGCAGGTTGTTGAAGTGGTGCGAGACCCCGCCGGCGAGGCTGGAGACGAGCTCCATCTTCTGCGCGCGCCGCAAGTGCTCCTCGAACGGCGCCAACGCCTGCGCGCCGGCGGCGACGTCAGGGTCCGTGCCGCCGCACCCCAAACGGGAGCGTTCTTCGAGGCCCGGCGGCGGCGCGTCTTCGAGGGTCATGGGAGTTGGGCTGTCCTGACTCCCCATCGTCGGCGGACGATTCTCCGCGCGATATTCCCCCCAGAGGGCACTTAACCCTGTCGAAGTGCGTAGGAAAGGCTACGCAGTCGGCCCTCCGCCGGCGCAGGCAATTCACGCCTGCAACGCGACAGCCTCTCGAGCGCTCGGTCCGCGCCCTACTGCACGACGTTCATCGGCCCCGGCGTACTCGGCGGCGGAGCGTTCGGGTTCTTCTTCAGCTCTTCCTTCCAAGCCAGCATGCGCGCCTTCGCCGCCGCCGTCTCGGCGTCCGCGATCTTTCCCGCACGCTGCAGGAAGATCGACAGGCTCGTGAACACGAACGGGTCGGTCGGCGTGAGCTCGATCACGCGATTCACCGTCGCGATCGCCTCGTCCTGCCGCCCGAGCTTCGACTGCGCCGTCGCCAGCGCATGCAGCACCTCGGCCCAGTCCGGCTTCTGCTCGAGCGCGAGCCGGTACTCGGCGATCGACTCCTCGAACTTCTGCAACCCAAACAGCTTCAGCCCGGCCAAGTAGTGCGTCTTCGGTTCACTCATCTCGCCCGCCACCATACCACTCCCCTCCCCCCCACCCTCCTACGCACCCCGTCGCAGCCTTGGCTTGTGATGCGGGGGCGGTTTGGCCACGCTGGCCGCCTCAGGTTGAGCCGCAGGCCGAGGATCCAAGGGAGAGCACAGTGATTTCGAAGGACTCCATCTGGAACAAGATCTCGGCGCCGATGGTGCTGCTGGTGCTCGGGGCGGTGTTCACCGGGCTGTTCATCGCACCGAGCTTCGAGTCGGCCCGGCCGCGGTCGCTGAGCCTGGGTTACGACCCGGTGCGGTCGGCGGGGCGCGCCAACGGGCTGATCACGTTCGACCCGCTGGAGCAGGCCTACGGGGAGGTCGAGCAGCTCTACAAGGAGAAGGGCTCGAAGACGGGGCCGTGGCTGGACGAGGGCGGCCGGACGAGTTCCCGCTACTCGCTGGAGATGCTCGCGCGCGGCCTCGCCGACGGGGTGGGGCTCGAGGCGCCGGCGGAGGGAGGCGAGCGGCTGCTCGTGCTGCTCGAGTCGCTGCGCGGCGGCGCGCTGAGCGAGGACCACGAGCGGCGCCTGCGCGGCCGGTACGCGACCGTCGCGGCGCTCGCCCGCGAGCGCATCTACCCCGCGCACTCCAAGCGCCTCAACCTGCTTTGGTTCGACGACCCGACCACCGATCCGCTGACGCCCGACCGCACGTTCGCCGACCCGCCGTCCCGCGGCGTGCTCGTGCCCTACGAGTACCTCGAGCGCGGCGCGGGCTCCGACTCGCCCTACCGGCGCGTGGTCGTGTGCTGGGTCGACGAGGCCGCGATCGAGCGCAACCCGCTGGAATTCGGCGTGCAGTTCGAGCGCCGCGTGCGTGAAGAGGTCGCGTCGGTGACCAACGCCTCGGTCGGCGAGCGCCTCGACGTGCGCTGGATCGGACCGACGACTTCCGGCGGCCTGAAGGCGCTGATGCGTGGCCTCGATGTGCCTTCGCCGGAGCGCGACGCGACGCGCCTCAAGGTCGTCACACCCTACGCGACCTCTCCGCTCGTCCGGCTCCCGCAGGACGCCGGGTGGAACGAGCCCGGGCTCTCGCTGCGCCGCTCGGTCCACACCGACGACGTGCTCGCGCGGCTGCTCGTGAACGAGCTGCTCGTGCGCGTGCCGGCGCTCATGCCGCTGCACCACCCCAAAGACACGGCCCGCGATGATGCGAGCCCCACCTGGACGCGCGCGCTCGCCGCGCCGCTGCGCCTCGTCGGTTTCGTTCCGCCGCCCAAGGACGGGCAGCCCGTGCGCGTCGCGCTGATCACCGAACTCGACTCGACCTACGGACAGGCGTGGCTCCAGAACATGGAGCGCGCGCGCGACGAGCTCGCCAGCAACCAGGGCGAATCCGGCGCCCACCCGCAGCTGAAGAACCTGCAATTCACGGTGTTTCCGGTCTTCGGCTGGGTCGACGGCGTCGTGCGCGAGCCCTCGGACAAGCGCGATTCCTCCGCGGCGACCTCCGTGGCGCGCGACTATCCGGCCGAGGCGCACCAGCTCGACTACCTGAGCCGCCTGCGCGACGACCTGCAGGCCGGAGGCGAGTTCTGCGCCGTCGCGATCTTCGTGACCGAGGAATACGACACGATGTTGATCCTCGAGTCGCTGCGCCCGAAGTTTCCCGGCGCGATGTTCCTCACGACGGACCTCGACGCGCGCTACCTCCAGCCGCGGCACGCTCCGTTCACGCGCAACCTGATCGTCGCGTCGCACTTTGGGCTGACGCCGCAGGCCGGTCCGGACGACACGAAGCCCGACGAGGACGGAGCGCTGCGTGTCGCGCCGGAGTTCCGCGACGGGTATCAGACCGCGGTGTGGCACACGGTGCGGGCGCTGGCGAACAACGTCGAGCCCCGGCCGCCGGCGACGGACGGCATCTACGAGATCGGGCGGTCGCGCTTCGTTGCGCTCAACGCCGAGGCCGGGCCGCAACCGGGTGAGCTGCTCCACAAGCTGCCCGAGCGGCACATCGCGGCGCGGGCCACGCCGCTCGCGCGAGTGGCGACGAGCGTCGAGGAACTGTTCGCGCCGAGCAGCGTCGAAGCCGCCGCAGCGGGCGCCGCAAAGGAGCCAGCGGCTCGCTCGGGCCCGCCGCTCGGGATCTACGTGTGGTCCTTGGGAAGCGCGGCGCTGCTGCTGCTCGGGCTGCTCGTGTTCAGCACGCGCACCGGACGCAAGTCGGGGAGCCGCGGCCGCGCCGACTCGAAGACGCTGCTGAAGTTCGGAGTGATCTGCGGGCTCGCGCTCGCCTTCGGCATCGCCGCCGTGGCTGTCGAGCTCGTGCAGCGCAACTATCCCGCCGAGCCGCTGGCCTGGCTCGAGGGCGTGAGCGCGTGGCCGACGATCGCGCTGCGCGTGCTGACGACGCTCGTGTCGCTGTCCGCGCTCGTGATGATTCCGCTGCGACTCAGGCGCGCGGAACAGCAGCTCGCCACGCGCCACGGCATCGTCGCGGGCGCGAAGCCCGTGCGCGCCGCGTGGGTGCTCGACTGGTCCTTCATCAACGAGGCGAGTGGTCCGGTGAGCGCGCCGAAGCCCGCAAGCCGGCTCGCGCGCGCGTGGAATGTCCTGCGGCGCAGCGGAGCCGGCGTCCTGAGCGCGCTGCGCTTCCTCATGGGCGCACGCGGCGCACCCAACGTCACCGCCGAGCCGCTCGAACGCGTGTGGGCCTTCGTGCGGCAGTCGGTCGCGCGACCCTGGAGCACTTGGGCGCGCATGCTCCTGCTCGCCATGGCGCTGTATTTCTGCCTCGCGCCGTTCTTCATCCTCGCGGGCCCGACCTCGAACCCTGCGCGCGGCGAATTCGCCTACCTGCTCGAGCGCATCACGCTGTTCACCTCGGTGTTCAGCTTCCTGATGCTGATGATGCTCGTGATGGAGACGACGTTCTTCGCCAGCCGCCTCGTCAGCCAGATCGTCGATCCCGCCGCGGTCTCGCTGCACCGGCAGATCGCGGACCTCGCGGTCGACCGTCGCGAGCGCCTCGAGCTCGCCCAGGACTTGGCCAGGGTCGTCGACCCGCTCGTGTGGAGCCCGATGGTCGTGCTCGGCCTGATGATCGCCTCGCGCGCGTCGGTGTTCGACGCGTGGCCGTGGCCGATCGTGCTCGTCGGCGTGTTCTCGCTGTTCCTGGTGATGCTCCTGATGTGCGTCGTCAGCCTGCGCCGCCAATGCGAGCAGGCGCGCGTGCTCGCGTTGGCGGACATCGGCGCGCTCAGCGACTCCGAGGAGCTCACCGAGCCCGTGCGCAAGCAACTCGCCTCGATCCGCACCGAGATCGAGGCCCTCGCGGGCGGCGCCTTCTCGCCGCTGATCCAGCACCCGATCGTGCGCGCGCTTTCGCTGCCGCTCACCGCCTTCGGCGCCAACCTCGCCTTCGAGCGCAACCTGCTCGAACGTTTCCTCGGCGCGTTCTAGCGGCATCGCGCACGGCTCGCGACCGGCTCGATGCCGATCGCGACCGTGCTCAGAGCCCGATGAAGAAACGCACGGCGTTCGTGAGGCCGGTCGTGCTCGGGCTCTGCGGATCGCGCGACCAGAACTGGCCGTCGACTTCCTGCCCCACGGTGAGCAGCGGGTCGTTGCCAGCCTGGATCCAGGCGTTGAAGTCGAACGAGTAGACGCCACTGCAATCGAGCGTCGGCAGCGCGCTGCCGCCGGAGTTCAGCAGCGGCGTGCGCCGGATCGGCGCGGTGACGCAGAAGAAGCCGCCCTGGAACGGGACCGAGGCGGCGGAGTGGCCGTAGAAGAACACGCCATCGCGGCGGTTGAGCACGTTCGTCGCCCGAACGACGAACGGAGTCGCGTTGGAGGCGCTCGGCACGCCGGTCGAGCCGATCGACGGCACGCAGCCGAGCGAGTTGGTCTTGGCGGTGCAGTACACGCCCGCGGGCGCGGTCACGGTCCACTTCACGGCGTGGAAGAAGCCGTTGGCGGCCTTGGCCTCGCCCACGATCTCGCCGGCCGCGTTGATGCGCCGCACGCGACTGATCGTGCCGCCCGGAAGCGTTCCGAGCGAGATCGGCGTGCCGCCGCGCCACAACACGCCGACCTCGTCGGGGAACAGCACCGGCCCCGTCGCGATGATGTCGCCCGCGTCGTTGATGTCGATCGCCGGCGTGAAAGCCGACATGCCCGTAGGCATCGGGAGCGCGCTCACCGAGCCATTGCGCCACAACGACGCGACGCCCGCGTTGAGGCCCACGATCTCGCCGAGATCGTTGATCGCGAAGGCCTTCGACGAAGCGCCGCCGCCGGTCCAGTTGCTGAGGTCGGTGAACTGGCCGTTCTGCCACAGGAACGCGTGTTGGTTCGTGTTCGCGAGCGCCGCGACGCCGACGACGGCGCCGGAATCGTTGATCCCCAGCGCCTCCGAGTAATTCCCGCCGCCCATGAAGCCCAGATCGCTCTGCAGCGCTCCCTGACTCCACACCACGGCGTGGCCCCAGAAATTCGGCCCGCCTTCCTTGGCGCGGCCGACGCTCTGGCCGGAGGCGTTGATGGCGTGCGCGATGTTGTAGGCCGGCGAGCCACTCGGCAGCCCGGGCAGCGCCGAAACATTGTTCAGCGCATCCCAGTGGATCGCGTAGCTGAAGAAGCCGCTGATGACCTGTCGCCCGACGCTCTCGCCCGCGTCGTTGAGGTCCTCGGGCACGCACAGCGCGCCGTTCGCGCTCAGGTCCGGGATGACCGAGATCTGTCCGTTGACCCACTGCACGGTCTTGAACGCCCCGGTCGCGTCGCTCGCCATGCCGAGGATCTTGCCGGAGTCGTTGATCGCGTAGGCCGACGCATAGTTGCCGCCGGGGAGCAGCGGGAGGTCCGTGATCGACACTTGCCACGAGCCTTGCGCGGTCGCAGCACCTCCCAGGAGCAGCAGCGCGATCGTCGTCCAAGTTCCCGTGTTCAAGCTCGTGCCTCCTCGATCCTGCCTCTCCGACCCCGACACCTGCGGCGACGCCGCAGCCTTGCGGCGAACACTCTAGTCCCACTTCCGCGTGCCGACGGGTAGAGCAAGTGCGTAGGGCGCGGCTCCGGCGAGCCGCAGCGGTGCGTGCGACCCGTTGCAGTCGAAACTACCGGATTTCGCCGATCGTCCGGGCACGAGGCACATCCGTACCGTGGCCTTCGTGCGCCGCCGGCCGCGCCTTGGAAGCGCTCGTTCGGCCGCGCGCGATGAATGCGCCCAAGGAGTGCGCAAGCGATGTCGCTCCTCGTGATCCCCACCAGCGTTCCGGGCCTGTCCCAGCCTGCCGAGCGGCACCGCACGGGACGTGCCGCGTGGTTGCGAGCCGCGGTGCTCGGCGCCGATGACGCGATCGTGTCGACCGCGAGCCTGATGCTCGGCGTCGCCGCCGCGGAAGCGACGCGCAGCTCGATCCTCGTCGCAGGCATCGCAGGCCTCGTCGCTGGCGCCATGTCGATGGCCGTCGGCGAGTACGTCTAGGTCAGCTCGCAGCGCGACGCGGAGCTCGCGGACATCACGCGCGAGACCGCCGAGCTCGCCGCGACGCCCGAGTCCGAGCTCGCCGAAATCACCGCGATCTACGTCAAGCGCGGCCTCGACGCTCCGCTCGCGCAACAAGTCGCGCAAGCCCTGAGCGCGCACGACCGCCTCGGTGCCCACATGCGCGACGAGCTCGGCCTCGACCCCGACGCCCTCGCGCGTCCCTTCCAGGCCGCATGGATCTCCGCTGTCAGCTTCGCCGCCTTCGCCGCCGTCCCGATCGCCGCCTTGCTCGTCGCCCCCGCGAACCTGCGGGCTCCCGCCATCGCCACGCTGTCGCTCGCGAGCCTCGCCTCTCTCGGTGCCTTCGGCGCCCACCTCGGCGGCGCCCCCAAGGCTCGCGCCACGCTCCGCGTCACGCTCGGCGGTGCCCTCGCGATGACCGTCACCGCACTCATCGGCTGGCTCATCGGCACGTCGGTCGCCTGAACGGCGAGTCACGCCCGCGCCCCAACGCCAGCGGGCCGTCCCCCGGGAGGTCGCTCCCGAAGTCCGGCCCGCGCGATCGACGCCGTGAACGGCGCGTGGCGTTCACATCGCCGGCTTGATGCCGAGCGAGGCGAAGCCCTTGTCCTCGAAGTTCTTGCGGAACATGTCGCGCAGCTTGGTGGCGGCCTTGTCGTAGGCCTCCTTGTCGGACCAGGTGTTGCGCGGGTTGAGCACCTCGGCCGGGACGCCCGGGCAGGACTTGGGCATCTTGAGGTTGAGGATCGGGTGCATCTCGGTCGCGACGTTGTCGAGCTCGCCCGCGAGCGCGGCGTTGAGCAGCGCGCGCGTGTGCTGGATCGACATGCGCTTGCCGACGCCGAAGGGGCCACCGCTCCAGCCCGTGTTGAGCAGGATGCAGCGCGCCTTGTGCTTCTTCATCTTCTCGCCGAGCAGCTTGGCGTAGACCGACGGCTTGTGGCTCATGAACGGCGCGCCGAAGCAGGCCGAGAAGGCCGCCTTGGGCTCGGTGACGCCGACTTCGGTGCCCGCGAGCTTGGCGGTGAAGCCCGAGACGAAGTGGTACATGACCTGCTCCGCGTCGAGGATCGCGACCGGCGGCAGGACACCGAAGGCGTCGGCCGTCAGCAGCACGATCGTCTCCGGGTGCGGGCCGCGGGCGCCCGGCATCACGTTGGGGTTGGCGGTCAGCGGGTAGCTGAAGCGCGTGTTCTCGTTGATCGAGCGGTCGGTGAGGTCGAGCTCCTGCGGATCGCACTCGGCCATCGTCTTGCCGGGCAGCGCCGGGACGTTCTCGATGATCGTGCCGGGCTTGGAGAGCGCGGCGGCGATCACGGGCTCGGCCGTCTTGCTGAGGTCGATCAGCTTGGCGTAGCAGCCGTCCTCGAGGTTGCAGAGGCCGTTGTCGCTCCAGATCGTCTCGTCGTCGCCGATCAGGCGGCGGTCGGGGTCGGCGGAGAGCGTCGTCTTGCCCGTGCCGGAGAGGCCGAACAGGATCGCGCCGTCGCCGCGCGGGCCGACGTTGGCCGAGCAGTGCATCGAGAGGCGGCCCTGCTTGGGCAGGAGGTAGTTGCCGACCGTGAAGATCGTCTTCTTCACGACGCCGCAGTAGTCCATGCGGCCCGCGACGAGGCAGATCTTGTTCTTGATGTCGATGATCACCGCGCACTCGGCGCGGCAGCCGTCACGCTCCGGGATGCAGACGAAGGACGGCGCGTTGAGCATCGTCCAGCGGCGCGCCGCGACGTCCTTCACGCCCGGCAGGTCCTTGGGGAACATGTTGTGGGCGAACATCGCGTGCGTCGCGTACTCGCCGACGAAGCGGTAGGGCACCGCGAACTCCGGGTCCGCGCCCATGAAGACGTCCTTGACGTACAGGCTCGCCTTCTTCTCGTTCAGGTGGGCGACGACGCGCGCGAGCAGGGCCTCGTACTTGGCCGGGTCGTAGCGCTGGACGTCGTCCTTCCACCAGATCTCGTCGGCCACTTCCGGCCAGCACACCGCGTAGGTGTCCTTGACGCGGCGACCCGTGCAGTCGGGGTCGGTGTAGTAGACGAGCGGCCCCTTGATCCCGAGCTTGGTCGCGAACGCCTTCTGGGCGTTGCTCGGGCCATCCTTCTTGACGCGGCCGCGGTCGTTCGCGATCGCCTCGTGGAACAGCTCGTCCTTGGTGAGGTTGTACTTGTAGGAGACGCTCTTCAGCCCGAAGAGCTTCTCGAGCTCGGCCTTGAAGTCAGCCGGGGGGACCTGGGTCATGGTCGTCATGGCGTGCGTGGAGGGATGGACGGCGCCGGTCAGGGAGACTCCCCCGAGGATTCCGGGCGGTTCGTGAAAGCGCACCAGCGTAACGCCTGCGCGCGGGCCGACCAGTAGCCCGCCGCGACCGCCCCCGGCGAGCCCCGCCCGCGGCCCAAGCTTGGACCAGCTTTGAGGAGTCCTTTGCCGGGCCTTCAGGCGGCTGTCCGAAGTTGTCGAAGCCAGAGCGCAGGTCCTTGGCCCGGCCCGACTTGGGGCGCGGAAGCGAGGCTCGGAATGAACCGGGCCACCCGCGCCGCCCTCGCGCCCGCCCGAGTACCCCCTGCGACTGTGCCCGTCATGACCACGCCCCGTGATACCGACCCCGTCTGCCCCCGCTGCTTCGAGACCCTCCGGGTGACCGATACCGGCGCCGAGCGCGACCGCGCCGCCCTGCTCGCCTGCCCCGAGCCCTACTGCGACTACGTGCTCGTCCTGACCGAGCGCGAGGCCTTCTCCGCCCGCAAGTGGAGCTGGCCGGACCTGTTCCGCTTCACCCGCGCCGCGGGTTGATCCGTCAGCGCGCGACCGCCGCCCGCGAGCGGTACCAGGCCAGCGTCTCGCGCAGGCCGTCGCGCCAGTGCACCGCCGGCGTGTAGCCGAGCAGCGTCCGCGCGCGTTCGAGCGCCGCCAGCGAGTCGCGCACGTCCCCTTCGCGCGCCGGGGCGAACACCGGTTCCAGGTCCGAGCCCAGCTCCTGCGCCATCGCGCGGTAGAGCTCGAGCAGCGAGATCGACTCGCCCGCCCCGACGTTGATGACGCTGCCCGTCGGCACGTCGCGCTCCATCGCGAGCAGGTTCGCCCGCACGACGTTGGCGATGAACGTGAAGTCGCGCGTCTGGCCGCCGTCGCCGAAGATCGTCGGCCGGCGCCCTTCGAGCAGCGCGCGCGCGAAGATCGCGATCACGCCCGTGTACGGGCTGTCGTCGCGCTGGCGCGGCCCGAAGACGTTGAAGTAGCGCAGCGCCACCGTCCGGATGCCGTGCACGTGGCCGTACACGGAAAGCAGGTGCTCGGCCGCCACCTTGCCCGACGCGTAGGGCGACAGCGGCGACGGCGTCATGGTCTCGACCTTGGGGAGCGTCGGCGTGTCGCCATAGGCCGCGGACGAGGCCGCAAACACCACGCGCTTCACCCCGTGCTTGCGGCAGCCCTCGAGCACCCGCAGCGTCCCCATCACGTTGACTTCGTAGGAGCGCATCGGCTTGGCCACGCTCTGCGGCACCGAGACCTGCGCCGCCTCGTGGAACACGCCGTCGACGCCCTCGCAGGCCGCCTCGACCGCCGCCGCATCGGCCAGATCGCCGACCCACAGCTCGACCTTGGAGCCGCTCCCCCGCTCGCCGGCCTGCAGGTGCACGAGGTTCTCGCGCTGCCCCGTCGAGAGGTCGTCGAACACGCGCACCCGGTGCCCGCGCTCGACGAGCGCCGTCGCCAGATGCGACCCGATGAAGCCGGCACCGCCGGTGATGAGGTAGAGCGACATGAGCCGGGGGGATGCTACTTGGGAGAGCACCACGCTCCCACCGTCCCCGTGCTTCGGCCCCGGCTCCCGCCCGCCTGAAGCCCGGCCCCAAGGAGTGCAGGCCCGGCGCGCGTGGGGCGCACCGGGCCTGCGGCATCGAAAGACGAGCTGAAATCCCCTAGCGCAGCCGTCCCGGGCTGCGGGGGGATCGAGCCGCCTCGAACGCTCCCCCGAACGGTGCTCGTCCAGAAAATTTGAGCGCTGTGGCCGAGGTCCGGGGCGTCGCTAGGACTCGGCGTACGCTGACGGCGGTCCCCGACAATGATCCAGCCCCATCCCCGACGAACGAAGCTCGCGCTGGGGTTCGCACTCCTCGCTCTGCTCGTCGGAGCCGTGCTCCGCTTCGCCGGAACCGCGGTGAACCCCGAGGGGGACGGCGCGGCCGAGGTGCGACAAGCCGAGCTCGCGCAGGCCGTGGCGGCACAGAAGCCGGGCGGCGCGATGGACCGCGCGGATCGGCCGAGCAACGAGGCGGGCGAGGCGGAGCGCGTCGCTCCCGAAGCGGGCGAAGCGGAAATCGACGCGAGGACGCAGCGTCTGCGGCTCGAGGAGGCGCTGTCCGGTTTGCCCGTCGCCGACGCCGCCGTGCGGATTTGGAGCCCGGGCCAGCGCGAGGCGCAGGCCGAGTTCCTGTTCCAGCGCGCGCTCGAGAACAGT
>JAPLOE010000071.1:15075-31959 GCA_026692705.1 Planctomycetota bacterium
CCGTCGATGCCTTCGGCCGCGTGCACATCGCGCGGTCGAACCTTCGGCGCTGGGCCGTGGCCGAGAGCGCTGGCCTGTGGGGCTGGAGCCTGCTTGAGCCGGACGGTCCTGACGAGGTCGTGATCGAGCTCCATCCGGACTGCTCCGTCGACGTGCGCGTTCGCGATTCTTCGGGCGCCGCGGTCGAAGGCATCGGCGTCGTGGCTCGGACCGTCGAGGGGCGCTACGTCAGCGAGGTGCTCGTCTCCGCGCGCACGGACGCCGCTGGCCTCGCCCGGATCGAGCACATCGGCTGGATCGCGAACTTCGAAGGCTACTCCCCGCTCGAGCCACTCCGTGTCGGCCTCGCCGGCCCCCTCGACGATCCGACGGAGTTCGAGTTCGACCTGGACTCGCCGCCGACTTCACCCGTCGAGCTCGTGGCGCCCGCGGGCGGCGACGTCGAGCTTCGCACGGTCGACGCCGACGGCCGCGAGCTGCCGCTCGAGTTCAACGCCGAGCTGGTGCTGCTCGTGTGCAGATCCGTGGACGCGGAGGACTGCACGGAAGTGGGCGAACCCGCCTCGGCTTGCGGTCGCGACGGTCGAGCCGTGTTCCGCCGCGTGCCGTTCGGCCGAAAGTTCGAGGTGCAGATCGAAAGCCCAGACGGAGTGTCGCTGTCGGAAGGCGTGCGCGGCGTGTGCTCACCCGGCGAGTCGCTGGTCCTCGAGCTGCCCTGCGACCGACCGACTTTGGTGCGGGGCCGCGCAGTCACGGAGAACGGGACGCCGTGGGCGGGTGCGATGCTGCTCGTCTCGACTTGCGACGACGGGCTCGATCGCTGTTCCGAGAGCACCGTGCGCACCGACCGCGAAGGTCACTTCGAGTTCGATGGACTCTGGCCCGAGGATCTCCGCGAGGGGTTCGTCGAGGCGGAGACCTGCGGCACCGGAGATCCGGCCAGAGGCCGCGTTCGGGTGCGGCTGCCGGAACCGGTACCCAGTGCCCGAGCGCGGGTCGTCGATGCCGGCGACGTCGTGCTGGAGCGGCCCCAGCTGCTCGCGTCAGGCCGAGTGGTCGACGTGGACGGCCGCCCCGCGCGATTCGCGAACGTCGAAGCCGTCCGCAGTGAGATGGTCGTTGACCCAGACGGTTGGGAACGCGCGCGCGAAATCGTCACGCACCTGTCCACGTGCACGGACGAACAAGGCCGCTTCGAACTGCGCGGCGATCGCAGCGGTGGCCGGCTCAAGCTGCATGCCAAAAACTCGACGGCCCAAAGCCTGCTGCTCAGGGCGCCCGTCGGCCCGGACGAGCTCGAGCTGCGGCTCGAACGGACGGGCAGCGTGCGGGGCCGGGTCGTGGTGGCGCCCCCGCGATCGGTGAGGTCGCTCGAAGTGGAGCTGCGCTTCGAATCCGGCGACCACGACCTTTCTGCGCTCCTCGAGTCGAGTTTCTCGACGAGCCTCGATCGCGAGGGTCGCTTCGTCTTCCACAACGTCCCGAGCGGACTCTGGGAAGCCTCGGTGTGGGGCGACGGCGAGGGCGAGCTCGCGACGATCGAAGCGATCGACGTGCGCCCGGGGCAGCCGACCCTGGATCCGCGACTCGCGGCGATCGAGATCCCCGCGAATTTCATCGTCCTGCGCTGCATCGACGAACGCGGCTGGCAGGCGCTCGGCCTGCGAGCCCAAGTGCGACTCGCCGGAGCTCCCGCAAGCGAGCCTGAGGAGATCGATCTGCAAGGCAACCTGCTGCGCATTCCGCTGGAGTCCCTGCCGGCAGAAGTCTGGCTCGAGGGCCGCGAGTTCTTGGCCCTGCACCTGCCGTCCGTCGCCGAGAGCGGCACACTCGAACTCGTGCGCGCCCCGATCCTGTGCCTGGACCTCGGCAGCAATGACCTGGACTGCCATTGGGGCCTGTCGCTCGTTCTGACGGCGAGCGAGCCCCTCGGGCTCCTGCCCCGCAGACTCTGGTGCAACATCGGCCTCGACGGCGTCACGCGAACGCCCATGCCCTTCAGGGGCCGCGTCGACCTCCAGCTCAAGGCCCGAGTCCCCGGGCTCCACATGAGCTACGTCGAGGTCCCGGTCGAGCCGAGCTTCCTCTTCCTGCCCCATGACGCCCCTTCGCAGTCCCTGAACGTGCGCTTCGACGCCAAAGCGCTGCGCGCCGCCATCACCGCCGAACGACGCGCCCACGGCCTCTTCGACGAGGAAGACGGCCGCTGACGGGGCGCCCGGGCGGGGGTGACGGCCCGACGGCGGCCTTGGGCGTTGGCGACAAAAATGACTCGGACCCGCCGTGCCAGCGGGTCCGAGCCAGGAGTTGAAGAAGAAGCTACAGGCTGTCGTTGTCCGTCAGAAACTTGATCCCCAGGAGTGTCATATCCCTGATCACCCTCGCCGGCCCCCCCGGGCCCATCCCTGTGCCCCGTAGGCCGGCGACGCTCCCAAGAGCCCGATGCCGGACGGGACCGAACGCGGGGGCTCGAGAAATCCAGAAAAGCCCACGGAAAGGGTCGGGAAGGGTCCCGGGGAGGTTTTCGAGCACCCGGAAAGGGCGCCGGGCCCTCCCACCGCGAGATGGGAAGGCCCGGAGCGCAGGACGGAGCCCCACCGGGGGCGGAGCGTCGACTAGCCGCCGAAGAGGCCGGTCTTCTTCGACTTGCGGATCTCCTTCTCGTCGATCCAGATCACCTCGCCGGTCTCGATGTTCACGACCTCGAGGGTGAACTTGTAGTAGACGTCGTCGGTCTTGCGGCCGCCGTCCTCGAGGTTGCGGTCCTTGGACTTCTCGATCGAGCGCAGGTTGCCGTACATGACGGCATCGGCGCCGATCTGCTTGCCGAACTGGCGGATCAGGTTGGGGTCGACGCGGCCCGACTCCATCTGGAAGCGGACCTGGGTGCCGAGCTCGTCCTGGCCCTGGTTGGTGGCGGCGAGGCGGATGCGGCCGGACTTGAGCAGCGCGGTGCGGATCGAGTCGGTGATGCTCGACGTGTCGATGTGCTCGCTCGTGCGGTTGTTGACCTCGCCCGTCAGCAGCACGACGCGCTTGTCGTCGCCCTTGCCCGAGTGGTCGATGTACTGGAGGTTGGGGCTGGAGAGCAGCGACTGGACCATGGCGTCGGCGATCGACTGCAGGTCGGTCGAGCCGAACTTCATGTTGACGGTCTCGACCTTGTCCGGGTCGTCGTACTGGATCGACGAGCAGGCGGTGAGGCCGAGCGTGGCGAGGGCGAACAGCGGGAGGAACTTCTTCATGGGCGGGAGGAGTTGGGGTGCGTTGGGGTGGATCACTGGACTTCGTCGCGCGAGCCGACCTGGAGCTTCCAGCTGTCGGCATCCGGGGAGGGAGCAACGATCTGAAGGGTCTTGGAGGCACTGCCGGCGAGGCGCTCGGGTTCCCAGTGCGCCGGGCCGTACTGGATCTTGAGGCCGGAGCGGTCGTACCACTCGACGGTCCACTGGAACGCGAGCGCGGTCGAGTGGCGGTTGTGGAGTTCGAACTGCGCGACCTTCAGGCCGTTCTTCTCGGCCCGCACGATGTTGCGGATCTCGAGCGAGGCGTTGAGCAGCGCGTTGCCGACCTCGGTGTTCTTGCCGTCGAAGCTGTTGACGGAACCGCGCGGGGCGGCCGTGCAGCCGACGAGCGCGACGAGCGCCAGCGGGAGGAGGGACGAAAGGGTCTTCATGGCGGTTTCCTTCTAGGAATCGGTGGTCGGGGCCGGCGTGCCGTCGGACGGCTCGGCGGAGGTCGGAGTGGGCTCGGAGGCGGCGGCGGGCGGCGCGTCGAGCCGCGCCCCGCCGATCACGTGGGCGTACAGGCGCGATCCGAGCGAGCGCGCGATCACGAACAGCGTCTCGCCGGGCTGGAGCTGGAAGCGGCCGAGCTCGACGGTCTCGCCGCCGACGGCGGAGAGCGTGAGCATGTGCTCGCCAGCGCTCACCCACAGGCGCCCGCCGTGCCAGGCCGAGGGCAGCGTGCGCCAGCAGCGGGTGTCGGCGCGTTCGGTGGCGGCGGTGACGAGCGAGCCGACGAGCAGGGCGGCGACGCCGGCGGCCTCGCCGTGCTCGCGCCGCACGCTCTCGGAGATCGCGTGGGTCGCGACGAGCTTCATCGCGCCGCGCAGCAGCGAACGCCCGGCCAGCCAGGCCATGCGGTCGGAGAGGTTCTCGATCGCGACGGTGTCGATGCTCTCGACCTCGGTGGAGCGCAACGACGCCCCGCCGTCGACCGACAGGTCGAAGGCCGTCGTCAGCGCCGGGCGCGAGACGAAACGCGGGATCGAGAACTGCGCGAGGCCGGCGCCGGTCATGAGCTGCGTCGTCTCCTCGATCTTGTAGGGACCGAGGCCCACGCCGCCGAGCACCACGATCGAGGCCGCGTCCGCGGGCAGCTCCGGCGGCGGGCCGAACTTCTCGGTCCACTGCGGCAGTTCGTCCTCGCGGCGCAAGCGCGCGGCGAGCCGCGTGACGGCCTTGCCGGCGAGCTCGGTCCCGACGCCCTTCTCGACCATGCGCTTGTAGTCGATGTACGCGTCGTCGTAGCGCCCCTGCAGCTCGTAGCAGAGCGCCGAGATCAGGTGCCCGAAGCCGCCGGCGGCGTACTTCTTCGAGTACAGGCCCTCCTCGGTCTCGAGCAGCTTGTTGGCGCGGCGCACCTCGACGTACACGCCGTCGAGATTGCCGCGCGCGAGGTAGGTCAGCGCGAGCGAGGTGTGGACGAGCACGCGCTCGTAGCCCTCGCCCTGGTACTCCTTGACGCCTTCGTTGAGCACGAGCGAGCTCGCCTGCTCGCCCAGCTCGGCGAGCCCGAGCACCGCGCGCTCCTCCAGCTCGCGCACCGCCTCGACCGCGGCGTCGAAGCTCGCCTGCGCGTCGTCCCAGCGCCCGTCGACCAGGTCGATCGTGCCGCGCTCGGCCCCGCGCAGGAACGGCGAGTCGATCACCTTCGGGTTGGAGAGCGCCGTCCGCGCCTCGTCGAAGCGCCCGGCCTCGAAATCCGCCACCGCCGCCGGCGTGTGGTCGACGAAGCTGACGCAGCTCGCGCACAGGAACGCGAGCAGGGTCGGGAGCAGGCGGAGGCGGGCGGACATGGTGACGGGTCGGCCTGATCGGCCGCGGGCCGGTCGGGATCTTGCGGGAAGGAGATGGCAATTGGGATGCCAAGCGCGGGAGCGGGCTCCCGGAGGCCTGGGCGCACCCCCGGCGCCCCTCGGCGGGGACGCCTGTCCTCTATAGACTGCACGCCCGGCGCCCGGTTCTCCACGGTCTCCCCCGGCTGGGTGAGCCCCTCCGGCGCCGCGCCCCCCTGGCGGCGGCCCCCGGCAGCCCGCCCCGTCCGCCCCCGCCCCGTCCGATCTGGCCACGACCGACTTCGCCCCGCCCGCCCCATGAACCAAGCGAGCCTGATCGACACCGGAGGCAGATCCGGCACGACCACGCCGATGATGGCCCAGTACCAGCGGGCCAAGAAGGAGCAGCCCGACGCGCTGCTCTTCTTCCGGATGGGCGACTTCTACGAGCTCTTCGGCGAGGACGCGGTGACGGCCTCGCGCGAGCTCGGCATCACGCTGACCTCGCGCGACAAGGGCACGCACGCGCTCCCGATGGCGGGCGTGCCGGTCAAGGCCCACGAGGCGTACCTGATGCGGCTCGTGCGCAAGGGCTTCAAGGTCGCGATCTGCGAGCAGATGGAGGACCCGCGCACGGCGAAGGGCATCGTCGACCGCGCCATCGTGCGCGTGGTGACGGCGGGCACGATCACCGAGGAGGAAGCGCTCGACGCGCGCTCCAACAACTTCCTCGCGGCGTTGCACGTAGCGCGCGCCGCAGACGAGCGAAGCGCTCGACCGCATGCAGGGCCTGTGCCGCAGCGAGCGCGAGGAATGGCGTTTCGAGCGCTCGACGGCGCTGCGCGCGCTGGCGCGGCACTTCAAGGTGCAGACCGTCGAGGGCTTTGGCCTCGAGGAGGACTCGCTCGCGGTGCAGGCTGCCGGCGCGCTGATCGAGTACCTCGAGGAAACGCAGCGTTCGGCCTGCGAGCACGTGCGGCGCATCGAGAAGGTCGAGACCGCGGACTTCCTCGTGCTCGACCGCGCCACGCGCTCGTGCCTCGAGCTCGTCGTCACGCAGCGCGAGGGCCGCACCGAGGGCACGCTGCTCGAAGCGCTCGATGCGACATGGGCGGGCGCCTGCTGCGCGCATGGCTGCTCGCGCCGCTGCGCCAGCCGGAAGCGATCCTGCACCGCCAGCGCGGCGTCGCCGAGTTCTTCGAGGGGCCGTTCCTGCGCGAGGACGTGCGCGAGCTCTTGCGCAGCGTGCTCGACATCGAGCGCCTCGTCGCCAAGGTCTCGACCGGCCGCGCCAACGCGCGCGACCTCGTGGGCCTCGCCAACTCGCTCGCGGTGGTGCCGCAGCTGCGCGCCAAGCTCGACCACGTGTACTCCAAGGTGCTGGGCGAGCTGCTCGCGCGCCTCGATCCGCTCGACGACGTCACCGCGCGCATCCACGCCACGCTGGTCGATGCGCCGCCCCTGTCGCTCAAGGACGGCGGCCTCGTGCGGCAGGGCTTCTCGGCCGAGCTCGACGAGCTGGTGCAGATCGCCGGCGACGGCAAGAGCTGGATGGCGCGCTTCCAAGCCGACGAGATCGCGCGCACGGGCATGGCCGGCCTCAAGGTCGGCTTCAACTCGGTGTTCGGGTACTACCTCGAGGTGCCGCGCGGCCAGGTCGAGCGGGTGCCCGAGAGCTACATCCGCAAGCAGACGGTCAAGAACGCCGAGCGCTACATCACGCCCGAGCTCAAGGAGTTCGAGGGCAAGGTGCTGAAGGCCGAGGAGCGCTCGCGCGACCTCGAGTACCAGATCTTCAGCGAGCTGCGCGACGAGGTCGCGCGCCACGTCGGGCGCATCCTCGACACGGCGGACGCGCTGGCGTCGGTCGACGTGCTGTCGGCGCTGGCGCAGCGGGCGGTCGAGAACCGCTACGTCGCGCCGCAACTCGACAACGGCGACCTGCTCGCCATCGAGGACGGCCGCCATCCCGTCATCGAGCGCATGGGCGGGACCGAGAGCTTCGTGCCCAACGACAGCACGCTCGACCGCGACGGCCGCCGCGTGACGATCCTCACCGGCCCCAACATGGCCGGCAAGTCGACCTACATCCGCCAGACGGCGCTGATCGTGCTCTTGGCGCAGGTCGGCTCGTTCGTGCCGGCGCGCAAAGCCAAGATCGGCGTCGTCGACCGCATCTTCACGCGCGTGGGAGCCGCGGACGACATCAGCCGCAACGCCTCGACCTTCATGGTCGAGATGATCGAGGTCGCCAACATCCTGAACAACGCCAGCGCGCGCTCGCTGGTCGTGCTCGACGAGGTCGGGCGCGGCACGAGCACCTTCGACGGCCTCGCGCTGGCCTGGGCGATCGTCGAGCACATCCACGAGAAGATCGGCTGCCGCACGCTGTTCGCGACGCACTACCACCAGCTCACGGAGCTCGCGTCGCGCCTCTCGGGCGTGTGCAACAAGAGCGTCGCCGTGCGCGAGTACCAGGACGAGATCGTCTTCCTGCACAAGATCGTCGACGGCGGCACGGACCGCTCCTACGGCATCCACGTCGCGCGCCTCGCCGGCGTGCCGCCGCAGCTGCTCGAGCGTGCGCGCTCGATCCTGCGCGACCTCGAGGCCGACAACGAGGACCTCGTGCCGCGCATCTCGTCCCACGCGCGCGGGGCCTCGAAGTCGAGCGGACAGCTCTCGCTGTTCGCCGCACCGCCCAGCCACGTCGAGGAAGAGCTGCGCCGGCTCGACCCGAACTCGCTGACGCCGCTGCAGGCGCTCGTCGAGCTGCAGCGCCTGCGCGCGCTGCTCGACGACTAGCCCGCCCCATTCATGAGTCTCTACTGCAAACGCGAAACCGCTCGACGCTGCTGCGTTGCTGCGGTGGTTGTGGTCCTCAGCGACCTGCAGGTCGCCTGCGAGGAAAACCATCCTCGCGCCTTGCATCGCCGGCGTTTTCGCGTTTTCGCTACGAGCCTCATGAATAGGCCGGGCTAGGCCGTGGCGCGGCTCGTCCTCAGCTATCGCAGTCCGGGACGCTACGCGTTCAACGTGCTGGTGGGCGCGCTGGCCGGCGAACTGGCGCAGGGTGGTTTCGAGCTCACGCTCGCACGCACGCCGCGGGACCTCGAGGCGGCCGTGCGCGCCGGCGTCGCGGCGGGCGAGCCGACGCTCGTCGTGTGGAGCTTCTACTCGCCGAGCCTCGCGGAATGTGCGCAGGAGCAACGCTGGCTGCGCGAGCGGGTGCCCGGCGGCTGGCTGGCGCTCGCGGGCGGCGTCCACGCGACCGCGGAGCCGCTCGAGACCCTGCGCGAAGGCTTCGATTTCGTCGCGATCGGCGAAGGCGAGGCCACGATCGTGGCGATCGCACGCGAGCTGCGCCGCGCACGCGACGTGCAAGCGCTGGCGAGCGCGCTGGAGCGCGTGCGCGGACTTGCGCAACTTGTCGCGGGCCGCGTCGAGAGCGCCGGACGCGGCGAACCCGTCGCCGAGCTCGACACGCACGCGCCCTTCGATCCGTCGCGGCGCCTGTTCGGCCCGATCGAGATCACGCGCGGCTGCATCTACGCCTGCAAGTTCTGCCAGACGCCGTTCCTCGCCAAGGCGCGCTTCCGCCACCGCAGCCCGGCGAACATCGCGCATTGGGCCGGGGAGATCGCGCGCGCCGGCCTGCGCGACGTGCGTTTCGTGTCGCCGACTTCGCTCTCCTACGGATCGCCCGACGAGAGCGTGAACCTGGCGGCGGTCGAGGAACTGCTCGCACGCGTGCGCGAAGCGCTCGGCGCGCACGGGCGCATGTTCTTCGGCACGTTCCCCAGCGAAGTGCGCCCCGAGCACGTCACCCCGCAGGCGCTGCAGCTGCTCGCGCGCTTCGTCGACAACGACAACCTCGTGATCGGCGGCCAGTCGGGCAGCGAGCGCGTGCTCGCCGCGAGCCACCGCGGCCACGACGTCGAGGCGATCGAGCGCGCGGTCCGCACCTGTGCCGAGCACGGCTTCAAGGCCAACGTCGACTTCCTGCTCGGGTTGCCGGGCGAGGAGCCCGAGGACATCGCCGCGACGCTGGCGCTGGTCGAACGCCTGACGGCGCTCGGCGCGAAGGCGCACGCGCACACGTTCATGCCGCTTCCGGGCACGCCCTTCCGCAAGGCGGCCGCCGGTGCGGTCGATGCGGGCACGCGCGAGCGGCTGGAGAGCTTCGAAGGTGCGGGTCATCTGTTCGGGGCATGGCGCAAGCAGGCGGAGATCGCGCTCGAGCTCGAGCAGCGTCGAGCGGCCAGTGCGGACCCGCGCGCCGGAAACGCTCCGGACGCGCGGGCCGCTTCAGCCATCCCGCAGGTTCACGCACGCGAGCCTTGAGGCCCGCGGCGGCTCCTGCGCCCTCAGGAACGGCCGATCCAGTGGGAGCGAGAGCCGCTCCCGAGCCTCACGGGCAGACCAGGTTCGCGCGCCGCGGCGTGCCGAAGTCGGTGCCCGTCGAGCCCATCGGCGCCGCGCCGTTGCACCAGTTGCCGCCGTCGTCGTTGGCGCTGGGGTCGACCAGCGCGCGATCGAGGCTGAGCGACTTGCCGGCCGTGTCGGGCCAGAAGATGCCGTCGTCGTAGCTGATCGCGTCGACCAGCGTGCCCGACGCGTCGAGCAGCTGGATCGAGTCGGCGCCGTTGTTGAGCGAGAAGCTCGAGTAGCGGTAGTCGATCACCACGCCGCCGTTCTGCGCCGCGTTGGCGTTGATGCCGAACACGAAGTAGGAACGCGCGGGGATCACGACGGCGCCAGCGGTCAGCGCGATCATGTGCGTGTTGCTCGCGCCGTCGGTCAGGGTCCAGCCGGCGAGGTCGATCGGCTGGCTGGTGAGGTTGCGCACCTCGAACCACTCGCCCGCCGAGTCGGCGACGGCGGTCGGGTCCTTCATGATCTCGGTGATCACGAGCGAACCCCCGACGATCGGGCTCACCTGCGGCGGCGGGATGGTGGCCGCGGCGGGGATCGTCGTCGCGAGCGCAGCGCGCACGCCAGAAGGACGCGGCATCAGCAGCAGCGCACGCACGTCGCGGCGCCCGCGCCAGTCGCGGCGCACGAGGCGCGCGGCCCCCTGCGCGTCGAGGCGCACGAGCTCGCGCGTGGACGAGCCCACCCCGCCATCGGCGTTCTCGTCGCCGTCCTCGAACGTCACCAGCGCCCAGCCGAAGGGCCGGCCACCGGCGATGTCGAGCGCGAAGCCGCGCCGCGTCGCCGTGGCGCCGAGCGACAGCTCGAAACGCGCCTCGCCGAGGCCCGCGAGCTCGAGCGCGAGCGGCTCGAGCCGATCCTCGTGCGCCGCGTCCTCGAGCTGCGCGAGCGTGAGCGAATCGAGCGCGAGCACGTCCGCGCGCTCGCCCGCCTGCACACCCGCCTGCACCCCCGCCTGCACGTTGGGCGGCACCAGCAGTGCCGCCCCGAGCGCCACCGCCATCTTGTTCCACACCTGCATCACTCCAACTCCTCTTCTGCTTCGTTCCGCCGGCCCGCGCGCGGCGCCCCCATGGCTCCGCCACCGTCCCGGCCAGCGCAACGACGCTCGGGCACCCCGCCCGGTATCACCTGAAACGGTTTCTTCGCGCGGAAAGTCCTTCGCGAGCTCGGACCGAATGACGGGCTCTTCACGCCCGACGCTTTGCAACTTCTTGGAACCGGTGCGAACCTTGGGGTGAGCCATGACCACTCTCCTAGGGCGCTCCGCCCGCCTCGCGGCGGCGGTCGCGCTTGTGTGTCCGGCCCTGCTCTCCCAGGCCTCCCAATTCGCGCTCCGCTTCCACGGCACCGACGACGGCGCCACCGACCTCGTCCGCATCCGCATCGACGACAACACCCCAGGCAACCACTCCGACCCCGCGGACATCGGACAGGGCTCGTTCACGCTCGAGTTCTGGGTGCGCGGCACGCTCGGCCAGAATCCGACGCCGTGGAGCGGCGGTGGCGAGTTCACCGACGCCCGCTGGCGCACGGGAGCGGTCGTCATCGACCGGACGATCTTCGTCGGCTCGCGGCGCGACTTCGGCGTCTCGTTCGCCGGCGGCCGCGTCAGCTTCGGCACGGGCTCGGGTGACCAGAACCTCGATGCGGAGCACACGCTCGAAGGCAGCGTGCTCGTGCTCGACGACACGTGGCACCACATCGCCTGCGTGCGCGACTCCGCGACGGGAACCAAGCGCATCTTCGTCGACGCCGTGCTCGACATCGCGAGCGGCGCCAACGCCTCGCGCTCGAACCTGAGCTTCCCCAACAGCGGTGTCCCCAATCCGCCGACGCCGTGGCAGCCGTGGCTGTTCGTCGGCGCGCGCAAGCGCCTGCCCGGGCCGCCGAGCGCGGGCACCGCCTACGAGGGCCTGTTCGACGAGCTGCGCCTGTGGACCACGGCGCGCACGGCGAACGAGCTCGCGGCGACATTCGACCAGGTGCTCGACGGCGACGAGGCCGGGCTCACCGCCTACTACCGCATCGAGGAAGGCAGCGGCCAGTCGGCGCCCGACTGGAGCACGGCCATCGCGGCCGCGGGGCAAGTGATCGACGGCAGCGCGAGCGCGGCCGAGTGGGTCGCGTACGAGACCGACGTGAACCTGACGGCGCCGGTCAAGCGCCAGCCACTGGCGGTCGGCTTCGAGCAGCGCGTGCTGAGCCACGCGCTCGTCGAGCCCGTGTGCGTCGTCGCCGCTCCCGACGGGCGCCTGTTCGTGGGCCAGCGCGACGGCACGGTCCGCATCTGGCACGACGACGAGCTGCACGAGCAGCCCCTGATCCAGTTCCCGGCCGACACCTCGAGCGGCGAGCGCGGCTTGATCGAGCTCGCGCTCGACCCCGGCTTCGCGCTCAACGGCTACCTGTACGCGTACTACACGACGAGCGAGCCGCGCAATCGCGTCAGCCGCGTGCGCGTGATCGGCGACGTGGCCGCGCTGTCGAGCGAGGTCCTGATCTGGCAGAACCCCGAGCTCGCGGCGCAATTCCACCACGGCGGCGCACTCGGCTTCGACGCGCAGGGCCACCTCCTGATCGCCACCGGCGACCAGATGAACAGCCTGAACGCGCGCAACCTCGCAAGCCCGCATGGCAAGCTGCTGCGCCTCGAACCCGACGGCTCCATCCCGCTCGACAACCCGTTCCTCTCGCAGCCCGGTGCGCTGCCGGAGATCTTCGCCGCGGGCCTGCGCAATCCGTTCCGCATGGCCGTCGATCCGCTCTCGGGCGCGGCCTACGTCGGCGATGTCGGCGGCAACTCACCGCAGGCATGGGAGGAGCTCAACCCCGTCCGCAGCGGCGCCGACTACGGCTGGCCGGAACAGGAAGGCGACGAATGCCGCGTGCTCGATTGCACGGGTCTCGTCGTGCCGTCGTGGGGCTACCGTCACGACGACAACCAATTCGTGCAGGGGCCCGTGCAGGCCTGCATCGTGGCCGGCGATTTCTGCCGTTCGACGCAGTTCCCCGCCTCGATGGATGGCGACCTGCTCGTCGCCGACTACGCCAACCGCTGGGTGCGCCGCGTCGTGTTCGATTCCGGCGGAGCGATCACGAGCATCCTGCCGTTCCTGCGTGCGCCCGACGCGGGCTCGATCGTCGACCTCGCCTTCGGCGCCGATGGATCGCTGTACTACGTCACGATCGGGCTGCAGAACTCCGGCGCCGTCGACCTCGCGGGCCTGCACGAGATCCGCTACACGGGTGCGACCGCCGACGGCCCGCAGGTGCACGCGAGCGCCGACCGCGTCGAGGGTCTCGCGCCGCTCGCGGTGCAGTTCTCGAGCGCCGGCACGGTCGATCCGGTGCCCGGTCCGGGCGCGCTGCAGCTCACTTGGGTCTTCGGCGACGGCATCGCGTCGTCGAGCGCGAATCCGCTGCACGTGTACGCGTCCGAAGGCATCTACTCTGCCGAGCTGTGGGCCACCGACGGCGCGTCGACCGTCGTGTCGCCGGCGCTGCGCATCGAAGTCGGCCAGCGCCCGCTCGTGCAAGTGTGCGAACCCTACGACGGGCAGCCCTACGAGGCCGGCGAGTGGATCAAGCTCTCGGCGAACGCGAGCGTCGGCCTCGCGACCGCGCTGCCCGACGACCGCTTCGCGTGGCAGGTGCTGCTCGTGCACGAGGAGCACTCGCATCCGTTCCTCGGGCCGCTCGTCGGCAACGATCTGCTCGTGCAGATCCCGACCCAAGGCCATCCGCCCTCGCACTCGCACTTTCAGGTCGTGCTCACCGTCACCGGCGACAACGGCCTCGCGACGGTCGAGCGCTTCGACCTCAAGCCGCTGCGCACGCGCTTCCGGATCGAGAGCGCGCCGCCGGGCATCCCGATCCTCGTCGACGGCGAGCTGCGCGCGACGCCCGCGACGATCGAGAGCCTGATCGGCTTCGAGCACGTGCTCGAGGGCCCCGCCGACTTTGGCGACTGGCACTTCCACGACTGGTCGAACGGTGGTGCGCGCCAGCAGATCTACGTGGCCCCGACTCGCGGCGCCGTGCTGCGCGCGTTCTACACGCACTGAGCGCGTTCAGTGCCGCGTTTGCGCCGGCGCGTCGTGCCGTTCCGGGCGCGGCGCGCTGGCGAGCAACGCGACGCCGCCGAGGATCAGCGCGAGCGCGACGAGCTTGCGCACGCCAAGGCCTTCGCCAAGAAAATGCCAGCCCAGCAGCGCCGCCGTCGCGGGCGCGATCGTGAACGCGATCGGCTTGATGCGCGACACGTCGTCAAGCGCGAGCGCTCCGTAGAAGAAGATCATGCCGAGCGCGCCCGCGCACAGGCCGGAGCCGAGCACGAGGCGCAGCACGTCGCCCGTGGAGAGCTCGCGCAGCGCGGGCCGCGCCTCCGCGCCCCACACGCTCACGACCAGCCACCACGCGAGCCAGATCACCGGCAGCGCGATCGTCGAGCGCAACGCGATCGCCGACAGCGGCCCGACCTTGCCGGAATGCAGCACCGACTTGGTGCACAGCTCGCCCACGCCCCAGCACAGGCCCGCCGCCACCGCCAGCATCCATCCGCGCATCGAGGTTTCCTCCGCGAGGCAACCTAGCGCCTCCGCCGCCAGTGTTCCGCAAGCAGGGACGAAGTCGACGCGCCGCTGCGCACGGATTCGGGCCCGGACAGGCGCATTGTTTCTCGTCGCGCCGCTCCTCCGAGCGCCTGGCAGCTATCTTGGAAGCAGCGCAGCCACCCAGCTACCCGCAACGTCGTTCCAGGAATCCACCCGATGACCTTCCGAATCGCATTCCTTCCGCTCGTCCTGTCCGTCCTCGCCAGTCGAGCGGTCGCGCAGGAGTTCAACATCGACTTCCACAACGCGGCCTCCACGCCGCCCGCGACCTACGCCGCCGCAGGCAAGGCCGGCGCCTGGAACGGAATCGCGGCGATCGTGCCCAACGGCCCCATCGGGCTGTTCGACCTCGCTGGCAACGGCACGCCGGTGCAATTGCGAGTCGCGGCAGGCGCGGCCGGCTGGAACGGGCTCGGCGGCTGGACCTGGAACAACCCCAGCACGAGCGGCGGTGACCAGGCGCTGATGGACGACATTCTCGATGTCGGTGGCGGCTACCCCACCGGCCCCGTCTCCGAGCTGGTCGTCTCGTTCACCGGCCTGCAGCCGGGCGACTACGAGATCTACACCTACAGCTTCGCGCCCGACAACTACCTGCCGGGCAACGGCGGCTCGGCGTGGACCACGCGCATCGACGTGCCGGGTTCGCCTTCGGGGCAGCAGGTCGTCGGCTCGCTCGACTGGCCGGCCAGTGGCCACACGCACCTGCAGACCTACGCGCTCCACACGCTCACCGTCGGCCCCAGCGGGACGCTGTCGATCCAGCTCGGCGCCGGTGCGCCGGACCTCGGGTTCGGCTCGCTCAACGGCATCCAGATCGTGCGCAGCGTGCCCCAGCCCGTGAGCTACTGCACGGCCGGAACGAGCACCAACGGCTGCACGCCGACTCTGACCGCCAACTCCAATCCGAACGCGAGCTTCAGCAACTCCTGCTTGCTGAGCGTCTCCGGCACCGAAGGCCAGAAGACCGGGCTGATCTTCTACGGCATCAACAACTCGGGCTACGTTCCGCAGCCGTGGGGCAATGGCTCGAGCTTCCTGTGCGTGAAGGCGCCGACGCAGCGCACGCCGGCGAGCTCCACGGGCGGCACCGCAGGCCAGTGCAACGGCGCTTTCCTCCTCAACCTCAACGCGTTCCAGCTCACCAACCCCGGTGCGCTCGGCCAGCCCTTCACGGCCGGCTCGACCCTGTTCGCGCAGGCTTGGTACCGCGATCCGCCGGCTCCCAAGACGACGAACCTGAGCGACGCGCTCCGCCTGACCGTGCTTCCCTGACACTGCAGGCGGCAGGCCGTTTCGCGCACCCGTCGGTCCTCGCGAACGCGAGGGCCGCGGGTGCGCGGCGTTCCTAGTCAGGTCGCGAGGCTCGCGAGCGGAGTTCCTCGCGCACGCGCAGGCCGATCAGGCCCTTGCGGGCGGTGCGCGGCGGCGGGAAACGCTCGAACAGCTTGAACATCGCGCTCGCGACCGCGGCCCAGTCACATTCGGGCGTCGCCGGCCACGGCAGCACTCCGATCGGCGTCGGTGCGTTGCGGTCGTCGAGGATCTGCTTGCGCAGCGCCTCGTCGCGTACGAGGAACGTGTCGCCGAAGCGCACGATCGAGCGGTTGAGCGGCGAGCTCGTCGACGCGGGATCGCTCCAGTGCTCGCGCGCCGCCGTGAGGCCACCTTCGCCGAACGCACGCTTCGCCGCGCGCAGGCCGGGATTCGCGAGTTCCGGATAGGCCGCGCGCGCGAGCTGGCGCAGCTCCCACGTGTGCAGCGCGACACAACCGCCGAGAGTGCGCACGAGCGGCGCCATGAAAGCGTGGGCACCCGAGTCGTCGACAAGGTAGAGCACCTGATCGAAGTCGCGCGGGAGCAGCTCGCCCACCGAGCGCGTGCGCACCCCGAACCAGTCGGCGCCCTCGCGGCCGCGTTCGACGAACACCTGCACGTCCGCGTGCTCCCACAGCTCTCGCCCGAAGGCACGGGTGAGGGCGGCGTGGTCGCCGGGCGCGTCCCACGGCGTGGTGACGAGCGCGAGCTTCATCGCGCGCAGCTCACGCGCCCGCGGTCAGGATCTCGACGCCGTCCGGCCCGAGGTACAGCGAGTGCTCGGTCTGCGCGACCATCACGCCATCGGCCTCGACCAGCGGCGGGTAGCGCATCAGCGAACCCTGCCGCGCGAGCTTGGTCAGCGTGTCCTCGACGACCTCGGGATCGCGGTGGCGGAAGTAGCGCCGAGCGATCGGCAGCCCGCGCCAGCCCTCGATGTCCTTGAGCACGTCGCGGTCCAGTCCCTTCGCCTTCATCGGCGGGCGGACCATCATGAACACCTCGGCCTTGCCGCGCTCGACGATGTAGCCCTTGCCCGTGCAGGCGAACGGCTCGATCGCGAACACCATGCCCTGCTTGAGGCGACCGCCGCCACCTTCGGCCTGGTTGGGGATCTGCGGCGGCGTGTGCACCTTCCAGCGGCCGAGCCCGTGGCCCGTCAGGTTGCGCACCGGGTTGTAGCCAGCGGCGAGGATCGTGCGTTCGATCGCGGCTCCGACGTCACCGACGGGAACGCCGTCGGCCACCGTCGCGATCGCGGCGGCGAGCGCGTCGCTCGAGGCCTTGATGAGCTTCTGCCAGCGCCCGTCCGTCGACAGGTCGACCGTGAGCGCCGTGTCGGCGATGTAGCCGTCGACGTGCACGCCGATGTCGACCTTGACGCAGTCGCCTTCCTCGTAGCGCGTCGGGTCTTCCCAGCCCGTGCAGTAGTGCGCGGCGATCGAGTTGCGCGAGGCG
>JAPLOE010000072.1 GCA_026692705.1 Planctomycetota bacterium
GGCGATCGCGGAGCTCGAGCGCTCGGAGCGGCTGCTGCCGACCTACGGAATGACGCTGCAGAACCTCGGTGGCGCGTACCTGAGCCGTGGCCAGCAGGATCAGGCCATCGCGGCCTGGCAGCGCGCGCTCGAGCACCGCGCGCCGGCGGCGGCGAGCGTCGCGCGGCAGCTGCACATGTTGCTGCGCACGGGCCAACGCGATGCGGAGGCGCTCGATGCGCTGCGGCTGGGTTGTGAGCTCAGCCCCACGGACCGCGAGCTGCACCTGCAGCTTGCGCGCGAGAGCCTGAACCCGCGCGATCCGGCTGCGAAGGACCCGGCGCTGGCCTTCTGGGCGGCGGAGCGCGCGAACGCAATGGCGTCGAACCTCGATGTCGACGCGCTGGAGCTCGCCGGCTCGGCCTGCGAGGCGCTCGGCCGCCGTTCGGAGGCTCAGAGCCGCTACCAGCGCGCTGCGAGCGTGCTGAAGGCGCAGGGCAACCCGACACGTGCGGCGGAGTTCGAGCGCCGCATCCCGCGCTGAACGCGGCGGTCCGCGAGCTCAGGCCGACTCGCGTTCGACGTCGCGCTCGCCGGGGTGTTCGACTTCCGAGTCGGAAGCGAGCACGTCGGTCTGCGAGAGGCCGAGCGCGAGCGACGCCTCGGCGCGCACGTGCTTGCCCTCGACCACGAAGTGGCGCGTGTCGGTGCGCGTGGGCAGCTCGAACAGCAGGTCGAGCAGCGTGTCCTCGAGGATCGAGCGCAGGGCGCGCACGCCGGTCTCGCGCTGGATCGCGATCTTGGCGATGGCCTCGAGCGCGCTGGGCGCGAACTCGAGCTCGGCGCCGGACATCTTGAACAGCCGCTGGAACTGGCGCGTGAGCGCGTTGCGCGGCTCGGTCAGGATGCGGACGAGGTCGGCTTCCTTGAGCGTGTCGAGCGTCGAGATCACCGGCAGGCGGCCGACGAACTCGGGGATCATGCCGAACTCGATCAGGTCGCGCGGCTCGAGGTGCTTGAGGAACTCGTCGCGCGTCGAGGCGTCGGCGCGGTCGGGCAGCGATGTCGCGCCGCCGCGCAGCTTGGCGACGGCCGAGTCGTCGACGCCGCCGACGAAGCCGATGCGGCTCTTGCCGATGCGGCGCGAGATGATCTGCTCGATGTTCGAGAACGTGCCGCCGCAGATGAACAGGATGTTCGAGGTGTCGACCTGGATGTAGGCCTGCTCGGGGTGCTTGCGGCCGCCCTGCGGGGGCACGTTGGCGATCGTGCCCTCGAGGATCTTGAGCAGCGCCTGCTGCACGCCCTCGCCCGACACGTCGCGCGTGATCGAGACGTTGTTGGTCGTGCGCGCGATCTTGTCGATCTCGTCGACGTACACGATGCCCTGCTGCGCGCGCTCGACGTCGAAGTCGGCGTTCTGCAGCAGCTTGAGGATGATGTTCTCGACGTCCTCGCCGACGTAGCCGGCCTCGGTGAGCGTCGTGGCGTCGGCGATGGCGAACGGCACGTCGAGCATGCGCGCCAGCGTGCGCGCGAGCAGCGTCTTGCCCGAGCCGGTCGGGCCGACGAGCAGCACGTTCGACTTCTCGAGCTCGATGTCGCCGATCGCGGCGGGGTTCTGGGCCTGGTGGCGCAGGCGCCGGTAGTGGTTGTAGACCGCCACCGACATGGTCTTCTTGGCGCGCTGCTGGCCGATCACGTACTCGTCGAGCTTGCGCGCGATCTCGATCGGCGTGGGGAGCCGTTTCTCGCTGCGCGCGGGCATCGCCACGCGACCGCGGGCGCCCGGGCCGGCCGGAGCCGTCGCCGTGGCCGCACCGGCCGCCGCCTGCGCCTCGGGATTGCGGCGCTGCTCTTCCTGGAGGATCGAGTTGCAGATCTCGATGCACTCATTGCAGATGTAGACCCCCGGAGGGCCGGCGATCAGGGAAGCGACGTGGTGCCGGCGCTTCTCGCAGAAGGTGCAACGCTCGATGTGACGGCCGCGGTTGGACGAGGGGCTCATCTATGGCTTGGAGTCTAGCCCGTGTACCTCGCCAAGGCAGCGTCAGGGACTCAAAAGGAAGGCATGGGGTGGTCGGACCTTTTTCAGGTCGGCAGATGGTTCCCGGTCGGAGGCCGGAGAGGCGCTCGCGCTGGCCCAGCGGGGGCCCGAGGATTCCGTGCGGCCCCAACGAAAGACCCGGACCGGGGCGCGGGGCCCCGATCCGGGTCGTGAAGCGGGTTGGGGGCCGGAGAGCCCGGCGCGCGGTCTCAGGTCGCGGGCGTGACGGGGTGCGAGGGCGCGACGACGTGGTCGATCAGGCCAAATTCCTTGGCCTCCTCGGCCGAGAAGAACTTGTCGCGCTCGCAGGCCTTGGCGATCTCCTTCGGAGTGCGGCCAGAGTGCTTGCCGAGGATCTCCTCGAGCGTCTTCTTCATCTTCAGGATCTCGTTGACCTGAATCTCCATGTCGAGCGCCGTGCCCTGCGTGCCACCCCAGGGCTGGTGGATCATCACGCGGCTGTTGGGCAGCGCGTAGCGCTTGTTCTTGGCACCGCCGGCGAGCAGCACGGCGCCCATCGAGGCCGCCTGCCCGAGGCAGTAGGTCGCGACGTCGGGCGTCACGAACTGCATCGTGTCGTAGATCGCGAGGCCGGCCGTGACCGAGCCGCCGGGGCTGTTGATGTAGATGTTGATGTCCTGGCTCTTGTTCGTCTTGTCGAGGAACAGGAGCTGCGCCATCACGGAGTTCGCGACGTGGTCGTCGATCGCGGTACCGATGAAGATGATCCGGTCCTCGAGCAGGCGCGAGTAGATGTCGTACGTGCGCTCGCCGCGGCCGGTTTTCTCGATGACGTAGGGGACGTAGTAATTCGCTTGGGCGCTCATCGTGCTCCTTGTGGAGGCCTTGTCGGGGCTAGGGAAATAAGGCTTGAGCGCGCCGCGATCAAGCGGCCGTTCGGCGCGGTCTGGCCCCGAAATCGGGACGGCCGGCCCGCGCGGGTGGCGCGGACCGGCCGTCGGAAGTTTCGTGCCGGTGTGCGGAGGGCGACCGGCGCGGGGGCTCAGGCCTTGGGGGCGAGGAGCTTGGCGTTCTCGCGCAGGAACGCGCGGATCTTGCGCTCGAGGATCTCCATCGCGAGCTGACCGAGCATGTTCTGCTGCTGGTAGAAGTCGCGCACCTCCTCGAAGCTCGAGCGGTTGCGGCGCGCGATCGAGCGCAGCTCGCCGACCAGTTCCTGCTCGGCGACCTGGATCTTCTCGGCCTCCGCGATGCGCTCGATCAGGAAGTAGGCCTTGGAGGCCTTGGTGGCGTCGGCGCGCGCGTCGTTCTCGCGGGCGGCGAGCTCGGCCTCGAGGTCCTCGCCGCGCTTGCCGGCCTGCTCGAGCTCGGCGCGCATCTGCGCGAGGCGGCCCTTGGCCTGCTCGTCGATCATCGCCGGCGGCAGGTCCATCGTGTGGGCGGCGATCAGGCGCTCGAGCAGCTCGGTCTCGACGCGCTGGTTCTCGAGCTGGGTGTTGGCCTGCTCGAGGCCTTCCTTGGCGCGGCGCAGGAGCTCGGCCTCGTCGGCGGCACCGATGATCTTCATCAGCTCCTCGCGCGAGGGCTGGATGATGCGGAACGCGTTCTTGATCTCGACGCGCGCCACGCCGGCCTTGCCGCGGGCGTCGGCCGCCTCGAAGTCCTCGGGGAAGGTGATCGGGCATTCGACGACGTCGCCGTCCTTCTTGGACGTCATCGCCGCCTTGAAGGCCGGGCCGTCGACGCCGGGGAGCGTGGTCGAGGGCGAGATGCGCAGGCCGTCGCGCTCCCACACCTGGGCGCCCTCGTGCAGCAGCGTCACCTTGCACAGCGCCATGCCGTCCTCGGGCAGGCCGTCGTCGCCGACGGGCTCGGGGTGGGCCTGGTTCTTGCGCGCCTGGTCGATCGCGGCTTCGACTTCCTCGGCGAGGATCGGCGGGAGCGAGGACTCGATCTCGAGGCCCCTGTACTCCGCGAGCTGGAACTCGGGGCGCAGCTGGAACTCGAAGCTGTGCGCGAAGTCCACGCCGGCGAGCACCTCGCCGAAGTCGACCTGCGGGTTGTTCAGCGGGCGCAGCTTGTTCTCGTCGATGGCGCGCGAGTAGGCCTGGTTGACGAAGCGCATCGCCACTTCCTGGCGCAGCTCCTTGCCCTGCAGGCGCGCGACGACGTCCGCCGGCACGTGGCCCGGGCGGAAGCCCTTGATCTTCATGCGCTTGCCGAGCTCCTTCAGCGCCTTGTGGAACTCGGCCTCGAACTCCGTGCTCGGCACGGTGAAGGAGACCTTGGCTTGGCAGGGCGCGGGGCGTTCGACGTTGATCTGCACGTGGAAGACGGGGGTGGTTGGACGAGGAGGGCCCGGGAATCCCCGGGCCGGAATTGGGGCGGAACACTCTAACCCCGGGATGGGTCGGGCGTCCACGAACGAGGGGGTGGACTGGTTCCGGTGGCGGAGCGGCCTATGTTCGGACGCGATGAAGCTCCAACTGAGGCAAGTGACCCAACTCGACGAGGCCCTCGGCCTCGCCGACCGCATCGACCGCTCGGCGGCCGAGTTCCACGCGCAGGTTTCCGACCTGCCGTACCCCGCCGGTGCGGCCGAGCGGGCCCTGCGGGCGCGCTTCGGGGCGCCGGAGACCGTGCTGGTGGTCGCCGAGGACGAGTCCGCGCCGCCCAGCGAGCGCGGCCGCGTCTGGGGCCTGTGCCTGACGGGGCCGTTCGTCGATCCGCTGTTCGGCACGTCCCAGCCGATGGTGCTCGCGCTGCACGTCGACCCGACGCTGCGCCACCGCGGGGTCGCCAGCGAGCTCGTGGCGCGAGCCGGGGAGGTGCTCGCCTCGCGCAACCTGCACACGCTGGCCGCGCGCGCCAGCCACAACGACGACGCGCTGGTCTCGATGGGGGAGCGCTGGGGCTTCGTGCGCTCCTGGGAGCTGATGGTCAAGGAGTAGGGGCGCTGCCCGGGCGCGGACCGTGAGCTAGGCTCGCCGGAGCCATGCCGCGCCCCTCCCTAGCTCTGGCCCGTTCCGCAGTCCTCGCTTTGCTCCTCGGCGGCCTGCCCGCGTTCGCGCAGGAGCCATCCAGACCTGAGCCGGCGAAGTGGGCGCCGCGGGTGCTCGAGCCGTCGGAGCACGGCGTCGGGCGGCGTGCGGCGGTGGAGAGCGTGCGTTCGGTCGCGGGAGCCGAGGTCGTGTTGCCCGGTGACGCGAAGTTCGTCGTGTTCGCGCTGCTGAGCCCGACTTGCCCGTTGAGCGCGAAGTTCACGCCGACGCTGGTCGAGCTCGCGCAGGCTGGGCCGCAGGGCGTGCGTTGGGTGATCGTCGATCCGGTCGCCACGGACAGCGAGGAGTCGCTGCGCGCGCTCGCGGAGCGTTTCGGGGCGAGCGCGACGGTCGTGCGCGACGCCGACGGCAAGCTCGCGCGCACGCTCGGCGCCACGACAACCACGGACGTGATCGTGACCGACGCGGCCTTCACCGTGCGCTTCCACGGCGCGGTCGACGACCAGCACGGGGTCGGTTACTCGCTCGACAAGCCGCGCAAGCGTTTCCTCGCGGAGGCGCTGCGCTCGCTGGTGCGCGGCGAGCCGTTGCTCGTGGCCGCGACGGACGCACCCGGTTGCGAGCTCGACCTCGGCGACGAGCCCGCGGCGGCCGCGGTGGTCACCTACCACGAGCGCATCGAGCGCATCGTGCAGCAGCGTTGTGTCGAGTGCCATCGCGACGGCGGCGTCGCGCCGTTCTCGCTCGAGCGCTTCGACGACGTCGTCGCGCACGCCGGGATGATCCGACGCGTGGTCGAAAACCGTTCGATGCCGCCGTGGTTCGCCGTGCCGTTCGAGCGCGCGCCGGACGAGCCCGCGACGACCCCGTGGGCCAACGACCGCTCGCTGGGCGAGAGTGAACGCGCGGATTTGCTCGCGTGGCTCGCAGGCGGCAAGCCCGAGGGCGATCCGGCGCTGGCGCCGCTGCCGCGCACGTTCGCCGGCGAGTGGAACATCCCGACGCCCGACCGCGTGTTCCAGTTCGCGCAGCCCGTCGCCGTCAAGGCGAGCGGGACGATGCCCTACCAGAACGTGGTGGTGGAGACGCAGCTCGAGGAGGACCGCTGGGTGCGTGCGATCGAGGTGCGGCCGGGCGCCGCGGCGGTCGTGCACCACGTGCTCGTGCACCTGATCGATCCCGAGCTCGAGGCCGCCAACGCCGGGCGGCGCAAGCGGCGCGGCGACGACGACATCGCCGAGGAAGAGCGTCTGGGCTTCTGGGCCGCCTACGTTCCCGGCCAAGGCTCGCTCGTCTATCCGGATGGCTACGCCAAGCTCCTGCCGAAGGGCGCGAAGCTGCGCTTCCAGATGCACTACACGCCCAACGGCACCGAAACGACGGACGTGACGCGCATCGGCGTCGTGTTCGCGAGCGAGCCGCCGCGCCACGAGGTGCGCACGATCGGGATCGTGAATCCGCGCATCCGGATTCCCGCCGGCGCCGCCAACCACGAGGAGTCCGCGTCGATTCCCGTGCCGCTCGACGCCGTCGTGCTCGCCTTCGTCCCGCACATGCACGTGCGTGGCAAGGCCTGCCGCTACGAGCGCATCGGGCGCGACGGTGCGGCGACGATGCTGCTCGACGTTCCGCGCTACGACTTCAACTGGCAGATGCTCTATCGCCTCGCCGAGCCGTTGCTGCTGCACGCGGGCGAATCGCTGCGCTTCACCGCCTGGTACGACAACAGCGCCGCGAACCCAGCCAACCCTGATCCTTCCGTGACGGTGAAGTGGGGGCCGCAGACCTTCGACGAGATGCATTTGGGTTACGTCGAGTACTACCTGCCTTGGCTCCCGCCGGGTCAGAAGCTGCCGACTCCGCCGCGCGGGCGACGCTGAGCCGAATGCGCGTGCTGCGCGACTGAAGCGCGCTTTCGCGCAACGAACGGCCCTGTTCGTTGCGTGGCCAAAAGCCGTTGCCGTGCGGATTCGGCCCCCTTGCGGAGTGGGGCGCGTGGTCCATACTTCAATCCGCGCCACGAGCCAGCCTGCGGACGAGGTCCGTCCGTGATTTCGGTTTGGCTGCGGGGCGCCGACGAATTCCATCGCAGCTTCCACGCTGTCGGTGCGTCCGTCGAGTTCGATTCGAAATCACCGCTTCCCGCGGAAAAGGACGATCCATGGTCAGGCCCCCCCTCTCGATTTCGTTCGCGATTGCGCTGGCACTCTTCACCGCTCCGCTCACGCGCGCCTCGGCGCCGCCGCAAGGCTGCCCCGTGAACTGCGCGAATTCCGGCACCTCCGTGCAGACCGGAAGCTCGTGTGCCGTGGTCGTGAGCGAAGTGTTGCAGGTCACCAACGGCAGCGCGGGCGATACCTGCATTCCCAGCTGCACGACGTGCCGTTCGGTGGTGCGCTTCACGTGGGACCTCAGCGGCTGCACCGACGAGGTGGTGCAGTGGACGCAGCAGAGCTACGGCACGGGCAACGAGGCCCTGCCCTGGGCGCACGGCGATTCCAGCGGCAGCGGCAGCGTGCGCCAGAGCGTGACGACGCCGTGCTCGGGCACGCCGGCGCAGTTCGTGCTCAGCGTCGGCGGGCTGCAGCAGCTCTTCACGCTCAACTGCGGCTGCGGGATCTAGCCATGAACACGCGCCAGCGCGTTTTCGCGACGTTGGCGGCGGTTTCCGGGCTCGCGGGACTCCTTTGGCTCGTCGCGACGCGTTCCAGCGCGCCGCACGAGGCCGTGGAGCCCGGCCCGCCGTCGCCGGAGCAAGCCGCAGCGCCGCCGCGGGCGGCGGAACTCGTGGAAGCGCCTGCAGAGGGCGCCGAGAACGCACCGCCGGCGCGCACGGAGCCGGAGAGTGAGGCCGAGCGCGCGGAGCGGCTCGTCGCGGAGTCCGTGAAGGCCGAGTGCACGTACTGGAGCGAAGCGCTCGAACGGCGAGTGAAGGCCCTCGGCGAGAACCCCGCGGATCTCGAGCGTCTGCAGCTGCTCGCGCGGGACGCGGTGGTCGCGCTGCTCTTCAGCCAGGGTCGCTTCGAACAACGCGAGCTCGGGCGCAGCTACGTCACGCCGCCACGCTCCGTCGGGCACGCGATCCAGGTCGCCGGTCGCTTCGGGCCCCAGGCTTTCTTGGTGCTGCCGGCCGAGTTCCCGGAGTACTGGGAGGTGCTCGAGTGGCTCGAACGTCCCGAGGCCGAGCAGCGCGACGCCGCGCGGGCGCCCGAGCGCTTCGAGCTCGGTGCGCGCATCGAGGCGCTCGCGCTGATCGCGCGGGAAGCGCTGGTGGCCCGCGCGAAGGAACTCTGACTCCGGCGCTCGACCTCAGGCCGCGCGGCGCTCGAGGGAGGCGAGGAATTCCTCGGACGCACCCTTGAGCACGGCTTCCTGCTTGTCGATGCGGACCGGCTGCAGGACGGCGCTTCGTCGCTGGCCGATGAACCATGCGGTCAGCGGCAGCACGGCTCCGAGCAGCACTCCGAACCCGCGCAGCCCGACCGGGGCCGACACGCAGGCCGCGACGCCGAACAGCGCGAGGGCGCCGAGACCGAGCATCGTGCGGCGCCGGGCCTTCGCGTGCTCGGCACACAACCCGATGCGCACGTCCGCGCGCTTGCGCACGATGAGCGCGACGATCGCGTACGTGAGGACGCCCGCGAAGATCAGGAGCGCCCACCACGGCGAATGCCAGTAGAGCTTGCGATCGATGTGCACCTCCGCCGGAGCGTTGCAGCGCACGCAACGCTGGGGGAGCTGCGCACCCTGCTCGAGCCGCAGCAGCTTGCCGTCGCGCCACACGCGGCCGCGGCCTTCGGCGGAGTGGAGAACTTCGGTCTGCGGCGCGGCGTACGGATTGTCCTGCGGGGGGGAAACGATCGGCATGCGGGCTCCAACGGGAATGGGGATGCCCCGCGTTCGATCCCGCGCCCGCTGGAACTTGCGCTCCCGAGGTCCCCAAACGTTGGAAAGGTCGCGAGCCCCACCGGCTGCCCGTGGGGCCCGCGCAAGAATTTCGGAGTCTGCGGTGGAGAGCGCCCGGCGGTTGCGCGCCGAGCGGTTCGTCAGCCCCTCACGGCACGGTGATGCGAATCGCCGGCGTGCCGCGGCCCTTGCCGTCGCCGGCATCGCGGCTCCACACCTGCAGGAAGATCTCGTTCCCCGGCACGTGAGCGAAGGGGTCGGGGCCGAGCAACGTGTCGAGGAGCACGTCGAACGTTCCGGTGCAGTCGATGCCGACCTGCGTCGAACCGCCCGTGGGCTTGACCGCGCTGCGGCGCAGCGGCGGCGCGACGCACAAGGTGCCGCCGAGGAACGGCGCCGAGTTCGGACCGGTCGTCGAGTAGAGGCAGAGCGCGCTCGACTGGTTGTTCAGGTTGCCGGCGAGAAGATGCATCGGCCGCAGGGGATTCCACAGCTTGCCGGTGTAGCTGAGGAAGGGTTCGCAGCCGAACGGCGTCGGCTCGACCGTGCAGTAACCCGTCGGCATCGCCGAGGTGTCGATCAGGAGCGCGCGGCCATCCGTGGTCCCGTCCACCTGCGGACCGAGCGCGCCCCAGATGGCCAGCCCCTCGTCGACGCGCTCCAGGCCGACGAAGTTCGCCGCTCCGCCGGAGGGCGCCGGCGGGAACGCGTCGAAGCGCGCGAACTGCTGGTGGAACGTGTCGTTCTCCTCGAGGATCCAGTGCGTCGGAGGCGCGTTCCCGTGAGCTCCCCACGGCGTCAGGACCCAGAGCTGGTTCACTGGCCCGGCGAGCACTTGCGTGCCGCGGACGAGCGATTCGCCAGGCGCGCCGAAGAAATCGACCCCGTAGCCGACTCCGCCTGCGGGCGTGAGTTCGAGCCGGAGGTGGAACCACTGCGGCGCGTAGAACTGGATGCGTCCCACTGCGTGCAGACGATCGTCCGTGAGCAACACGAGGCGCTCGAGGTTCGAAGGACGGCCGGGGCCGTAGATCGAGCCCACGTGCACCTGCTTGACCATCTCACCGCTGAGCTGGTACTCCGCGAGGATGCCCGATTGCGTCGGCAGGCCCTCGTCGACGGTCCCGCACACGTACACGCGGTTCGTGTCCGGATTGCACACGACGTCGGAGAAGCCCGAGTCTGAGCCGGGCGTGAATCCGCCGAGGCCGTGGGTCCACAGCTCGTGCCCGAACACGTCGAAGACGCGCACGACCGGCTGCTCACCTTGCTTGCCGGCCATCGCGACGCCTCCGGGGAATGCACAGGCGGCTCGGAGCGATGTCGGCGCCCAGGCGTTGAGTTCCGTGTGGGCGAGCACCACCCCGAGCGGCGACAGGCGCCGCAGGAAGATCCGCTGGCCCGAGTTGAGCGTGCCGACGAGCCACAACGCCCCGAACTCGTCGAGCGTCGACTGCACGAGGTCCACGGACGGCTCAAAGTTCGGCGGAGTCCACTGGCTCGTCCACAGTTGCGTGCCGGAGTCGTCGATGCGCGTCGCGACGACACGCGGCGGTGCGGAGCCCGTGGGGGAGCTCCACGTGCCGCAGAAGAAGGCGCCGCCTCCACGGCGCGAGTGCGCCTCGTCGAGGAGCACGCCAGCGGGCACGGGGTCGAGCTCCCACAGCAGCGCGCCGTCGGCGTCACGGCAGTGGATGCGCGTCGCCTGGTTCGTGGCCGTCACCGAATGCACGGCGAGCAGGAGTCGTCCCGCGCCGATCGGGGCGACGGACGTGACCGCATCGTCGGCGCCTCCAAGGGGCGTCGTTTCTGGGCTGCTCCAGCGTTGCGTGAGCTGGGCGCTCGCGAGCGGTGCGAGCACGAACAGGGCGAGTGCAGAAACGCTGCGGAGGCGCGCGGAGGTCCACGTCATGACCCAACTCCTCGAAGAAGTTCGAAGGGAGATGCGCCGACGGCTCACGAGGCAGACGCGGGGGCCGGGGCGCGGAGAATCCCAAGCTAGCTCGGGCGCGGCCGCATTCAGCGCCCCACAAGTGCGGAGCTCGAGTCCGCTTCGCTACGCACCGAACACGAGCTGGAACAGGCGACGGACCGAAGCGTCGGTCGAGAGTTGCTCGAGCTCGTCGGGAGCGATCCAGCGCAGCGCGTGCGACTCGTCGGACAGCACCTCGATGGCCCCCGGCGGCGCGACGACGAGGAAGCGCGTGTCGTAGTGCAGGTGCTCGGGCTCGGGCTCGCGCCCGGGGGCGCCGAGGCGCGCGGGAATCGGATGGATGTCGAGGTCGATCGGAGTCGGCAGCACGACTAGGTCGGGAATGCCGCCCTCCTCGACCGCCTCGCGCAGCGCGACGTGCGCGAGGTTCGCGTCGCCGTCGCAGTGGCCACCGAGCTGCAGCCAGCGGCCGAGCTTCTTGTGGTGCGTCAGCAGCGCGCGCTCGAAGTTTGCGTCGACCACCAGCGCGCTCGCGGTCAGGTGGCCCTCGAGCAGCGTGCGGCGGTGTGCGTCCTGCGGGTGGCGCTGGATCAGCTCGAGCATGCGCCGCTGGAACTCGGCCTGCGCCTCGTCGACCGGCTCGAAGTGGTCGAGCAGGTGGAACGCCCGCGAAAGGTCCGCGGTCGGCTCGAGCCAGGGATCGCCCAGCCGAGCCGCCGTCGAGAGGTCGAACGCGTGCGCCACGGCGCGTGTCAGTCGCGCAGGAGCTGCGCGTACTTGCCGGCGCGCGACTTGGGTCGCAGCCCGCGGCGCTTGCGCTCGGCCTCGCGCCACTCGTGGTAGGCCTCGAAGTCGCCGGCGAAGAAACTGACCTCGGGACCCTTGCCCTCCTCGACTTCGCCTTCGAAGGCGAGGATGTGCGTCGCGACGCGGTTCAGGAAGTAGCGGTCGTGGCTCACCACGATGGCCGAACCGGGATACTCGCTGATCGCCTCCTCGAGCACGCGCAACGTGTCGAGGTCGAGGTCGTTGGTCGGTTCGTCCATCAGGATGACGTTGGCCGGCTCGCGCAGCATCTTGGCGAGCAGCACGCGGTTGCGCATGCCGCCCGAGCACTCGCCGAGGAGCTTCTGCTGGTCCTCGCCCTTGAAGTTGAAGCGCGCGACGTAGGCACGGCCGTCGAGGACCTTGCCGCCGTAGGGGATCTGCGGGTTGCCCTCGGTGATGTTGTCGTAGACCGACTTCTGGTCGTCGAGGATCGCGCGCGACTGGTCGAGGTAGCGCAGCATCACCGTCGAGCCGATGTCGACCGTGCCGCTGTCGGGCTTCTCCTTGCCCATGATCATCTTGAGCGTCGTCGACTTGCCGACGCCGTTGGCGCCGACCACGCCGAGGATCGAGCCCGGAGGCATCTCGAACGTGAGCTTGTTGAGCAGCACGCGGTCGCCGTAGGCCTTCGACACGCCCTTGAAGTGGATCACCTTGTCGCCCAGGCGCGGGCCCGGCGGGATGCGCAGCTCGACCACGTCGATCGCGTCCTCGGCACGCTGGTCCTGGAGCTGCTTGAAGCGGTCCAAGCGCCACTTGGCGCGCTTGCGTTGCGCGGACGGCGAGGAGCCGATCCATTCCTTCTCGCGCTGGTACAGCTTCTCGAGCGAGGCGTTCTTGCCGGCGCGCTCCTCGAGCAGCTTGCGCTTGGCCTCGAGGTAATCGGAGTAGTTGCCCTTGTACGGCGTCGCGCGGCCGCGCTCGATCTCGAGCATCCAGCCGACGACGTTGTCGAGGAAGTAGCGGTCGTGGGTGATCAGGATCACCGTGCCCTGATATTCCTTGAGGTGCTGCTCGAGCCACTCGACCGAGTCCGCGTCGAGGTGGTTGGTGGGCTCGTCTAGCAGCAGCATGTCGGGGTGCGCGAGCAGCAGCTTGCACAGCGCGACGCGGCGGCGCTCACCACCCGAGAGCTTGGTCACGTCCGCTTCCATCGGCGGCAGGTCGAGGGCGGTGGCGGCCTGCTCGAGCCGGTTCTTGAGGTTCCACACGTCCTTGTGGTCCATCTCCTCCTGCAGCTTGGCGAAGAGCTCCTCCTTGCCGTCCATGTCGGCGCAGACGTCGTTGTAGCGCTTCTCCAGGTCGTGCAACTCCTGCACCGCCTCGCGCAGGTTGCCCGCGACGTCCTTGCTCTCCGTCAGCGGCGGTTCCTGCGACAGGTAGCCGATCGAGTAGTCGCCGACCTTCATGGCCGTGCCTTCGAACTGCTTGTCCTCGCCCGACATGATGCGGAGCAACGTCGACTTGCCGGCGCCGTTGGGGCCGATCAGGCCGATCTTGGCGCCTTCGAGGAAGGACAGGGTGATGCCCTTGAGCACCTCGACCTGCCCGAAGTACTTCTTCAGGTCCTGAAGCTGAAAGATGATCTTGTCGGCCATGGGGGCGAAGAGGATAGCGTCCCCCGTCCCGGCGCGCGCTAGCGCGGCTCGACCCGGTAGATCTCGACCGGCGGGCCGACGGCGGAGGCCGTGAGCACGCGCCAGATCACCGCCGGGGCGATGTCCATGGGCTGGAAGGGGATCGACGCGTCCCGCCACGGGCCGCTGTCGTGCGGCGCCGCGCGCCACAGGAGCTCGCCCCGCTCGCGCACGGCGTCGTAGAAGGCCCGTTCCGAGGGGTGGCCGGCGAGCTTGCCCGCCGCGAGCACGTAGATGCCGGGGCCGAGCGCGTCGAGGAAGCCCTGCGGGTTCTCGGCGATCGAGTCGGCGGTCTGGAAGCCGAGCTCCTTCGACGCGCCGATGTAGGTCACGTTCCAGCGCGGCTCGGGCAGCGGATTGCCCTTGCGATGGCCCTGGTATTTTGCCCAGCGCGAGTAGGCGATGCGGCGCTGGCCGCGCTTGTTGAACAGGCTCTCGTCGGTGCGCGCGAACGGCAGGTCGATCGTCGGCGCGACGTACAGCGGCGTCGTCGCGGGATCGAAGGTCGCGCCGAGGTAGGTCGACGCGCGCTCCATCGGATCGTCGCTCGCACGCAGCCACGAGAGCTTCGCGCAGGCGAGGGCCTGGATTCCCAACGCGACGAGGCCGAGCGCGACAATGCCGCGCCGCAGCGCAGGCGCGAGCGTCGGGCTCGCCGCGCAGCGTCCGAGACCAAAGGCCGCGAACGCCGCGAGGTAGGGGAGCATCGGGATCAGGAAGCGGTCGTAGGTCTCGTCGAAGCTCGCGAGCACGAGCCCCATCGGCAGCGCGTACGCGAGCACGACCCACGCGTCGCGTGTCGTGGCCTGCGGGGCCGCGCCGAGCTTGCCCTTGCGCGCCGCGAACCAAACGACCAGCGCGAGGACGAGCAAAAGCCCGAGGCCGGGCTCGTAGGCGGCGAGCGTGCGCAGGATCGTGAGCGTGCCGCCGAAGGAGAACTGCGCGAAGTCGACCGTGTGGCGCCCGAAGGTCACTCCGTCGGCGGTGCGCTCCATCTTGGCGGCGATGTCGGGGTTCGAGGCCGCGAAGAAGAACGGATAGAAGAGCCACAACCCGAAGGCGACGAGCGCCACGGGCACGAGCAGCTTCACGTGGTCACTCGCGCGGCGCGGGCCTTCGCGCAGGAAGTGAGCCGCAAGTCCCGCGAGCACGACCGCCGCGCCGTTGTGCAGCACGCCCAGGCCGAGCGCCGCCGCGAGTCCCGCCAAGACGTAGTTGGCCCAGCTCGGGTTCGCTCGCAGGCGCAACGCGGCGACGATGGCGAGCAACATGAAGGGCGCCGCGGCCGCGTGGGGGCGCGCCTGCTGCGCGAACGTGTGCGTCAGAACGCTCGCCGACACGAGCGCGCTCGCGAACAGCGCCCACGGAGGCGACGTGAACCTGCGCGCAAGCAGGAACGTGAGCGGGATCGTCAGGCACGAGAGCAGCGCGATGAACATGCGCGTCTCGGTGAAGAGCGACTTGCAGGCCGCGAGGTGCTCCTCGAGCGTCTGCGGCGTTTCCGCGACCTCGACGAGCTGCGGCATCGCGCGCAGCAGGAACGGCAGCAGGTACGGATAGGCGTCCGTGTAGCCCGATTCCTCGTCGGCGTTGCCGGTGCGCTCGATGCGCAGGTGCTGCACGAGCTGCGCGTCCTGCTCGGTCGACTGCGGCTCGAGGAAGTCGATGCCGACGAGGCGAATCCCAAGCGTCCAGAGCACGAGCAGCGCGAGCGCCGCGGGCACGATCCGACGGGAGTTCATGTCTCGACCCACTTTGGAGGCGCGCTCGGCGCTCCGCAAGGGCGGGGCGGGACGCGGGCCGAGCTCGACTGCTATTCTTTCCGCCTCGCCAACGCAGCGGAGCACGCCACACATGACGACGAACTTCCTCAAGGAACTGGGCATCGAAGGGACCAACCCCGGCGCTTACGACGGCCGCTGGATCGAAGGCTCGGGCACGCTGCTCGAGAGCCGCAACCCCGCGACGGGCGAGGTGATCGCGCGCGTGCGGCAGGCCGGACGCCCCGAGTACGACCGCGTCGTCGCCGCCGCCCACGAGGCGTTCCTGCGCTGGCGCGCGGTGCCGGCGCCCAAGCGCGGCGAGATCGTGCGCCGCATGGGCGACGCGATCCGCCACAAGAAGGATCCGCTCGGCCGCCTGATTGCGCTCGAGATGGGCAAGATCCTGCAGGAAGGCTGGGGCGAGGTGCAGGAAGCGATCGACATGGCGGACTTCGCCGTCGGCCAGTCGCGCATGCTGTACGGCCTCTCGATGCACTCCGAGCGCCCGGGTCACGCCATGCGCGAGCAGTGGCACCCGCTCGGCACGGTCGGCGTCATCACGGCCTTCAATTTCCCGATGGCGGTGTGGGCCTGGAACTCGATGCTGGCCTACATCTGCGGCGATCCGTGCGTGTGGAAGCCCTCGGGCCACACGCCGCTGTGCGCGATCGGCCTCACGAACGTCGTGCGGCCCGTGCTCGAGGCCGAAGGCTTCGGAGCGCTCGCCGGTCTCCTGATCGGGCCCTCGTCGCAGGTCGGCCAGCCGATGCTCGAGGACGCGCGCGTCCCGCTCGTCAGCTTCACCGGCTCGACCGCCGTCGGCCGCACCGTCGCCGCGCAGGTCGCGCAGCGCTTCGGCCGCACGATCCTCGAGCTCGGCGGCAACAACGGTCTCGCGATCCTCGACGACGCGGACCTCGACCTCGCGCTGCCCGCCGTGCTGTTCGGCTCGGTCGGCACCGCCGGCCAGCGCTGCACGACGACGCGGCGCCTGCTCGTGCACGAGAAGATCGCCGACGAGGTCGAGCGCCGGCTCGTCAAGGCCTACGGCGGCATCCGCATCGGCGATCCGATGGTCGAAGGCACGCTGTGTGGCCCGCTGGTCACGCCCGAGGCCGTGCAGGACATGCAGAACGCGCTCGCCAAGGTAAAGGCGCTCGGCGGCGAGGTGCTGTGTGGCGGCGAGAAAGTCACGCTCCCCGGCGCGCTCGCGGGCGGCAACTTCGTGCGGCCCGCGATCGTGCGCGCCAAGAACGAGTGGCCGATCGTGCAGGAGGAGACCTTCGCTCCGATCCTGTACGTGATCCGCATCAAGGACGTCGACGACGCGATCGCGAAGAACAACGGCGTTCCGCAGGGCCTGTCCTCGGCGATCTTCACGCGCGACGTGCGTGCGGCCGAGCGCTGGACCTCGGCGGTCGGCTCCGACTGCGGCATCGCCAACGTCAACATCGGCACCAGCGGTGCGGAGATCGGCGGGGCCTTCGGCGGCGAGAAGGAGACCGGCGGTGGCCGCGAGGCCGGCAGCGACTGCTGGAAGGCCTACATGCGGCGCCAGACGAGCACCACCAACTGGTCGAACGCGCTCCCGCTCGCGCAGGGCATCCAGTTCGGCTGAGAGCTACCCCGCGCACTGCCGGGCCAACGCGAAATACTGAGCCAGAGCAGTTCTTTCTGCAAACGGCAGCCGGCGTCGAAGGCAAGGCCCTCGACGCCGGCT
>JAPLOE010000073.1 GCA_026692705.1 Planctomycetota bacterium
CATCGTTCGCGACGCGCTGCGGACCGGGGTCGCGCTCACCGCCCGAGGGATCTCGGTCCGGGGAGCTGGAGGCCATGGTCAGGAGCGGTCGCGCGCGACGATCGAGGGCTGCTTCCGGCGCGGGGCGCGCACCGCATCGGAGGCGTGATTGGTACACCCAGAAGGACTCGAACCTTCAACCTTCTGATCCGTAGTCAGATGCTCTATCCAATTGAGCTATGGGTGCCTTGGGGCGGAAGGTTGTAGAGGGCGACCCGCGTCCTGTCAAGCCCACGAACGCGGGTCCGCGCGGGACACGCGCGCGCGAGCGCGAAGCTCCCCGGATCGGCGCGTGGAATGGCGCCGCCGCGTGGGTAGGCTCTGCCCCATGGCCGAAACTCGCGCTCCCCAGCACCTGATCCACCTGTCCGACCTGCCCAAGGGCCAGGTCGAGGACCTGCTCTCCCTGTCGATGCGCCTCAAGAAGCGCCCGGCGAAGCCTTCGCTCAGCGGGCGCACCGTGGGCCTGCTCTTCTTCCGCGGCTCGCTGCGGACGCGCACGTCGCTGGAGGCGGCGATGACGCAGCTCGGCGGCAACTCGATCAACCTGAGCGCCTCGAGCGACTTCTGGGACCTCGAGACGGCCGAGGGCACGATCATGGACGGGCGCGCGCCCGAGCACGCCAAGGACGCGGCGGCGGTGCTGTCCTGCTACGTCGACGCGCTCGCGATCCGGCCCAAGCCGGTCGGCACGAGCTGGGAGAAGGACCGGCGCGACACGGAAATCCGCCTGTGGGCGCGGCATTCGCGCGTGCCGGTGGTGAGCATGGAGAGCGTGCTGTGGCACCCGCTGCAGGCCCTCGCGGACCTGATGACGCTGCGCGAGGCGCTGGGCGAGCTGCGCGGGCGCAAGCTGAGCTTCGTGTGGACGCAGTCCCCCACCGCCGCGAGCCCGGCGGTCGTGCATTCGCTGCTGCTCGCCGCGCTCGGACAGGGCATGCACGTGCGCATCGCCCACCCGTCGGGCTTCGAGCTCGATCCGGAAGTGATGGCCAGCGCGCGCGCGGTCGCGACGGAGAGCGCGGGCTCGGTCGAGACCTGCTCGAGCGCCAGGGACGCCGCCGACGGCAGCCACGTCGTGTACGCGCGCTCGTGGCACTCGATCGAGCACTACGGCAACCCGACGCTCGCGGCGAGCCACCGCAGCCGCCAGTCGGGCTGGACGGTCGACGAGCGGCTGATGGCCCTCGGCGCGGACGCGAAGCTGATGCACGCGATGCCCGTGCGGCGCAACCTCGAGGTCACCGACGAGGTGCTCGACGGGCCGCGCAGCCTGGTCGTGCAGCAGGCCGAGAACCGCCTGCACTCGCAGAAGGCCGTGCTGCAGCACCTGCTCGGTTCCTAGCGCAAAACGCGCGCATTTTTGCGAGCCCGCCGCGAGCACGCTCGCGCGGGCTCGCGCTACTCTTGGGCCCTCGCGAGCCCGCGACTTCCCGCATGTCGGCACCCGACTTCGTCCACCTCCACGTCCACAGCGAGTACTCGCTGCTCGACGGCGCCAACCGCATCGACGACCTGGTCAAGGCCTGTGTCACCGACGGCCAGCCGGCGATCGCGCTCACCGACCACGGCAACATGTTCGGCGCGATCGAGCTCTACAAGTCGGCGCGCGGCAAGGGCATCAAGCCGCTGCTCGGCTGCGAGGTCTACATCGCGCGCCGCTCGCGCCTCGAGCCGCACAACCGCACCGACAACGGCTACCACCACCTGACGCTGCTCGCGCGCAACCAGGAGGGCTACCGCAACCTGCTCAAGCTGTGCTCGGAGGCCTACATCCACGGCCTGCACACGCGGCCGCGCATCGACAAGCAGTTCCTCGCGCAGCACGCGGCAGGCATCTCGTGCCTGTCGGGCTGCCTCGCGGGCGAGATCAACCAGCTCTTCCTGCGCGGCGAGGAAAAACGCGCCGAGGACGTCTGCACCGAGTTCCGCGACCTGTTCGGGCCCGAGCACTTCTGGCTCGAGCTGCAGCGCAACGGCATCGACATCCAGGACAAGGCCAACGAGGCCATCTGGCGCCTGCACGAGCGCACCGGCGTGCCGGTCGTCGCCACCAACGACATCCACTACCTGCGCCACGAGGACTGCGCGGCGCAGGACGTGCTCCTGTGCATCAACACCGGCGCCAAGCGCGCCGACGAGAAGCGCTTCCGCTTCGACACGGACTCGCTGTACTTCCGCACGCGCGAGGAGATGGGCACGATCTTCCGCGACATGCCGCAGGCGCTCAAGGCGACCATGGACGTCGCGGCGCAGGTCGACCTGACGATCGAGATGGGCAAGTACCACGTGCCCGTCTTCCGGCCCGACACCGGCGAGAGCCCCGACGAGCTGTTCGACCGGCTGTGCGACGAGGGCCTGCGGCGGCTGTACCCCGAGGACATGCACGCGAAGGCGCGCGAGCGCCTCGAGTACGAGAAGAAGGTCATCCGCCAGATGGGCTTCGTCTCCTACTTCCTGATCGTGTGGGACCTGATCCGCTGGGCGCGCGACAACGGCGTGCCGGTCGGGCCGGGGCGCGGCTCGGCCGCGGGCGCGATCGTCGCCTACGTGCTCTCGATCACGAAGGTCGAGCCGCTCAAGTACGACCTGCTGTTCGAGCGTTTCCTCAACAGCGCGCGCGTGTCGATGCCGGATATCGACATCGACTTCTGCAAGGAAGGCCGCGAGAAGGTGCTGGCCTACACGCGCCGGCGCTACGGCGACGAAAACGTCGCGCAGATCGTCACGTTCGGGACGATGGCCTCGCGCACCGTGGTGCGCGACGTGGGACGCGTGCTCGACGTGCCGCTCAAGGACATCGACCGCATCGCGAAGAAGATCCAGGCCGGGCCCAACGCTCCGTCGCTGGCCGAGGCGCTCGAGAAGGATCCCGAGCTGATCGCGATCAAGAACGAGAGCCAGCAGTTCGCCGAGGTGTTCGAGTTCTCGACCAAGCTCGAGGGCATGGCGCGCCACATCTCGACGCACGCCGCCGGCGTCGTGATCGCCGACCGGCCGATCATGGACTACGTGCCGCTCGCGCGGCACGACACCGACGTCGTCACGCAGTGGCCCGCGCCGCAGCTTGAGGAGCTTGGCCTCCTCAAGATGGACTACCTCGGCCTGCGAACGCTGACGATCCTCGAGCGTGCGCTCGGGTACATCCGCGCGGCGGGCAAGGAGGCGCCGGACCTCGACCACCTGCCCGACGACCCGCGCACGTACCAGATGCTCACCGCCGGCGACACGCTGGCCGTGTTCCAGCTCGAATCGGAAGGCATGCGCAAGCTGCTCGCGCGCATCAAGCCCGACCGCTTCGAGGACCTGATCGCCGTGCTCGCGCTGTACCGTCCCGGCCCGCTCGAGTCCGGCATGGACACGCTCTTCACGCGCCGCAAGCACGGCGAGGAGCAGGTCAGCTACCCGCACCCCTCTGTCGAGCCGATCCTGCGCGACACGTACGGCTGCATCGTCTACCAGGAACAGGTCATGCTCATCTCGAGCGTGCTCGGCGGCTTCTCGCTCAACGAGGCCGACAACCTGCGCAAGGCGATGGGCAAGAAGAAGCCCGAGATCATGGAGAAGTTCGGCGCGCAGTTCGTCGCGGGCGCCGCCAAGAACGGCTGCGACGCGCAGGACGCGCGCGAGCTGTGGGACAACATCGTCAAGTTCGGCGGTTACGGCTTCAACAAGTCGCACTCGACCGCCTACGCGCTGATCACGTACCAGACGGCGTACCTCAAGGCGAACCACCGCGTCGAGTTCCTCGCGGCCAACCTCGCCTGCGAAATGGAAACCTCCGACAAGGTCAAGGCGCTGGTCGACGACGCGCGGCGCTCGCGCGTGCCCGTGCTCCCGCCGGACCTGCGCACCTCGAACTGGCACTTCGAGCCCGAGGAACACTCGATCCGCTACGGCCTCGGCGCGATCAAGGGCACCGGCTCGCGCGCGATCGAGGCGCTGGTCGCCGCGCGCGCGCGAGTGGTGCAGCGCAAGGCGAGCCCGACGCTGATGGAGCTCGCGCGCGAGTGCGAGCCGACCGAGATGGCGCGCGGAGGCTGGGAAGCGCTGATCAAGGCCGGGGCCTTCGACTTCACCGGGCACAACCGCGGGGCGGTGCTCGCGGCGCTCGAAGTCGCGTTGACCGAGTCGCAGCGTGCGGCCGCGGACCGCCGCTCGGGGCAGGGCTCGCTGTTCGGCGGGCCCGCGCCGGCCGCACGCGCCGCGGTCGCGACCGGCGACGGCATCGACGACTCGAAGGCCTGGTCGAAGTCCGACACGCTCAAGGCCGAACGCGAGGCGCTGGGTTTCTACCTCTCGGGGCACCCGCTCGAGGAGCGCGCGGGGCTGTTCGCGATGCTCTCCTCCTGCACGACGCAGGAGCTCGCCGAGCGCTCGCCCGAATCGGAAGTGCAGATCGCGGGCCTCGTGGTGTCGCTCTCGACCAACGTCGTGAAGAACGGGCGCTTCGCGGGCCAGAAAATGGCGCGCATGCGCCTCGAGGACCTCGAAGGCGGCGTCAACGTGACCGTGTTCCCCAAGGCCTTCGAGCAGTTCAAGGACAAGCTGGTCGCCGACTCGGTCATGATCGTGCGCGGCAAGGTCGAGGAGCGCGCGGAGGAGCCGGGGATCCTGCTCGGCGACCTGCTGACGATCGAGGAGGCGCTGGCGCGCTTCGAGGGCGGCGTGATCGTGCACCTCGAGCCCGAGGACTCCGGGCTGCTCAAGAACCTGCGCGACACGCTCAAGCGCTTCCCGGGCCGGCGGCCGCTGTACCTGTCGGTGCGCGGCGGCGACGGCGCGCTGCGGCGCGTGCGCGCGGGCTCGGACTTCCGCGTGCAGGTCTCGGCCGAGCTCGCCGAAAACGTCGACCGCCTGCTCGGCAAGGGCCGCATGCGGCTCGCGCGGCTGTAGCAGCGCTCGGTCCGGGCGTCGCGCGTCGCTCCACGGTGCCGGGCAGCCGCGCAGCGCAAGGAACGACGAACACACAACACCGGGAGGGCGACCGATCTCGGTCACCCTCCCGGTGGTTTCGTCTCGGGCCCGTGGGGCGCGAGCGCGGCTCGAATCAGGCGCCGGCGGCGGTCTTCTTCGACTTGGCGGCCGGCTTCTTGGCCGGGGCCTTGGCGGCGGCCGTCTCGGTGGCCGGCGCGGCGGTTTCCTTCGGCGTCTTCTCGACGAACTCGATGATCGCCTGCTCGCCACCGTCACCCAGACGCCGCTTGGACATCTTCAGGATGCGGAGGTAGCCACCCGGGCGGGCCTGAAAGCGGGGTCCGAGCACGTCGAAGAGCTTCTTGGTGGCCGCCGTGTTGCCCAGGCGCGACTGCACCAGGCGACGACGGTGGACCGTCGGCTGCTTCGACAGCGTCACCAGCTTCTCGACGAAGGGCCGCAGGTTGCGGGCCTTGGGGAGGGTGGTCTTGACGCGCTCGTGCTCGATCAGGCTCGCCGCGAGATTCTTGATCATCGCGTTGCGGTGGGCCGTCGTGCGGGAGAGGTGGTTGCCTGCTCGTCCGTGACGCATGGCTCTTGTCTTCTCGTGTCAGGGGTCCGAACGGACCAAAGGGGTTGCGGACCTTAGTTGGTGACCTTCATGCCGAGCGAGAGACCCCGCTCGGCGAGCTTGCTCTTGATCTCGGTGAGCGACGTCTTGCCGAGGTTCTTCAGGTTCATCACGTCGTTCTCGCTCATCGAGACGAGCTGGGAGATCGTGGTGATGTTGGCGCCGTCGAGGCAGTTGCGGGCGCGCACCGAGAGTTCCAGCTCGCTCACCGGCGCCGAGATGGCGGCGGTGGCCTTGGTGGTCTCGCGGTTGCGCTCGGCGTAGGGCGAGGTGCTCGGCTCTTCCGCCAGCGGCATCTCGTCTCGGCTCGACTCGAACAGCACGAACGGGTTCAGGTGCTTGCGGTAGATCTTCGCGGCCTCGACCAGCGCGAGGTCCGGGGCGACCGTGCCGTCGGTCCACACTTCGATCACCAGGCGATCGTAGTTGGTGAACTTGCCGACGCGGGTGGCCTCGACCGAGTAACGCACGCGGTGCACGGGCGAGTAGATCGAGTCCACCGGGATCGTCCCCAGCTGGTTCTTGTCGATCATGTTCTCCTCGGCGGCGACGTAGCCGCGGCCCTTGCGCACGTCGAGTTCCATCTTGAACTCGCGGTCGCCGGTGAGCGTGAGGAGGTGCAGGTCGGTCGAAATCACCTTGGCGTCGCCCGGGCACTGGACGTCGGCGCCCGTCACCGGGCCCTTGCCCTTCTTGACGATGCGGCAGGTGATCGGCTCGCTCCCCTCGTGGCGGATGCGGAGCTTCTTGACGTTCAGGATGATGTCCGTCACGTCCTCGAGCACGCCCTGCAGCGAGTCGAACTCGTGCGCAGCGCCCTCAACGCGCACCGCGGTGACCGCGGTGCCTTCGATCGACGACAGCAGCACACGGCGCAGGCCGTTGCCGATGGTGTGACCGAAACCCTGCTCGAACGGCTCGACGACGAACCGGCCGTACTCCTTGGTCAGGGTCGCACGGTCGGGCACGACCTTGCTGGGCAGTTCGAAGTTGCGCCAACGGATTCTCATGTCTCGGGGTCCTCTTAGGGGGCCTCTTGGGCCTCTGGCTTGCGGAAAAGCCTGGCTGACGGGCGGTGCGGCGACTACTTCGAGCAGAGCTCGATGATGAGCTGCTCCTGGATCGGGTGCGGGACATCTTCGCGCTTGGGCATCGCGGCGATGCGCACCGTCAGGTTGTCGCGGTTGACCTCGACCCACGCGGGGACGGGCTGCGACTTGTTGATCTCGACTGCCTCGGCGACCTGCTTGCGCACGCCCTCCTTCTGGCGGACGGAGATGACGTCGCCCGGACGGACGGAGAACGAGGCCACGTCGACGAAGCGGCCGTTCACGGCGAAGTGGCCGTGGTTGACGAGCTGGCGCGCGTGGTTGCGCGACAGCGCGAAGCCGGCGGCGAGCGCGACGTTGTCGAGGCGACGCTCGAGCAGAACCATCAGGTTCTCGCCCGTGTTGCCCTTCATGCGCTCGGCTTCCTGGAAGTACAGCTTGAACTGACGTTCCCAGACGCCGTAGATGCGCTTGAGCTTCTGCTTCTCGCGCACGCGGACACCGTAGTCGGTGACCTTCGCGCGCTTCTGGGCATGGACGCCGGGCGGATAATCGCGGCGGGAGACGGCGCACTTGTCGGTGAAGCAGCGCTGGCCCTTGAGGAACAGCTTCATGCCTTCACGACGGCACAGCTTGCACTTGTTTTCGACGTAACGACCCATGGGGTGCCTTGGTGGTGTGCTTTCTTGGAGCCTGTGCCTAGACGCGACGACGCTTGCGGGCGCGGCAGCCGTTGTGCGGGAGCGGCGTGCAGTCCTCGATGGCGAGGATGTTGAGACCGGAATTCGAGAGCGCGCGGATGGCCGACTCGCGGCCCGAGCCCGCGCCACGGACCTTCACCAGCACCTCGCGCACGCCCTGGCGCACGGCGCCCTGGGCGGCGTGCTCCGCGGCGCGAGTCGCCGCGAACGGCGTGCTCTTGCGCGTGCCCTTGAAGCCGACGATGCCCGCCGAGCCCCAGGCGATGGTGTCGCCCTTCGCGTCGGTCACCGTGACGTGGGTGTTGTTGAAGGACGCCTTCACGTGCACGACGGCACGCGCGACGTTGCGCTTGATCTTCTTCTTGACTGCTGCTGCCTTGCTCATGGCGAGTTACTTCATCCCCTTCACGGACTTCTTCCCGGCGACCGTCTTGCGCGGACCCTTGCGGGTGCGGGCGTTCGTGCGAGTGCGCTGGCCGCGCACCGGCAGACCGCGGCGATGACGCATGCCACGGTAGCAGCCGATCTCGCGCAGGCGGTTGATGTTGGCGGCAACCTGACGTCGGAGCTGGCCCTCGACGGGGTATGCCTTCTGGATGTAAGTCGCCAGCATGGCGATCTGGTCCTCGTTCAGGTCGCGGGACCGCATGGCGCGGTCCAGACCGGTAGAGTCACAGATCTTCCGCGCGGTGTCGCGGCCGATGCCGTAGATGTAGGTAAGCGCGATTTCCAGGCGCTTCTGGGGGGGGATGTCGACGCCAATGAGACGGGGCATGCTGCTGCTCCTACTTGCCCTGACGCTGCTTGTGCGTCGGCTCCTTGCAGATGACAAACACGACGCCACGGCGTCGCACGACCTTGCAGTTGGCGCACATGCGCCGAACGCTGGAACGCACTTTCATTCCTAGTTGCTCCGTTGCTTGCGATCGCCGCGATAGATGATGCGGCCTTTGGTCAGGTCGTACGGGGACATCTCGACCGTGATCTTGTCCCCCGGCAGGATGCGAATGTAGTGCATGCGCATCTTCCCGCTCACGTGAGCGAGGATCTCGTGGCCGGAGGCTAGCTTGGCTCGAAACCGCGCATTGGGCAGGGCTTCGGTGACGATCGCCTCGACGGTGATCGGTTCTTCCTTGGCCATCAGACCCCCTCCCCTCGCGCGGAGGCGAGCATGCGACCGAACACTTCGTCCGGCGTACGCTGGCCATCGATTTCGGCGAGCATGCCGCGCGCGCGGTAATGCTGCTCGACGGGCTTGGTCTGCTCGCGGTACACCGCGAGCCGTTTTTCGACGACCGCGCGGGTGTCGTCGGTGCGCTGGTAGAGCTCACCTCCGCACTTGTCGCAGCGGCCGGCAGCCTTGGGGGCGGAGAACTTCTCGTGGTGCACGTTGCCGCAGGCCTTGCAGGTCCAGCGGCCCGTCAGGCGCTCGATCAGCGCCGCGTCGGGGACCGAGAGGTTCAGCGCGCGCACCGTCTTGCCCTCGAGGCGCTTGTCGAGCGCCTGGGCCTGCGCGACCGTGCGCGGGAAGCCGTCGAGCAGGAAGCCGGCCTTGCAGTCGGGCTGCGCCACGCGGGCGAACAGCATGTCGATCACGAGCTCGTCGGGGACTAGGCGGCCGGACTCCATGTACTCCTTGGCCTTGAGGCCGAGGGCCGTCCCCTTCCCGAGGTTCTCGCGGAAGAGGTCGCCCGTGGAGACGTGCGGAGACGACAGCGCCGTCGCCAGGCGGATCGCCTGGGTCCCCTTGCCAGCACCCGGAGGGCCCAGCAGGATGAGCACGGTCGAGGTCATTTCTTGGTCGTCCAGCCTGCGCCGCCGCCGTTGCCGCCGGGGCCCATGAAGCCTTCGTAGTTGCGCATCACGAGCTGGGCGTTGAGCTTGTCGACGACATCCATCGCGACGCCCACGACGATCAGCACGGACGTGCCACCGAGGAAGTAGGCCATCGCCGGCGAGAGCGGCGTGCTGGCCGTGACGAAGCCCGGCAGGACCGAGAGCACCGCGAGGAACGCGGCGCCGACGACCGTGATGCGGGTCAGCGTGTGGTCGAGGAACTCGGCCGTCTTCTGGCCCGGACGGATGCCGGGGATGAACGAGCCGCGCTCGCGCAGGTCGTTGGCGATCTGGTCGGGCTGGAACATCAGGCGGTTCCAGAAGAAGCAGAACGCGAAGATCAGCGTCACGTGCACGAGGATGTGCACGAAGCCCTGGCGGTCGTTGAACACGCTCTCCAGCCAGCGCAGCTTGAAGGCCGCGAACAGGACGCTGGGGAGCACGAACACGATCGAGGCGAACACGATCGGCATGACGCCGGCCATGTTGATCTTGAGCGGCAGGTAGTGGCGCTGGCCACCGTAGACGCGGCGACCACGCGTGAGGCGCGCGTACTGGATCGGGATGCGGCGCGTGCCCTTGGTGATGTAGACGATCACCACGACGATCGCGAGCCACAGGCCGACCAGGTACACGACCGTATCGTAGAAGTCCGGACCGCCGACCATCTGCGCCAGCGCGGGCGGGATGTCGGTGCAGATGCCGGCCATGATGATCAGCGAGGCGCCGTTGCCGATCCCGTACTCGGTGATCAGCTCGCCCACCCACATGCAGAACATCGCGCCCGCGGCGAGCGAGAGCGTGACCACCGCGAGCAGCCCGAGGCCAGGGCCGATCGACGAGGCGATCATCTCGGTGTTCTGCATGAACACGCCGGTGTAGACGAACGCGGCCTGAATCAGCGCGATCGGGACCGCGATCAGGCGCGTCCACTGGTTGATGCGCTTTTGGCCCGAGGCGCCTTCCTTTGCGATCGCCTCGATCTTCGGGCTGACCTTGGTCAGCATCGAGAAGATGATCGAGGCCGAGATGTACGGCATGATGCCGAGGGAGAAGATCGACGTCCGGCCGATGTCACCGCCCGAGAAGGCGTTCATCAGACCGAACCAGCTCTGGGACAGACCCTGGGCGGCCTCCTTGAGGAACGCCGGGTTCATCCCCGGGATCGGCACTTGGAAGCCGAGCCGGTACGCCAGAAGGAGCCCGAGCGTGACGAGGATTCGCTGCCTCGTCTCGGGAACCTTCAGGAGCTGGAGAGCGCCGCCCTGGTTGTCCACTACGTGCTCGCCCCCGACGAGTCAGCTTCAGCCGAGCAAGCTTCCGCACCGTGCGCGTTGAGCTCGACCGCGGTGCCGCCAGCGGCCTCGATCTTCGCCTTGGCGCTCGAGCTGAACTTCTGGGCGCGAACGGTGAGCTTCTTCGTGAGCTCGCCGTCGCCGAGGATCTTGAGCAGCGGGTCGGTCTTCGAGACCAGACCGGCGTCGAGGATGGCCTTGAGGTCGACCGTCGCGCCGTTGTCGAAGGCGTTGAGCAGCTCGACGTTGACGACGGTGTACTCGACGCGGAAGCGCGCGTTCGTGAAGCCGCGCTTGGGCACGCGCCGGTAGATCGGCATCTGGCCACCCTCATAACCCGGGCGGCGGCTGGTGCCCGAGCGGGCGCCCCAACCCTTGTGACCGCGACCGGAGGTCTTGCCGAGGCCGCTGCCGATGCCGCGGCCGACGCGCTTGCGCTCCGCGTGCTTGATGCCCTTGTCTTGGACCGTCTTGAGGTTCATGGCGAGTGCCGTTTCTGACCTGAGTGTGCCTTGGATGCCTGAGTGCTGGTGGTCTGGAGCGCGCGGACGCGATCAGACTTCGCGCTGGATCAAACTTCGACGCCGCGCAGTTCGCGCACCATGTCACGGGTACGGAGGCGGGAGAGCGCCGCGAGCGCGGCCTTGACGGAGTTGACCGGGTTGGTCGAGCCGTAGGACTTGGTCAGCACGTTCTTGATGCCGGCCATCTCGCACACCGCGCGCACCGAGGCGCCGGCGATGATGCCCGTACCCGGAGCGGCCGGGATCAGGCGCACGCGCGAGGCACCGAAGTTGGCTTCGACCTCGTGCGGGATCGTGCCGCCTTCCGAGACCGGAATGCGGATCAGGTGCTTGCGGGCGTCGCGCGCCGACTTCTCGATCGCGCCGGGGACCTGCGGTCCCTTGCCGTAGCCGAGGCCGACGACCCCGTCACGGTTGCCGCACACCTGCAGCGCCGCGAAGGAGAAACGACGACCGCCCTTGACCACGACGGCGCAACGGTTCACGCGCACGAGCACTTCCGACAGGGTCGTCAGTTGCTCGACTTCGCGGATGTCCAGATAACGGGTGCCTTCCATGTGCTTCCTTTGGATCCTTGGGGGCTTGGCTAGAGACCCGAATCAGAACTTGAGCCCGGCTTCGCGGGCGGCTTCGGCAAGTGCCTTGACACGACCGTGGAAGCGCGTGGCGCCACGGTCGAACACGACCGCGGTGACGCCGGCGGCGAGCGCCAGCTTGGCGATCTCCGCTCCGACGAACTTCGCGCGCTCGGTCTTGGTCTTGCCCTTGAGCGACTCCACGGCGGCCTTCGAAGTCGTCGTCGAGGCGCACAGCGTGCACCCCTTGGCGTCGTCGATCACCTGCGCGGAGATGTGCTTGAGGGAACGCGACACCGAAAGCCTGGGGAGGCTGGTCGTGCGGCGGATATTGGCGCGGACGCGCCACTTGCGGCGCTGACGGCGCCCCTGCTTGACGTAAGTGGCCTTCATGATCAGCTACCGAAGCTCTTGCCAGCCTTGATGCGGACGTATTCGCCCTTGTAACGCACGCCCTTGCCCTTGTAGGGCTCAGGCTTGCGGGACGCGCGGATGCGCGCCGCCGTGAGGCCGACCTTCTGCTTGTCGTGGCCAGTGACCACGATCAGCGTGTTCGTCGGGCAGTTTGCATTGACGCCTTCGGGCAGGTCGATCTCGACCGGCTTGCAGAAACCGACGGAGAGCACGACCTTGCGGGCCTGCACCACCGCGTTCCAGCCGACGCCGATCACCTCGAGCTCCTTCTGGTAGCCCTTGGTGACGCCCTCGACCATGCTCGCGACCAGCGCGCGCAGGGTGCCGTGCATGGCACGCGCCTCGCGACCGTCGTTGGCACGCTCGATCACGACCGCGTTGCCCGTGACGGCGACGGAGACGTCGCTGCGCACGGGGAACTCGCTCTGGCCCTTGGGACCCTTCACCCGGACGTTGCCGTCCTTGGTGACTTCGACCTGGACGCCGGCGGGGATGACCACCGGCTGCTTTCCTACGCGCGACATGGCTAGTACACCTTGCAGAGGATCTCCCCGCCGGCGTTGATCTTGCGCGCCGTGCGGTCGGAGACGATGCCCTGGTTGGTCGAAAGGATGTAGACGCCCAGACCGCGCAAGACCACGGGGATCTGCTTGGCTGTGCTGTACACGCGGCACCCGGGCTTGGAGATTCGCTCGATCTTGCGAATCACCTTCTCGCCGTCGGGGCCGTACTTGAGCTTGATGGTCAGCGTGCTCGCAGGTGCGGCTTCCGCCACCTCGTAGGAGTCGACGAAGCCCTCCTCCTTGAGGATCTGGGCCACCCCCACCTTGATGCGCGAGGCCGGCATGGACACCGTCTTTGCGCCGACGGAGTTGCCGTTGCGCACGCGGGTCAGAAGATCAGCGATCGGATCGGTCATCATCTTGGGTGGTCTCCTACCACGACGCCTTGCGCATGCCCGGGATCTCTCCCTTGAGCGCCTTCTCGCGCAGGCAGATGCGGCAAATGCCGAACTTGCGGTACACGGCCCGCGGACGTCCGCAGATGCCGCAGCGGTTGTAACGGCGCGACGAGAACTTGGGCTCGCGCTTGGACTTGACGAGCAGACAGGTCTTGGCCATCGCTCAGCTCACCTTCTTCTTGGCCTTCTTCTCTTCCTTCTGGACGAACGGCATGCCGAGTTCCTTGAGGAGGTGGTAACCCCGCTCATCGGTGCCGGCCGTCGTCACGAAGGTGATGTCCATTCCCTGGGCGAACTCGATCTTGTCGAGCTCGATCTCCGGGAACACGGTCTGGTCGGCGAGGCCGAGCGTGTAGTTGCCACGCCCGTCGAGCCGGTCCTTCACGCCGCGGAAGTCGCGGATACGCGGAAGAACGATCGAGATCAGGCGGTCGGCGAACTCCCACATGCGGTCGCCGCGCAGCGTGACCGCGCAGCCGATCGGCATGTTCTCGCGCAGCTTGAAGGCGCTGATGGCCTCGCGGGACTTGCGGATCGTCGGCAGCTGGCCGGTGATCATCGCCATGTCCTTGGCGGCGGCTTCGGCGCGAGCCTTGTTCTCGACTGCCTTGCCGATGCCCATGTTGACCACGACCTTGACGAGCCGGGGCGTCGCCATGTCGTTGGTGATGCCAAAGCGCTCGCGCAGCTTGGCCTTGACCTCGCTGGCGTACTTTTCCTTGAGACGGGGTGCCATCTGTGTTCCTCGGGTGGTGCGCGGAGCTTGATGCGGTCAGGGACCGAACCTACTTGGCGCCCTTCTTCGTGGTGGCCTTCGGGGAGGCCTTGGACGCGGCCTTCTTCGCCGGCTTGGCGTCGCCTTCGACGCGAGCGACGTTGCTGGCGTGGATCGGCATTTCCTGCTGGACGCGCTCGCCCTTCTGGTTCTGCGCGGTCGGCTTCTTGTGCTTCCAGCGCAGGTTGATGCCTTCGACGATCACGCGCGTCTCGCTCGGGAACGCTTCCTTGACGACGCCCTGCTTGCCCTTGTCGTTGCCCGACAGGACGAGGACGGTGTCGCCCTTCTTGACGTGCAGGTGAGCCACTAGACCACCTCCTGCGCCAGCGAGACGATCTTCATGAAGTTGCGCTCGCGCAGCTCGCGGGCGACGGCACCGAAGATGCGCGTGCCCTTGGGGTTGTTCTCCGCGTCGATCAGCACGATCGCGTTGCGGTCGAAGCGCACGTAGGTGCCGTCGTCGCGACGCGTGGCCTTGCGGGTGCGGACGATGACGCCCTTGGCGACCGAGCCTGCCTTGACGTCGGAGCTGGGGAGCGCCTTCTTGACGGCGACGACGACGATGTCGCCGAGGCCGGCGACGCGGCGGTGCGTTCCGCCGAGCACCTTGATGCACTGGACACGCTTGGCGCCGGTGTTGTCGGCGACGTCCAGGTAAGTCTGCATCTGGATCATGGGGTCACCTACGCCTTCGAGATCTCGGAGACTTCAGCACCGCGATCAACCGCCGCGGTGACGACGCTGACCAGACGCCAGCGCTTGAGCTTGCTCATCGGGCGCGTCGACATGATCTCGACGACGTCCCCCATCTTCGCCGTGCCGTTCTCGGCGTGGGCGTGGTAGCGCTTGCGCTCGCGGATGTACTTGCCGTACTTGGGGTGGCGGTACATGCGCTCGACCTGCACGACGATCGTCTTGTCCATCTTGGTGGACACGACCGTGCCGGTCATGGTGCGACGCGGCGTGCGGTCGCTCGTCGGGGTCTGCTCGGTCATCTTGGTCTGCTCGGTCATGACTTGTGGCCACCGTTCTTGGCCCCAGCCGCGTGGACGCGCTGGTTCAGGATGGTCTTGATGCGTGCGACCGCCCGGCGTGCCTCGCGGATGCGCGAGGGGTTGGCCGAGTTCTCGGTCGTGGACTTGAAGCGCAGGCCGAAGAGCTCCTTCTCGAGGTTCTTCAGCTCGAACTCCAGCTCACCGTCGGTCTTGCCGCGGATCTCGTCGATCTTCATCTTGGGGACTCCGTTGTCAGTCGCGCTGGGATCGGCGATCAGGTCGTGGGCAGGCGCTTCACCATCTTCACCTTGATGGGAAGCTTGTGAGCGATGCGCTTGAACGCGAGCTTGGCCTTGTCCTCGGGGACGCCACCGAGCTCGAACAGGATCGTGCCGGGCTTGACGACGGCGGCCCAGAACTCGGGCTCGCCCTTGCCGGTGCCCATGCGCGTTTCCGCGGGCTTCGCGGAGATCGGCTTGTGCGGGAAGACGCGGATCCAGATCTTGCCCTGGCCACCGATCGCGCGGGACGCGGCGACGCGGCCGGCCTCGATCTGGCGCCCGGAGATCCAAGCGGCGTCGAGCGACTGCAGGCCGAAGTCGCCGAAAGCGACTCGGTGGCCGGCCGTCGCGGTGCCGCGGATACGTCCGCGGTGCACCTTGCGGAACTTGGTACGGTTGGGTTGCATCGCCATGGGTCAGTTCTCCTGCCGGAAGGCCTAGGCGCCGGGCTGGGGAGCGAGGGATTCGCGCGAGATGCGGCCACGGCGCGGCGAACGGATGCCGCCTTCACCGCGGGGCGCCACGCCCGACTGCTGCTGGTAGTCGAGCTTCTGGCCGGGCTCGAGGTCGCCCTTGTAGATCCACACCTTGACGCCGATGACGCCGTAGGTGGTCTTGGCCAGCGCGGTACCGTAGTCGACGTTCGCGCGGAGCGTCGACAGGGGCACGCGGCCTTCGCGGTCCTTGGCCTGACGCGCCATTTCGGCGCCGCCGAGGCGGCCGTTGAGCTCGACCTTGCAGCCCTTGGCACCGGCCTGCATGGTCGTCTGGATGGCCTTCTTCATCGCGCGGCGGAACGCCATGCGCTTCTCGAGCGCCTCGGCGATCACCTCGGCGACGAGCGTCGACTCGAGCTCGGGACGCTTGATCTCGCGCACCGTCAGGTGGACCGTCTGGCCGGCGAGCTTCTGCAGCGATTCCTTGAGCAGGTCGACGCGGGCGCCCTTGCGGCCGACGAGCACGCCCGGACGGGCGGTGTGCACGATGACGTTGACCGCGTCGGACGTGCGCTCGATCTCGACGCGCGGGATGCCGGCGCCCTTGAAGTCCTTGGCGATCGTCTTGCGGATGTGATCGTCCTGGAGCAGCAGCTTGGCGAAGTCCTGCTTGCGCGCGTACCAACGCGAACGCCAGGGCTCGATGCTGTTGAGGCGGAAACCGGTCGGGTGAACTTTCTGGCCCATCTCACGCTTCCTTGGAAGGCTTGGCCTTGCGGCGCTTGGAACCGGCGGCACCCGAAGGGGCGCTCTCGCTCTCGGAGAGCACGACGGTCAGGTGGGCGGTCATCTTCTTGAACGGCATCGCGCGGCCCTGGGGACCCGGGCGGAAGCGCATGCGACCCTGCAGCATCGGACCGTCGTCCGCGCGGCAATCGGTGATCACCAGCGCGTTGACGTTGACGCCCTCGTCCTTGTCGCTGGCATTCGCCATCGCCGAACGGACGAGCTTGATGTAGTACTCCGAGGCGCGCTTGTGCTGGAACTGCAGCACTTCGAGCGCATCGTTGACACCGCGGCCGCGGATGAGATCCGCCACCAGCCGCGCCTTGCGCGCCGTGATGCGCGCGAAGCGGTGCTTCGCGAGGAACTTCTTCGCCTCGACTGACTTGTTCGTTGCAGCCATGGTGCGTCAGCTCCGGGCGGGGGCGGCCTTGTCGGCTTCCTTCTTGTTGGTGTGACCCTTGAACACGCGGGTCGCGGCGAATTCGCCCAGCTTGTGGCCGACCATGTCCTCGGTGATGAACACCTTGTAGTGGTGGCGGCCGTTGTGGACGAGGAAGGTGAGCCCGACGAAGTCGGGCGTCACGGTCGAGGAACGGGACCAGGTCGTGATCGGGTCACGCTTGCCCGTCTTGATCTGCGCGGCCACCTTCTTCAGCAGCTTCGCGTCGACGTACGGGCCTTTTTTCAGGCTGCGGCTCATGGATCAGTGCTCCTAGACCTTGTGCCGGCTGCGGACGATGAAGCGGTCAGTCGGGTGGTTCTTCTTGCGCGTCTTCAGGCCCTTGGCCTTCAGACCCTTGAAGTTGCAGGGATGGCGACCGCCCTTGGTGCGGCCTTCGCCACCACCGAGCGGGTGGTCGACGGGGTTCATCGTCGTGCCGCGGACGTGCGGGCGACGGCCCATGTGGCGGTGGCGACCGGCCTTGCCGATCGACACGTTCTGCCAGTCGAGGTTGCCGATGCGGCCGATCGTGGCGCGGCAGCGGATGTGCACGCGGCGCACTTCGCCCGACGGCATCAGGATCACGGCCCAGTCGCCTTCCTTGGCGGTCAGCTGGGCGGCGGTGCCGGCGGTGCGGCACATCTGGCCGCCGCGACCCTCGTGGATCTCGATGTTGTGGATCTCGAGGCCGACGGGGATCAGGCCGAGCGGGAGGCAGTTGCCGACGTTGGGGTCGGCCTTGTCACCGCTCATCAGCGTCTGGCCGACGGCCAAGCCCACGGGGGCGAGCACGTAAGCCTTGGCGCCGTCGGCGTAGTGGACGAGCGCGATGTTCGCCGAGCGGTTGGGGTCGTACTCGATCGAGGCGACCTTGGCCGGGATGGCGTCCTTCTGGCGCTTGAAGTCGACCACGCGGTACATCCGCTTGGAGCCGCCGCCGATGTTGCGGCAGGTCTGGTGACCGTGGTTGTTGCGACCGCCGCTCTTGCTTTGCGGACGGAGCAGGCTTTCTTCCGGCTTCGAGCGCGTTATCTCTTCCGAGAAGCGCAGGACCGAGCCGTGGCGCCGACCAGCAGACGTCGGCTTGTAATTCTTGATGGCCATGGTGGATGTGCTCCTCGCTTAGAGGATCTCGATTGTCTGGCCCTGGGCGATCGTCACCATCGCGCGCTTCCAGGCCTGGGACGTACCCGAGACCCAGCCGCGGCGGACAGGCTTCGCACGCTTGGTCAGCGTGTTGACCTTGGTGACCTTGACGTTGAAGAGCTTCTCCACCGCGCGCTTGATCTCGACCTTGTTGGCGTCGACCGGAACGCGGAAGTGGTAGGCGTTGCGACCGCCGGTGTCGTAGGTCGCCTTCTCGGAGAGGACGGGCTTCTGGATGATCGAGTAGAAACGATCGAGGCTGGTCACGCGGCACCTCCGGTCTTGCCACCGACGCGCTGGGCGAGAGCGTCGAGCGCGGCTGCCTCGGCGAGGATCAGGCCGCCGTTGAGGACGTCGTGCGCGCACAGGTCCACGGCGAGGCGGACCTCGACGCGCGGGAAGTTGCGGAACGACTTGAACACGTTCTCGTTGGGCTGCGCGAGCACGATCGTCAGGCGACGCGGCGTGCCGGCGCTGGCGAGCACGGCGCGCGCGCTCTTGGCGGACGGCCCAGAGAAGCTCGAGCCGTCGAACAGCGCGACCTCGCCATCGCCGAACTTGCCGCACAGCGCGCTGCGCAGCGCGACGCGGCGCTGCTGGGCGGGCATGTGGAAGCTGTAGTCGCGCGGGCGCGGACCGAAGGTCGTGCCACCCTTGCGCCAGATCGGCGACTTCTTGTCGCCGGCGCGCGCGCGGCCGGTGTGCTTCTGCTTCCAGGGCTTCTTGCCCGAGAAGGAGATTTCGCTGCGGATCTTGGTCTTGACCGTGCCCTGGCGCTGGTTCGCCTTGAACATGTCCACCGCGTTCTTGAGGAGGCGGTAGAAGACCTTGTCGCCGAAGGCGCCCGCGTCGAAGTCCTGCTTCTGCGCGTTGCCCTTGCCGTAGACGTTGAGTTGCATGGATGGACCCCTGTAGAGCGCTAGGCCTTGGCCTTGCGGGCGGTCTTGGCGGTCTGGACCATCACGAAGCCGTCGTTGTGGCCCGGAACCGAGCCCTCGACGAAGAGCAGATTGCGCTCGGCGTCGACACGGACGACCTTGAGATTCTTCTGGGTGCAGCGCTCGACGCCGTAGTGGCCGCCCATGCGCTTGCCCTTGGGCAGCTTGCCGATGCGGCGGCTGGCGATCGAACCCGGCGCGCGGACGTTCATCGAGCCGTGCGTCTCAGGACCGCGGTTGAAGCCGTGGCGCTTGATCGTGCCGGCGAAGCCGCGACCCTTGGTGGTGCCGATGACGTCGACGACGTCACCTTCCTTGAAGATGTCGCACTTGATCACGTCCCCCACGGCCAGCTTGGCCGGGGCGGCGAAGCGTTCCTCGCGGAGGAAGCGCTTGGGCGCCACGTTGATCTTCTTGAATTGGCCGAGCTGCGGCTTGGCGACGAGCCGGTCAGGCTTGTCCTCGAAGCCGAGCTGGACGGCGTCATAGCCGTCGTTGGCCTTGGTGCGGACCTGCGAAACGACACAGGGCCCTGCCTCGACGACCGTCACGCCCACTAGCGTGCCGTCGGCGAGGAAGAACTGCGTCATCCCGCGCTTGCGTCCCAGGATCAGCGTCATGATGCTTGGAACCTTCGAATGAAGGGTGCCGGTTCGACCGTGGAGCGCCCCACACTGGGTTGCTCCAACGCACGGCCACGCGGCGGAAAAGTTGATGGTTGGTAGGGAGAGCAACGAACGCTTGGCAACGGCCGCGGCCACGGCGACTCAGCTCTGGGCTGGCCGTCGCGTCTTGGGCGTTGAGGAAAGGTCCGTTCGATTACTTGCAGGTCGGGCGCACTGGCTAGCAGCCAGTGCGACTCCCACGCGCTGCCGTATCCAGCTTCCGCGGCGGAGGCCGCCGTCAGCGCTGGACGCGCAACGCGCTCGAGGCCGTCAGGCCTTGATGCGGATGTCCACCCCTGCAGGCATGTTCAGGCTGGAGAGAGCGTCCACCGTTTGGCTGGTGGGCTCCGAGATGTAGATCAGACGCTTGTGCGTCCGGATCTCGAACTGTTCGCGCGACTTCTTGTCGATGAAGGGCGAGCGCAACACGGTGTAGCGCTCGATGCAGGTCGGCAGCGGGATGGGGCCAGCGACGCGGGCGCCGGTGCGCTTCGCGGTGTCGACGATCTCGAGGCACGACTGGTCGAGCGCCTCGTGGTCGTACGCTTCCATCCGGATCTGGATCTTGTCCTTCATCATGGCTTTGGCTTGTCGAGGGGGGCCCAGGGTGTTGCGGTGACCCGCTCCCCCCCAAGTGAGGCTCGAGTGCCACGGGCGCTCCGTCGTTCGGGGCGTTCGGTGGAATTCGAGGGCGAGGCAAGTTATCAGCGCCCCCCACCCTCGTCAACGGCCCGGATCAAGAAACTTGGCGAGCGTCCAGCGTTTTTTTCGGGGAGCGGGGCCCGCCGGAGCGGCGAGCCGGCCTCCGGAGGGCCAGTTGCAGCGCCTCCAGGGCCGCGAAAACGCGCTTGGGTCAGCTCCAGACCAGCCCGCGGGTGACGAGCTCGCCCTCGGGCACCGTGCGGAAGCCCGCGGGCAGCATCGAGAAGCTGGCGCGGCCCTGGGAGAGCGAGCGCACCGCGGTGGCGTAGCCGAACATGGCCGACAGCGCCACCGTGCCGCGCACGACGCGCAGCGGTCCGGCGCTCTCGACGCCGGTGACCTCGGCCCGGCGCGCGTTGAGGTCGGCGAGGATCCCGCTCGAGAATTCCGAGGGGCTCTCGATCTCGAAGCTCATCAGCGGCTCGAGCAGGTCGACCTCGGCCGCCTCGCTGGCCTGGCGCAGCGCGATCGCCGCCGCCTGCACGAAACCGGCCTCGGTGTCCTCCTTGGCACGGCTCTCCCCACCGGTGACGACGATGCGCGCGCCGACCATCGGGAAGCCGAAGCGCGGGCCCACCTGCGCGCTGTCGGAGAGTGCCTGCGCGACCGCGGGACGCAGCGCCTGCGGCACGGCGACACCCGGCGCCCACTCGATGCGCACGCCGCTTTCGCCCTCGGGCACCGCGGAAAGCTCGAGTTCCACCGCGCCAAACACGTTGTGGCCGTTGAGCGAACGCTCGACGCGACCGCTGCCGCGCGAAGGGGCGGCGCCCGCGCGCGGGGTCTCGCGGTAGTTCACGCGCGGACGACCCATGCTCGCGTCGACGTGGTGCTCGCGCTGCAGGCGGTGCAGCAGCACCTCGAGGTGCAGCTCCCCCATCCCGCTGACCAGCCACTGGCCGCTGGACTCGTCTTCCTTCTGGTGGAAGGTCGGGTCCTCGCGCTCGAGGCGCTCGAGCGCGATCCGCAGCTTCTCCCGGTCGAGCGTCGAGCGCGGCTCGAGCACCATCGAGATCACCGGCTCGGGCGCGACCAGCGTCTCGAGCAGGATGCTCGCGTGCTCGTCGCACAGCGTGTCGCCGGTCGTGACGTGCTTGAGCCCGGTGACCGCGACGATCTCGCCCGGCCCCGCGGAGTCGACTTGCGTGCGCTGGTCGGCGTGGATGCGCAGCAGCCTGCCCGGGCGCTCGTGGCGGCCCGTGCGCGGATTGGAGAGGTGCGCGCCGGACTTCAGGATTCCGCTGTAAACCCGCACGAAATGCAGGTCTCCGTGAGCCTCCGCGTGGATCTTGAAGGCCAGCGCGCACAGCGGCGCCGACGGATCCGCGGCACGCTCGACGAGCGCTCCACTCTTGGGATCGCGCCCCTTGACCGGCGGGACGTCGAGCGGCGACGGCAGCCAGTCGACGATCGCGTCGAGCACGGGCTCGATGCCGATCGAACGCAGCGCGGCTCCGCACAGCACCGGCAGGAGGTGCTGCGCGAGCACCGCACGGCGCAACGCCGCACGCAGTTCCTCGGCCGCGGGCTCGCGCCCCTCGAGCACCGCCGTCATCAGCCCGTCGTCGGTGTCCGCCAGCGCGTCCACGAGCTCCGAGCGCAGCACGCCGACCTCGTCCGCGAGCGCCTTGGGCAGCGGCACCTCCAGCGGCGGATCCTCGGGATTCGCATGGCCGTGCATGTAGTCGAGCGCACGCCGCTCGAGCAGGTCGACGACACCGACCAGCTGGCCGTCCTCGAACCACGGGTACTGCACCGGCACCGGGTTCGCGCCCAGCCGCCGCCGCAGGCTCTGCACCGCCGCGAGGAAGTCGGCGCCCGCGCGGTCGCACTTGTTGACGAAGGCGATCGCCGGCACGTGGTGGCGGCGCATCTGGCGCCAGACGGTCTCCGACTGCGCCTGCACGCCCGCGACGGCGTCGATCACGAGCACGGCTCCGTCGAGCACGCGCAGCGAGCGCTCGACCTCGATGCCGAAGTCGACGTGCCCAGGGGTGTCGATCAGGTTGATCGAGTGCTCACGCCAGGGCAGCGTGGTCGCCGCCGCGGTGATCGTGATGCCGCGCTCGCGCTCCTCGGGCAGGTAGTCCAGCGTGGCCGTGCACTCGTCGACCTCGCCGATGCGGTGCTCGACGCCGCTCACGAACAGCAGGCGCTCCGACACCGTGGTCTTGCCCGCGTCGATGTGCGCCGCGACTCCGATGTTGCGGATGCGCGCGAGGTCGGTCATGTGCGCATCCTAGCCCCGTCGGGGTAGCCGCCCTGTCAGCCGATCGACGGATTGCGAGCGAGGAACTCGGGAGCCCAGCGATAGTCCGCGAGCAGCTCCGGCCGGCGATCCCCGAGCAGCACGAGCGCCGCATACAACGCCTCGACCGACGCGAGCCCGCTGGCGGGATCCTCGAAGGTCTTGCTGCGCCGCGGATAGGCGGTCTCGAGCCGGGGCAGCCGGCGCCGCAAGAACTCGCCGTCGATCGTCGCCGTGATCTGCGGCACGCGCCGCCACGAGCAGTCGACGAGCAGGAGCGGGAGCCCGCGGTCGTTCTCGCCCAGCTCCTCGCCGTCGGGGTGCAGCAGCACGCGCCGCCCGGCGTCGACGCGCCGCTCGGGGTCGTAGCTCACGAAACGCAGGCCCGGCAGGCCACGCAAGGGCGTGAGCGAGCACTTCGCGAGCGACTCGCGCGGGTCGCGGACGATCAGGACGTCGATCAAGGGGAACTCGAGAGGATCGAGGAGGCCGTGGAAAGCGTCCGGCCCCGCCGCGGACTGAACCGCATCGGGGCCGGAGGTCGCGATCGCGCGCCGAAGCCGGCGCGAGAATGCTAGTGCGCGTAGTGGCTGTAGGCCTTGTTGGCCTCGGCCATCTTGTGGACCTGTTCCTTCCACTGGACCGAGGCGCCGGTGCCGTTGAAGGCGTCGACGAGCTCTTCCGAGAGGCGGGTCGCCATGCGCTTGCCCTTCTTCGAGCGCGCGTTGTCCACGAGCCAGCGGATCGCCAGCGACTGCTGGCGGTTGCGGCGCACTTCGCGCGGCACCTGGTAGTTCGCGCCACCGACGCGCTTGGAGCGCACTTCGACGGCCGGACGGATGTTGTCGATCGCGCGCGTGAAGATCTCCGCCTGGTCCTGGACGTCGGGGAGCTTCTTGTGCGCGAGATCCAAGGCCTCGTAGAAGATGGCCTGAGCGGTGGACTTCTTGCCATCGAGCATGATCTTGTTGATCACCTTGGTGGCGAGCATCGACCCGAACTTCGGATCGGGGGAGAGCAGGGCCTCGGTCGACTTGTAGTTGCGCGGCATCGTCGGTTCTTGTGGGGCTGGGTCAGCTTCGGGCTGGTTCGGCTTGTCGCCGCACTACTTCTTCGGGGCCTTGGTGCCGTACTTGGAGCGGCTCTTGTGACGGCCTTCGACGCCCGAGGCGTCGAGCGTGCCGCGCACGATGTGGTAGCGCACACCGGGGAGGTCGCGCACGCGACCACCGCGGATCAGCACCACCGAGTGCTCCTGCAGGTTGTGCCCCTCGCCGGGGATGTACACGGTCACTTCCTTGCCGTTCGAGAGCCGCACGCGCGCGATCTTGCGCAGCGCCGAGTTCGGCTTCTTCGGGGTCATGGTCTTGACCTGCAGGCAGACACCACGCTTCTGCGGGCAGGCGTCGAGAACGGGCGACTTCGTGCGCCGCTTCTGGACCACGCGCGGCTTGCGAACCAGTTGATTGATCGTCGGCATAGGTGACCGTGGAAAAGGGGCGAGCATTCTACGGGGACCGGCGGCGAGGTCAAGCCTCCGCTCGCAGAGGCCGGTCCCCGGGGCGGCTCCCCCACGTTGCTTGGGGGGGGCCGACCGCGGCAGGAAAGCGTTGGATGGGTTGGGATCGGATGGAAGAGGCCCCGCCGCGGACGGCGGGTACCCCCTAGAAGTCCTCTTCGGCGCCGGCTTCGGCGTCGCCGTCGAAGTCCGCCTCGAGATCGTCGTCGTCGGATTCGGCCTCGGTCTCCGAGCCTTCCTCGGCGACTTCGGTCTTCTCGACCTCCTCGATCTCCCCGCCTTCCGGCAGTTCGAGGGTGGTCGGGATCTCGACGTCATCCTCGGTGCCCGAGGCGCGCACGAGCGAACCACCGGCCGCCATCAGCAGGCCAGCGTCCACCGCGAGCGGATCGAAGCCGGAGACGAGCGACTCGAGGTCGGCGTCGGGCGTGCGCGCATCGAACTGGCTCGTGTTGCCCAGCTCGCCGAAGTCGATGTTCTTCTTGACGCGCGTGCGGCTGTGATCGCGGAAGCCCGTGCCGGTCGGCACGAGGTGACCGAGGATCACGTTCTCCTTGAGGCCGACCAGGTTGTCGCGACGGCCCGCAAGAGCGGCCTCGGTGAGCACCTTGGTGGTCTCCTGGAAGCTGGCGGCGGAGATGAACGACTCGCTCGAGAGCGAAGCCTTCGTGATGCCGAGCAGCAGCGTCTCGCCGGTCGCGGGCTTCTTGCGCTCCTTGCGGAGGCGCTCGTTCTCGCGACGGAAGCGGAAACGGTCGACGACCGCACCGGGCAGGAACTCGCTGTCGCCAGGATCCTTGACCGACACCTTGCGCATCATCTGGCCGACGATGATCTCGATGTGCTTGTCGTCGATGGTGACGCCCTGCGAGCGGTACACCGACTGGATCTCGCGCAGCAGGTAGCCCTGCACTTCCTCCTCGCCCGTGATGGCGAGAATGTCGTGCGGGTCGAGCGGGCCGTCGACCAGCGCCTCGCCGGCGCGCACCTCGTCGCCCTTGTGGACGCGCAGGTGCTTGGTCTGCGGGACCGAGTGCTCGCGCTCCTCGATGACCTCGTTCTTGGGCCCGAGGGCCTTGACGAGGATCGTGCGCTTGCCGCGCTTCTTGTCGCCGAGCTCGACCACGCCGTCGATCTCCGACACGACCGCCGGGTCCTTCGGGCGACGCGCCTCGAAGAGCTCGGTGACGCGCGGCAGACCGCCGGTGATGTCCTGCGTGCCTTGGATGTCGCGGGCGGTCTTGGCGAGCAGCTCGCCCGGGCCGACCATCGCACCTTCTTCGGCCTCGAGGTAGGCGCGCTCGGGGATCGGGTACAGCGCGAGCGGGTGGCCCGAGCTGTCTTCCAGCACGATCTGCGGGTGCAGGTCGCCCTTGTGCTCGATCACCTGCTTGCGCACGGTGCCGCGGCGGGCATCACGCTCGACGCGCACGGTCTTGCCGTCGATCAGGTCCTCGTAGCGCACGCGGCCCTTGAACTCCGACAGGATCGGCACGTGGTGCGGGTCCCAGCGGCAGAGCGAGTCGCCGGCCTTGATCTCCTGCTCTTCCTTGACGAACACGGTCGCGCCGGTCGGAACCGCGTAGCGGTCGATCTCGCGGCCACGGGCGTCGAGCAGGCGCATCTCGCCGTTGCGGTTGAGCGCGACGGAGGCGCCGGCGGAGTTGGTGACCACCTTCAGGTTGGAGAAGGCGATCTTGCCGGCGCGCTTGGCCTTGATTTCCGAGGCCTCGATCGCGCGGCTCGCCGTGCCACCGATGTGGAACGTGCGCATCGTGAGCTGCGTGCCGGGCTCGCCGATCGACTGCGCGGCGATGATGCCGATCGCGAGGCCACGCTCGGCGAGCGCACCACGCGACAGGTCCATGCCGTAGCACTTCGAGCAGACGCCGAAGCCCGACTCGCACGTGAGCGGCGAGCGGACGGCGACCTTCTCGTAGCCGAGGGACTCGACCTTGAGGGCCGCATCCTCGGTGATCATCTCGTTCTCGCGCACCACGACCTCGTCGTTGACGACGTCCATGATGGTCGTGCGGGCGGTGCGGCCGCGGATCGCCTGCGCGAGGGTCACCACGATCTTCTCGCCCTTGTAGACGACGCCCTTGGTGACACCCTGAGCGGTGCCGCAGTCCTCGAGCGTGACCACGACGTTCTGCGCGACGTCCGTCAGCTTGCGCGTCAGGTAGCCGGCGTCGGCCGTCTTGAGCGCCGTGTCGGCCAGACCCTTGCGCGCGCCGTGGGTCGAGCTGAAGTACTCGAGCACCTTCAGGCCTTCGCGGAAGTTGGCCTTGATCGGCGTCTCGATGATCTTGCCCGAGGGCTTGGCCATCAGACCGCGCATGCCGCCGAGCTGGCGCACCTGGTCGATCGAGCCACGGGCGCCCGACTGGACCATGCAGTAGATCGGGTTGACGTAGACCTGGTCCGAGCGGTGGTCCTCGCGGAGCACCTGCATCAGGTCCTCACCGACCTTCTCGCGGGCGTGTGTCCACAGGTCGATGATCTTGAGGTAGCGCTCACCTTCGGTGATGACGCCCTTCTGGAAGGACTTCTCGACCTTGTCGATTTCCTTCTGGGTGTCGTTGAGGACGCGCTGCTTGGTCGGCGGGACGCGGATGTCGTCCTTGCCGAACGACAGGCCCGCGCGCGTGCTGGCCTTGAAGCCGAGGTCCTTGAGGTCGTCGAGCAGGCGCAGCGTCGCGTCGCGGCCGAGCAGCCGGTGGCAGTCGCTGATCAGGGCCTGGATGCCCTTCTTGTCGAGCTCGTAGTTGTAGAACGGCATGCCCGGGGGCAGCACGTCGTTGAAGATCGCGCGGCCGATCGTCGTGGTGACGAGCACGCGGGCCGACTTGGCGTCGCGCGGGTCGGACTGCACGCGGCCGTCCTCGCCCACCTCGACCTCGGGTCCCTTGGGGCTGAGCTTGATCCGCCGGCCGGGTTCCATGCGGACCGCGACCGCCTTGTGCGTGCGCGTCGCGCCGTGGCCCCAGGCGAGGAACAGCTCGTTCAGGCCGCCGAAGCGCGGCAGCTTGTCGCGCTCGACTTCCGCCGGAGCCTTCGACAGGTAGTAGATGCCGAGCACCATGTCCTGCGAAGGCGAGATGATCGGCGCGCCGTTGGCGGGCGAGAACACGTTGTTCGTCGCCAGCATCAGCGTCGAGGCCTCGATCTGCGCCTCGAAGGACAGCGGCAGGTGGACCGCCATCTGGTCGCCGTCGAAGTCGGCGTTGAAGCCACCGCACACCAGCGGGTGCAGGCGGATGGCGTTGCCCTCGATCAGCACCGGCTCGAAGGCCTGGATACCCATGCGGTGCAGCGTCGGGGCGCGGTTGAGCAGCACGGGGTGGTCACGGATGACCTCCTCGAGGATGTCCCAGACCTCCTCGTCGCGGCGCTCGAGCATCTTCTTGGCCGACTTGATCGTGTCGGCGAGCCCGAGGTCCTTGAGGCGGCGGATGATGAACGGCTGGAACAGCTCGAGCGCGACCTTCTTGGGGAGGCCGCACTGGTGCAGGCGCAGCTCGGGGCCGACGACGATCACCGAACGCGCCGAGTAGTCGACGCGCTTGCCGAGCAGGTTCTCGCGGAAGCGACCCTGCTTGCCCTTGATCATGTCGGTCAGGGACTTGAGCGGGCGGTTCGACGAGCCGAGCACCGGGCGCCGGCAGCGGCCGTTGTCGAACAGCGCGTCGACCGACTGCTGAAGCATGCGCTTCTCGTTGCGGATGATGACCTCGGGCGCGTTGAGGTCGAGCAGCTTCTTCAACCGGTTGTTGCGGTTGATCAGGCGCCGGTAGAGGTCGTTCAGGTCGCTCGTGGCGAAGTTGCCCGAGTCGAGCAGCACGAGCGGGCGCAGGTCCGGCGGGATCACGGGGATCACGTCGAGGATCATGTGCTCGGCGTTCTGCCCGCTGTCGCGCAGCATCTCGACCGTGCGCAGGCGCTTGATGATGTCCTTCATGCGCTGCTTGGAGCGCGTGGACAGCAGCTCTTCGCGCAGCTCGCCCGAGAGCTTCTGCAGCTCGAGCTTGCGGAGGATCTTCTTGACCGCCTCCGCGCCCATGTCGGCCTCGAACTCGGAGCCGTACTTGGCCTTCGAGCTGCGGTACTCCTCCTCGTTGAGGAGCTGGTACTCCGTCAGCGGCGTGTCACCGGGCTCGATGACGATGTAGTCCTGGAAGTACACCACGCGCTCGAGGTTCGAGGTCTGGATCCCGAGCAAGGTGCCGAGGCGGCTCGGCATGGCCTTGAAGAACCAGATGTGCGCGACGGGCGCGGCGAGGTTGATGTGCCCCATGCGCTTCCGGCGCACGCGGCTGTGCGTGATCATGACCCCGCACTTGTCGCACACGATGCCCTTGTGCTTGATGCCCTTGTACTTGCCGCAGAAGCACTCCCAGTCCTTTTCAGGTCCGAAGATGCGCTCGCAGAACAGGCCATCGCGCTCGGGGCGATACGTGCGGTAGTTGATCGTCTCCGGCTTCTTGACCTCGCCGTAGGACCAGGACCGAATGTCCTCGGGCGACGCCAGGTTGATGGTGACGCTGCCGTAGTCGTTGATGCGATTCGTGATCGTTTCGACCATGGTTCCGACCTTCCCTGGGGCGCCTAGAGGGTCGCCTTCTTGTGGAGCTGGATGTTGAGTCCGAGCCCCTTGATCTCGTTGCAGAGCACCTCGAACGACACGGGCGTGCCGGGCTCGAGGATGTTGAGGCCCTTCACCATCGATTCGTAGATCTTGGTGCGGCCCTCGACGTCGTCGGACTTGACCGTGAGCTGTTCCTGCAGGATGTGCGCGGCGCCGTATGCCTCGAGCGCCCACACTTCCATCTCGCCGAAACGCTGGCCGCCGAAGCGCGCCTTGCCACCCAGCGGCTGCTGGGTGATCAGGCTGTAGGGACCCGTCGCGCGGGCGTGCACCTTCTCGTCGACCAAGTGGTGCAGCTTGAGCATGTACATCACGCCGACCGTGACGGTCTGCTCGAACGGAGTGCCGGTGCGGCCGTCGAAGAGCGTGAACTTGCCGGTGCGCGGCAGGCCCGCCTTCTCGAGCTGCTCCTCGATCTCCTCCTCGCTCGCGCCGTCGAACGGCGGCGAGCTGAAACGCGCGCCGAGCTTGAGCGCCGCGAGGCCCAGGTGGGTCTCGAGGATCTGGCCGACGTTCATGCGGCTGGGCACGCCCAGCGTGTTGAGCACGATGTCGACCGCGGTGCCGTCCTCGAGGTACGGCATGTCCTCGATGCGCATCACCTTGCTGATGACGCCCTTGTTGCCGTGGCGGCCGGCCATCTTGTCGCCGACCGAGAGGTTGCGCTTGGTGGCGACGTAGACCTTGACCATCTCGAGCACGCCCGTGGGCAGCTCGTCGCCGCGCGAGAGGCGGTTGACGATCTTGTTCTTCTCCGCCTCGCGACCCTCGATGCGCGACTGGAACTCGCTGATCGCGGCGAGCGCCTTCTGGCGCGCTCCCTGCTCCTGCGTGTCCTCGCTGGCGGCCGTGCAGAGCAGGCGCACGCGGCGCAGCTCGTCGTAGGTCGCCGTGTCGTCGAACTGCACCGGCTTGCCGGTCAGGTCGTCGACCACCTCGGTGGCCAGCGCGGCCTTGACGTCGCGCAGCATGGCCGCGGTGTAGTCGCGCAGCGCCTTGAGGAAGTCGCGCTCCGCATCGCGGATCTGCGCGAGAGCCTTGGTGCGCTCGCTGTCGGTCAGGTTGACGCGGCGCGAGAACTTCTGCGCGCCGATCACGACGCCGCGCGTGCCCGGAGGCATCGTCAGCGACGCGTTCTTCACGTCGACGCCGGCCTTGCCGAAGATCGCGTGCAGCAGCTTCTCTTCCGGCGTCAGCTCGCTCTTCGACTTCGGAGCGACCTTGCCGACGAGGATGTCGCCAGCCTCGACGAAGGTGCCGATGCGCACGATGCCCGCCTCGTCGAGGGCGCTGAGCGCCTTCTCGCCGACGTTGGGGATGTCGCGCGTGAACTCCTCCTTGCCGAGCTTGGTCTCGCGCACCTCGACGTCGTACTCCTCGATGTGGATCGAGGTGAACGTGTCCTCGCGGATCAGGCGCTCGCTGACGAGGATCGCGTCCTCGTAGTTGAAGCCGTCCCAGGTCATGAACGCGACCAGCAGGTTCTTGCCGAGCGCGAGCTCGCCGTGGCTCGTCGACGCACCGTCGGCGAGCAGCGTGCCCTTCTCGACCTTCTGCCCCTCGGCCACGCGCGGCTTGTGGTTCTGCGCCGTGCGTTCGTTGAGGCCGCGGTACTTGGTCAGGCGGTACTCGTCGTCGTCGACGACGATGCGCTGGCTGTCGGCGTACTTGACCGTGCCCGCCTTCTCGGCGAAGACCGGCAGGTTCGAGTTGCGCGCGACGGTGACCTCGAGGCCCGTGCCGACCAGCGGCGGCTCGCTGACGAGCAGCGGGACGGCCTGGCGTTGCATGTTCGAGCCCATCAACGCGCGGTTGGCGTCGTCGTGCTCGAGGAACGGGATGAGAGCGGCCGAGATGCCGACGATCTGCTGCGGCGCGACGTCGACGAAGTCGACGCCTTCCGGCGGGACCTCGATGTTCTCGCCGTCCTTGCGGGCCAGCACGCGCTCGCCCACGATCTGCAGCTTGTCATCGAGCGCGGTGTCGGCCGGCGCGAGCACGTGGCCGTACTCCTCGTCGGCGCGCATCCACACGATCTCCTGCGTCAGCTTGCCCTTGCGCACGCGGCGGTAGGGCGTGACGAGGAAGCCGTACTCGTCGATGCGCGAGTAGATCGACAGCGAGCTGATCAGACCGATGTTCGAGCCTTCCGGGGTCTCGATCGGGCACAGGCGGCCGTAGTGCGACAGGTGCACGTCGCGCACGTCGAAGCCCGCGCGCTTGCGGTTGAGGCCGCCCGGTCCGAGGGCCGACAGGCGCCGCTCGTGCGTGAGCTGCGACAGCGGGTTGGTCTGGTCGACGACCTGGCTCAGCTCGCCACGGCCGAAGAAGTAGTCGATCGCGCTCGAGAAGGTCTTCGAGTTGATCAGGTTGCGCGGCGAGACGGTCTCGGTCGTCTCGAGGTTCATGCGCTCCTGCGCCGTGCGGCGCAGCTTGAGCAGACCCTTGCGGAACTCGTCGCCGGCGAGCTCGGCGATCGTGCGCACGCGGCGGTTGCCGAGGTTGTCGATGTCGTCGATGATCCCGCGGCCGGCGCGCAGGCCGACCAGGTACTTGATCGAGTTGACGATGTCCTCGGGCTGGAGGATCTGGACGTCCTCGGGGATCTTCTGGTCGAACTTCCGGTTGAGGCGGAAGCGGCCGACGCGGCCCAGGCGATAGCGCTGGGGATCGAAGAACTTCTCGTGGAAGAGCTCGCGCGCCTTCTCGAGCTGGGGCGGGTTGCCCGGGCGCAGGCGCTGGTAGATCTTGAGCAGCGCCTCGTCGTGGCTCTTGGTCGGGTCCTCCTTCATCGTGTTGATGAGGAGCATGTCGAGTTCCTGGCCCTCGATGTCGATCACCTCGACCTCGGCCAGATCGCTGGCCGCGATCTCGAGCGCCGCCGTCTCGGGGATCGGCAGGCCCGACGAAACGAGCACTTCGCCGGTCTTGAGGACGACGATGTCCCCCACCGCGATCTTGTCGGTGATCAGCTTGGCGAAGGCCGCCTGCGTCTGCGCCTTGGTCTTCTTGACGACCTTGGTCGTGTAGAAGGCGCGCAGGATGTCCTGATCGGTCGACAGCTTCGGGTCGAGCGCACGCAGCAGCGTCGATGCCGCGAACTTGCCCGACTGGTCGATCCTGACCTGCAGAACTTCCTTCTTGGTGACGTTGAGCTCGATCCAGCTGCCGCGCTCGGGGATGATCCAGCAGTTGTGCAGCTTCTTCTCGGTGGTCGTGGAGTCGACCGAGAAGTCCACGCCCGGAGAGCGGTGGAGCTGGCTGACGATCACGCGCTCGGAGCCGTTGATGATGAACTCGCCGCCCCCGATCATCACGGGGATCTCGCCGAGATACACCTCTTCCTCGATCGGCTCCGGCTTGATCAGGCGCAGGCGCACCTTGAACGGGTAGCCGAACGTGAGCCGCAGCTGGCGGCACTCGTCGATCGAGTAGCGGGGCTTCCCGAGCTCGTAGCCGATGTACTCGAGGCACATCGTCTTGTCGTAGCTGTAGATCGGGAAGACCTCCTTGAGCAGCGACTCGAGGCCGTGGGCCTTGCGCGAGCCCTGCGGCACCTCGAGCTGGAGGAAGTCCTGGTACGCGGCCGTCTGGATCTCGACCAGGCTGGGGATGTCGATGATCTTCGGATAGCGCGCGAAGCTCTTCGGGGCGTTCTTGGTCGGGGTCATGGTCAGTTCACGCAACCGGGCGTCGATGGGGCCGCGTCCCTCGAACAGGGCGACGCGGGAGCTGGAACTCGTCGGGACGACGCGAGCGCTGCTGGGTTCCCGCGGACGGGGAACCTAGAGCGCGAGCGGAGCGCTGGAGCGCAGAGGAGCCGCCACCGTGCAGGTCAGGCCGTGGTGACGGCCGGAACCCGCCGGAGAGGCGGTGAGGAGGCGAGATATCGACGGGACGCCACGGGCGCCGCGCGTGGCGGCGTCCGTGGGTCCCTTGGGCGAAGGTGCGAGAGTCGTGGGCACCAGAGGCAGCGGAGTCCGTGGTGTGGATCAGGTCAGCTTGACCTTGCCACCCGCGTCCTCAAGCTGCTTCTTCATCTTGTCGGCCTCGTCCTTGGTGATGCCTTCCTTGACAGGCTTCGGCGCGCCGTCGACGAGGTCCTTGGCTTCCTTGAGGCCCAGGCCCGTGATCGCGCGGACTTCCTTGATGACGGCGATCTTCTTGTCGGCCGGGACCGACTCGAGGACGACCGTGAAGGAGGTCTTCTCCTCAACGGCCGCGGCGGCGGCGCCAGCGGCCGGGGCCGCGGCGACGGCCACGGGGGCAGCGGCGCTGACACCCCAACGCTCCTCGAGGTGCTTGACCATCTTGGAGGCCTGGATGAGGGTGAGGCCGTCGAGCTTCTCGACGATGGCCATGAGCTCGGGGTCGAGCGTGTCGTTGGACATTTGAGTCTCCGGATAAGTTGACGAACGTTGTTTCCGCGTTTACCCCCCGCGGGCGGCGCGGGAGGTGGGCGAAGTCCGACTTCCCTGCGCGCTGCCCGCACTGTGCGGGCACGGGGACGCGCCAAGGGAGCCGTGGAAGAAAGGTTCAGGCCGGGATCAGGACGCCTCGGCGACCTCAGGGGCCTCACCGGTGCCACCGGCCTTGTCGATCTTGGCCTGCAGCACGCGCACGGTGCCCGAGGGCAGGCCGTTGAGCGTCGTGACGAGACCGCGCATCGGACCCACGAGGCAGCCGACGAGCTGGCCGCGCAGGGTCTTCTTGTCGGGGAGGCCGGCGAGGGCCACCGCGTCCTTGGCGCCGATCAGCACGCCGTCGAAGATCGCGCCACGAAGCTGGATCTTGCCCGGCTTCTTGACGTCGTCGGCGGTCAGGATCTTGGCCGCGGCGATCGTGCCTTCGAGCGAGCCGTAGGCGATGCCGGTGTTGCCCGCGAGCAGCTCGGCCGAAGCCTCGTAGCCCTTGGCGGCCAGCGCGCGGCGGAGGAGCGACGAGCGCACCATGCGGACGCGCACGCCATCCTTGGCGAGCTTGTTGCGCAGCGGCTCGAGTTCCTTGACGGTCACGCGGCCGAGCGACATCACGATCACGCCCTCGGCTTTCGCGAGCAGCCCGTCGTACTCGGTCGCGATCAGGTTGTTGACGAGATTAGGCATCGAGCTCAGCTCCAGTCGAGTAGTTGATCCAGGCGCCGGGTCCCATGGTCGTCGAGACCGAGACCTTGCGGACGAACTGGCCCTTGACCGCCGGCGGACGCATGGCGATCAGGTGATCGAGGAAGGCGCGCAGGTTGACTTCGAGGTCCTCGACCTTGAAGGAACGCTTGCCAACCGAGGCGTGGACGTTGCCGCCCGCGTCGGTGCGGAACTCGACCTTGCCGGCCTTGAACTCGCGCACCGCGGCGGCCACGTCGGCCGTCACCGTGCCCGACTTGGGGCTGGGCATCTTGCCCTGGGGGCCGAGGACCTTACCGAGCTTGCCGACGTGCTTCATCATGTCGGGGCTGGCGATCACGATGTCGAAGTCGGTCCAGCCGCCGAGCACCTTCTCGGCGAGCTCGCCCGAGCCGACGATGTCGGCACCGGCGGCCTGCGCCGCGGCAGCCTTGTCGCCTTCGGCGAACACGATCACCTTGACCGTCTTGCCCAGGCCCTTGGGCAGCGACACGGCGCCGCGCACGAGCTGGTCGGACTTCTTGGGATCGATGCCGAGCACGACCACGACCTCGACGGTCTCGTCGAACTTCGCGGCCGGCAGCGACTTGAGCAGCGCCAGCGCTTCCGCCGGCTCGTACACCTTGCTGCGGTCCACCTTGGCGGACGCGGCGCGATAACGCTTGGATTGCGTGACCATGGCTTGGACTAGCCCTCCACCTTGATGCCGGCCGCGCGCGCCGTGCCTTCGATGATGCGGCACGCGGCGTTGAGGTCGCGGGCGTTGAGATCGTTCATCTTGAGCTTGGCGATCTCCTCGACCTGCGCACGCGTGACCTTGCCGGCGGTCTCGTGACCGGGCATGGCCGCTGCGCTCTCGAGCTTCGCCGCCTTCTTGAGCAGCACTCCCGCCGGCGGCGACTTCAGGATGAAGTCGAAGCTGCGGTCCTTGTAGACCGTGATCTCCACGGGGATGATCAGGCCCATCTGCGGTCGTGTAGCGTCGTTGAACTGCTTCACGAACATCGCGATGTTGACGCCGTGCGAGCCGAGCGCGGGGCCAACCGGCGGTGCCGGCGTAGCCTGGCCCGCCGGGCACTGCAGCTTGATCTTGGCGGTGACTTCCTTCGCCATGGACTTGCTTCTTCCGTTCGCTGGGCACGCGGCCGAAAAGACCGCGTGCGTGGTTCCAATGGGGATGCCGGCTAGACGGGCTCGACTTCCCAGTACTTGAGGGACACCGGCGTGGGACGACCAAAGATCGTCACCGTCACCGTCACCATGCCCTTGTCGGGCAACACTTCCTCGACCGTTCCGTCGAAGCCGTCAAAGGGCCCCGACTTGATCTTGACCATGTCGCCCTTCTGCAGGCCGATGTTGACCTGCAGGGCGGTATCGGAGTCGGACATGCGCACGAGGATCGACTGCACCTCGCCGTCCGAGAGCGGCACGGGCTCGCCGCGGCCACCGAGGAAGTCGCCGACCTTCGGCGTCTCGCGCACGACGGCCTGCGCCTGCTTGGCGCGCGGGTCTTCCTCGGGCTTCTCGATGTCGGCCTGGATCATCAGGTAGCCCGGGTAGAGCTTCTTGTTGACCACGCGCTTCTTGCCGCCCTTCATGTCGGTGACGCGCTCGAAGGGCACGAGCACCTGCGGGACGAGGTCCTGCAGGCCGGCCATCTTCACGCGCAGCTCGACCTGCTTGCGGATCGAGTCCTCCTGACCCGACTGGCAGCGCACGAAATACCACTGGTGGGTCATGGCTTAGAACAGGATCGGGTTGACGAGGCGGGCGAGGAACCAGTCGGCGCCGGCGAGGAAGGCCATCAGGACCACCACGCAGACAACGACCACGATCGAGGAATTGAGGACTTCCTGGCCACTGGGCCACGTGACCTTGCGGAGCTCGGTCTCGGTGTCGATCAGGAGGTCGGCAATCTTGGGGCTCTCGAGCCAGCGGTGCGCGAGGAACAGGGTCAGCGCGAACACGGCGGCCGAGATGAGGAAAGCACCCGTCAGCGGGATCTGCAGCACCGGCACCTGCTCGAAGGACGCCGAGAGCGGCGTCTTGAGAGCGGGCAGCCAGCCGGACAGTTCCGAGCGCAGCGACCGGCACCCGTAGAACACGAGCACGGCGAGCGACCAGAACACGGCCATGCGGACCATTCGGCCTTGATCGGGCTTGTAGGCGGACATGGGCGTTTGTCTCGGGGGTCGTGGAGGGCTGGGACGGGGAATCAGGCAGGTGTCGTGCGGCGCAAGACGTCAGTCCCGCGCCCCACACGCGATCAGAGCTTGTGCTCCTTGTGCGACACGTGCTTGCGGCAGAACGGGCAGAACTTCTTCTTCTCGAGCTTGTAGCTGGACTTCTGGCGCTTGAACGTCGTGTAGTTGCGGTTCTTGCACGCCGTGCACTCGAGGAAGACGAATCGTTCCTTGGTCTTCATGGCTGTTCGGGTTCCTGGCTTGGATGGAGGCTGCCCGACGTCGGGTGGGCGAGCGCGGGTGACCGTCGCGCCCCGGTGCGGGGAGCGACGGCGCCGGCCCCCATCGCTGGAGGCCGGCACCCGCTGAGCGAAACTACTTGGTGACCTTGGTGACGACGCCCGAGCCGACCGTGCGACCACCTTCGCGGATGGCGAAGCGGAGCTTCTCTTCCATCGCGACCGGGGTCTGGAGGACGACCGACATCTTGACGTTGTCGCCGGGCATGCACATCTCGGCGCCGCCCATCAGCGTGGCCTTGCCGGTCACGTCCGTGGTGCGGAAGTAGAACTGCGGCTGGTAGCCCGTGACGAACGGGGTGTGACGGCCACCTTCGTCCTTCGAGAGGACGTAGACCTCGCACTCGAACTCGGTGTGCGGGGTGATCGAGCCGGGCTTGGCGAGGACCATGCCGCGCTCGAGGTCGCCCTTTTCAACACCGCGCAGGAGCACGCCGACGTTGTCGCCAGCTTCGCCCGAGTCGAGGGTCTTGTTGAACATCTCGACGCCGGTGACGGTCGTCTTGCCGATCTCGGGGCGGAGGCCGACGATGTCGACGGTCTCACCGACCTTGACGATGCCCTTCTCGATGCGGCCCGTGCCGACCGTACCGCGACCGGAGATCGAGAACACGTCCTCGATGCACATCAGGAACGGCTTGTCGATCTCGCGCATCGGGGTCGGGATGAAGCTGTCGAGCGCCGCGACGAGGTCGTCGATGCACTTGTTGGCCTTGTCGTCGCCGCCGCCGGACTCGATGGCGAGCTTGGCCTGGCCGCGGATGATCGGGGTCTCGTCACCCGGGAAGCTGTACTTCTTGAGCAGCTCGCGGATCTCGAGCTCGACGAGCTCGATCAGCTCGGGGTCGTCGAGCAGGTCGACCTTGTTCAGGAAGACCACGATGTGGGGCACACCGACCTGACGGGCGAGCAGGACGTGCTCGCGCGTCTGGGGCATCGGGCCGTCGGCGGCCGAGACCACGAGGATCGCACCGTCCATCTGGGCGGCGCCGGTGATCATGTTCTTGACGAAGTCGGCGTGGCCGGGGCAGTCGACGTGCGCGTAGTGGCGCGAGTCCGACTCGTACTCGGTGTGCGAGGCGGCGATCGTGACGGTCTTGTCGGCCGAGCGGACGGTGCCGCCCTTGGTGATTTCGGCGTAGCTCTTCACGCGCGTCCCGTACTTGTGGGACGAACGCGCGGCGAGCGCCGCCGTCAGCGTCGACTTGCCGTGGTCGATGTGGCCGATGGTGCCGACGTTGACGTGGGGCTTGGTTCGCTTGAAGACGTCCTTTGCCATGGGATCTCGCTTGGTTTCGTGGGGCCCCTTCCCCGGGGGCTCTCGGGCCGCGCCAAGGCCGGGGCCTCGGGCGGGGGTCGATGGTTGGTGACAGGTTGTGCAGACTGCGGGTCGCTGGTGAGCCGGCGACCTGCTGGAAGACGTTGTGCTTGGAAGACGAGAGCTGGAAAGCCTTGGACTGGAGCTGCTGATGGGGATTGAACCCATGACCTCTTCCTTACCAAGGAAGTGCTCTACCACTGAGCTACAGCAGCGCGGTACGGCAGCCTTGGGGGCGACCGTGGCCTTTGACGCCGTGCGCCCCGGTGCGGACACCAGGGCGGGACGGCGATCTCACGGGCACGGGATGGGCAGGGCTGCGTGACTTGGAGCGCGCGGTGGGCTTGGAGCGGGCGATGGGAATCGAACCCACGCCATCAGCTTGGAAGGCTGAGGTTCTACCATTGAACTACGCCCGCAGTGTGCGTCGCTCGCCGGGTGGGTCCGGACCGCACTCGCAGCGCGCCGAGACTGAACCGCGAGCAGCCGAGCTCCGAAGGGAAACAGGACAGGCCGGTTCGCGCTTCGAGGCTCGGGGGCGTTGGGCAGGAGCTTGGTGGGGAGAGGCGGATTCGAACCGCCGAAGGTGAGAACCACCAGATTTACAGTCTGGCCCATTTGGCCGCTCTGGAACCTCCCCGCCGTGATCTGCCCTCGCCGCCCGGCCCGGCTCGGGAGTCCCGCGGGGTATCCCCGAGGGTCATCCGAGCAGCGAGCAGGCCACGCCAGCCCGAGGTGGGCAGGCGCGTGATGTCCGGTTCATGCGCAGGCGTGTTCGTCCGGCGAGCCCAGCCGCACCGCGCGCGACCGTGGGCCGCGCTGGGTCGATCAGGCGACGCCGGGAGCGCCCGCTCCCGTGTCATCCGTGAGGTGTCGTGTTTCCATGGAGCAACCCGGCTTGCGCCGGGGGACCCTGCGAGCCGCGCAAGCGTGGCTCCGGCGGATCCTGCCGTGATCGTCGTGTCCGTAGTCGCTGGGAGGCGGTCTGCGAGGTTCGTCTTCCAGCGTCGGCCCATCCAGCGTGGGCTGGCTGGGGCCGGCGATGGGAGTCGAACCCACAACCCCCTGATTACAAATCAGGTGCTCTGCCGATTGAGCCACGCCGGCGGCTGTCAACCTGGGCGTGGCCCGCGGCCGAGCGAAGGTTGCAGACGAGACTGCCCCCCGAGCGGTGCGGAGAGCGAGACAGGATAGGGAGGGACTCTCCCCCGTCAAGCCCCCACCCGGAAATCCTCCGGTGGCACCCGGGAGCGCGCCGTCGAGCCTAGCGCCCCGCCCCCCTCGCCGCCACGACGCTTTCCGGGCTCAAAGCCGCGCGAGCTCGGCCAGGTACGCCGCGTGGGCCGAGCGCACCTGCTCCAGCGAATCCCCGCCAAAACGCTCGAGAAAAGCGCGCGTCAGCTCGAGCGCGACGACCGCCTCGCCGACCACGCTGGCCGCCGGAACCGAGGTGACGTCCGAGCGCTGCCAGGTCGACAGCACGCTCTCCCCCGTCTCGAAATCCACGGTCTCGAGCCCCCGGCGCAGCGTCGAGATCGGTTTCATCGCCACGCGCACCACGAGCTCCTCCCCGGTCGTCATGCCGCCCTCGAGCCCGCCCGCGCGGTTGGTGGCGCGCCCGAAACGGCCGTGGGGCCCGTCGCGGCGCACGATCGCGTCGTGGACCTCCGACCCGCGCCGGCGTGCGGCTTCGAAGCCCAGACCGAACTCCACGCCCTTGATGGCCGGAATCGAGAGCAACGCCGCCCCCACCCGCCCGGTCAGGCGCTCGCCCGCGTTCTGGTACCCACCCAGCCCCGGCGGCAGGCCGCACACGCGCAGCTCGAAAATGCCGCCGAGCGTGTCCCCCGCCTCCTTGGCCGCGTCGACGGCCGCGATCCAGCGCTCTTCGACCTGCGGATCGAGCGCGGCGAAAGCCGAGGCCGCGCGCAGCTGCGCCCGCCGCTCCCCCGCCGTTTCCCACGCGTCCGGACGCGCCGCGCTGCCGCCGAGCTCGACGACATGCGCGAAGAGCTCGACGCCGAAGGCCTCGAGCACCTGCCGCGCGGCCGCCCCCAGCGCCGTGCGCATCGCCGTCTCGCGCGCGCTCGCTCGTTCGAGCACCGCCCGCGGGTCGCGTTCGCCGAGCTTCTGGCAGCCCGCGAGGTCGGCGTGCCCCGGCCGCGCGCTGGTCGGCACCCCGAGCTTCTCGATCGTGTGGTCGCGGTTCTCGATCAGGAGCGCGAGCGGCGAACCCAGCGTCTTGCCCGCGCGCATCCCGCTCAGCACACGCACGTGGTCCTGCTCGATCTTCATCCGGCCGCCGCGGCCGTAGCCCTGCTGGCGGCGCGCGAGCTCCGCGTCGAGCCGCGCGAGGTCGAGCTCGATTCCGGCCGGCAGCCCCTCGAGGATCCCGACCAGCGCGGCGCCGTGGGACTCGCCGGCGGTCGTCCAGACGAGCCTCGTCACGGCCGCGGCGCCCGCTCGCGCGAGCCGTCGAAACCGCCGGAGAAAGCCTGCGAAACCGCGTGGGCGAGCGCGTTGGGCTCGACCGGCCCGCGCAGCACTCCGAGCACCGGCCGCAGGGTCTCCAGCGCCGCCTTCAGGTCGTCATCGGTGTCCGAGGAGAGCACCAGCGTCGGCGGCAGCAGGCCGTCGCCGGAGAGCCGCGCGAGGCTCTCGCGAGCGTCGTCACCCCCCAGTCGCGCCGCGCACACGAACAGGTCGGGGCGGCGCCGCGCGAGCTGCAGCCGCGCGTCCGCCAGGGTGCCGGCCGTGCGCACGCGATAGCCGCGCGCCTCGAGGCTCCAGCGCACCAGCTCGACCGTGCGCGCCTGATCGTCGGCGAACAGGATCTCGCCGCACTCGAGCTCACCCTCGTCGACCTTCGGCAGCAGGTGCACGGACCCGAGCATACCGCGAGTTCGCAAACGCGCAATTTCTCCGGCGATCACAGCGATTCGTACCACGTCACCTCGTCGAACGGCACCGCGAGGTCCATGCCGCCGAGCTTGACCGTCACCATGCGCTTGGAATGGTCGACCTTGCGCACCTGACAACGCTGGCGGTAGCGCGGGATGTAGACCATCTGCCCCTTGTCGAGGCCGTCGAGGAAGGCCTTGCGGCGATCGGTGAGCGACGCGCGCGTGAGAGCGGCGTCGGCGCGGTCGAGCGCCTCGCGGATCAGCTTGGCCTTGTCGCCGGGCACCTGCTCCGAGAGCGTGCGGGCGTCGGAGAGCGCCTTGCGGGCATCGCGCACACGTTCGTCGAGCCCCCGCTGCGCCTCGGCCTCGACGAGCTCCGATCGCCGCCCCAGTTCCTGCTCCTTTTCGGCCGCCGCCTGCGCCGAACGCTCGGCGTCCGCGAGTCGCGCTTCCGCCTCCCGCCGCACGCTTTCCGCGTGTTCCGAGGCCCCGCGCAGCTTCGCCATCAGCTCGACGGCGTCGCGGTCGCGCCGCTCGAGCCGCTCGCGCGCGCGCGCCACGATCTTGCGGTCGAGCCCGCGGCGTTCGGCGATCGCGAGCGCGTTCGACTCGCCCGGAGTGCCGACGATCAGCCGGTAGCGCGGCTTCAGCGTCTGCGCGTCGAACTCGACCGAGCCGTTTTCCGCACGTTTGTGGCTGAAACAGAACTCCTTGAGCTTTCCCAAGTGCGTCGAGGCGATCGTCGGCGCACCGGCGGCGAGCAGGTGCTCGAGCAGCGCCTCCCCCAGCGCCGCGCCTTCGGCCGGATCGGTGCCGCCGCCGAGCTCGTCGAGCAGGAACAGCGTGCGCGGGCCGGCGTGCTCGAGCCCGGCCCGGATGCGCTCGAGGTGCGAGGCGAAGGTCGACAGCGACTGGCGGATCTCCTGCTCGTCGCCGATGTCGGCCACGAGCCCGTCGTAGAGCGGCACGCGGCTGCCATCGGCGCAACACACCGGCCAGCCCAGCCGCAGCACGAAAGCCGCGACGCCGACCGTCTTGAGCGCCAGCGTCTTGCCGCCGGTGTTGGGGCCCGTGACGACGAGCAGGTCGAAGTCGCCGCCCAGCCGCACGTCGATCGGCACGACTTCGCCGAGGATTCCCGCCAGATGCTGCTCGACGAGCAGCGGATGGCGCGCCTCGCGCAGCACGAGGCCACGCACGTGCGGCCGCGTCGGATCGAAGGTCGCGATGTCGGGCACGCGGGCGCCGTAGCGCGCGCCAAAAGCTGCCCCCACCGCCGCCAGTTCCCATTCCGCCAGCCGCCGCGAGGCCTCGTCGACCTGTTCCCAACTGTCGAGCAGCGCGCGCGTGAGCTCGCCGAGGATGCGCGCTTCCTCCGCGCGCACCGCCTGCTCGACCTCGACCAGCTGGTTGGAGTGGTAGACCGCCTCGCGCGGCTCGATGTAGACCGTCTCGCCCGACTGCGAACGCTCGTGGATCACGCCCGGAAGGCGCGGCGAGCTGCGCGCCTTGAGCGCGAGCACGCGCCGGCCCGCGCGGCGGTGCACCTTGAAGTCCGAGAGGTGCTGGCGCAGGTCGGGATCGTTGCAGAACTTGCCGACCAGCTCGGTGATGCGCTCGTCGAGCGCGCGCGCCTCGCGCCGCAGCTTGGCGAGCCGCGGGCTGGCGTCGTCCTTGAGGTCGCCCCGTTCGTCGACGGCCGCCTCGAGCGTCGCGCGCAGCGCGGAAAGCTCGGGAAAACCTGCGCAAAGCTCGGCGGAGGCCGGAGCGACGTCCACGCGCTCGCGCACCCAGCGCGGCAGGCGCCGGGCGGCCGACAGGAAGCCGTGCAGGGCCGCCAGCTCGTCGCGGTCGAGCGGCCGGTGGAACTCGACGATCGCGGCGTGGACCGGAGCGAGGTCGGTGACGCCCGCGAAGGACGGCGGGTCGCCGGAGGCCACGAGGCGCGCGAACTCCGCCGTGCGGCGCAGCGCCGCGCGCGCGCCGTCGTCGGTGCGGGGCTCGAGCTCGCGCACCGCCCGCTGGCCGAGCGTGCTCTTGGCGAGCTTCTCGAACAGCGCGCGCACGTCGGGCAGATCGAGGCCGCTGGCCTGGAAACGCAGCGTCGGCGGGGTCTTGGAGTCCTTGCGCATGAACTGGATCCCGTCGCGACGGTTCACGCCAGTGTAGAAGCTCGCCCGCTCGCACGCCTACCATGGTGCGCATGAGCCACGGCACCACGGACCGTTTCGAGACCCGCGCCATCCACGCAGGACAGGAGCCCGATCCGCACAACGGCGCGATCATGACTCCGGTCTACTTCACGAGCACGTACAAGCAGGACGCGCCCGCCCAGCCGCGCGGCGGCTACGAGTACTCGCGCACGTCGAACCCCACGCGCACGGCGCTGCAGGACAACCTCGCGGCGCTCGAAGGTGGCGCCTGGGGCCTGTGCTTCTCGTCGGGCCTCGCCGCGACCAACGCGCTGCTCGATCGGCTCGTGCCCGGCGACCACGTCGTCGCGGGCAACGACCTGTACGGCGGCACCTACCGCATTTTCCGGCGGGTTTTCGAGCGTTACGGCATCCGCTTCAGCTTCGTCGACACGACCGATCCGGCCGCGGTCGAGGCCGCGATCGAGCCCACGACGCGCTACGTCTACGTCGAGTCGCCGTCGAACCCGCTGCTCGCCGTCTCCGACATCGCCGTGCTCGCCAAGCTCGCGCACGCGAAGGGCAAGCTGCTCGTCGTCGACAACACGTTCGCGACGCCCTTCCTGCAGCAGCCGCTCGCGCTCGGCGCCGACCTCGTGCTGCATTCGCTCACCAAGTACCTGGGCGGCCACTCCGACGTCGTCGGCGGAGCGCTGATCGGCAACGATCCGAAGCTGCGCGACGAGCTCGCCTTCTTCCAGAACGCCGTCGGCGGCACGCCGGGCCCGATGGACGCATTCCTCGTGCTGCGCGGCACGAAAACGCTGCACGTGCGCATGGAACGGCACTGCGAGAACGCGCTCGCGCTCGCCCGCTGGCTCGAGGCGCGGCCCGAAGTCGCGCGCGTCGTCTACCCCGGCCTCGCCTCGCACCGCCAGCACGCGCTCGCCAAGCGCCAGATGAAGGCCTTCGGCGGCATGGTGAGTTTCGAGCTCGCGGCGGGCCTCGAAGCGGCCAACACGGTCGCGTCGACCACGCGCCTGTTCACGCTGGCTGAGTCGCTCGGCGGCGTCGAATCGCTGATCGAGATCCCGGCCAGCATGACCCACGCCTCGATTCCGGCCGAAACTCGGCGCTCGCTGGGTCTCGCGGACGGCCTCGTGCGGCTCTCGGTCGGCATCGAGCACGTCGACGACCTGCGCGCGGACCTCGAGCAAGCCTTCGCCAAGGCTCACAAGCGCTGAACGGCGCTGCGCAGCCTCCGGAAAACTCAACGGGCCCGAAAGGGCCCGCTGGGGCTCAGAACGGCGAGTTCGACGGCGGCGGCTTGGGCGCGGGCGGCGCCGGCGGCAAGGGCTTCGCCGGAGCGGGCTGCGGCGCGACGGGCCGAACCGGACGCGGTTCGGGTTCCGGAACGTCGTCGATGCGCTCGCGCATGATCCGGCCGACCTTGAACTTCACCACGCGCTTGGCCGGCACTTCGACCTTCTGCAGCGTGCGCGGATTCTGGGCGCGACGGGCGGCCCGATCCTTCACCTCGAACACGCCGAACTCGCGGAACTCCAGCCGATTGCCTGCGGCGAGCTCGGTCACGATCTCGTCGAGGAACTTCTGCAGGATGTCCTTGACGACGACCTTCGTCTGGCGGGTCGAATCCGCGATGCGGTTGACCAGCTCCTTCTTGGTGATCGTCTCGGGCTCGCGGGGCGCCATGGGGAAGTCGGCCCGGAGCGGTGGGTCCCGGGCTGGGACGAGTCGGAGTATCGGCCCTCCCCCCTCTCCAAGTCAAGACGCCCGCTAGGGTTACGGCTGCCCGCCCGGGCGGGGCCGGGGCTCGATCACGAACGTGACCGGGCCGTCGTTGAGCAATTCGACCTGCATCGAGGCCCCGAAACGGCCGCCCTGCGTCGCGATTCCGGCCCGTTCGAGCGCCGCCCGGAAGCGCTCGACCAATTCCCGCGCGCGCCCGGGCTCCTCGGCCCCGTCGAAGGACGGCCGGCGGCCCTTGCGCAGGTCGGCGCACAGCGTGAACTGGCTGACGACCAGCGCCGCCCCACCGACATCGGCGAGCGAGCGGTTCATGCGGCCCGACTCGTCCGTGAACATCCGGAACTGCGCCAACCGCTCCGCCGTGGCGTCGAGGTCAGCCTCGAGGTCGCCCTTCTCGATCCCGAGCAGTACGAGCACTCCCAGCCCGATCGCCCCGACGGTCTCGCCTTCGACGGTGACGCTCGCGCGCGTCACACGCTGCACCACGGCCTTCACGGCGCCCCCGCCGCGTTGCGCTCGAGCGCGACCCGCGCGCGCACGGCCTCGACCAGCGCCGCGAGCCCTTCCTCGTCCTTGACGCTCTCGAGCACTCGCGTCCAGGCCCGGCGCGCCCCGTCGGGATCCTTCAGGTGGTGCTGGTAGAGCAGCGCCTCCTGCACGAGCGGGGTGAGCTCGCCCGGAGCCCGCGCCTGCGCCGCGCGCGCCGCCTCGAGCGCCGCCAACGGATCGCCGAGGCCCTGCTCGACAGCCGCCTCGAGGCAGGCACGCCGCAGGCCGTGGCTGGCGTCGTCGGGGATGGCCTCGAGCACGTCGCGGGCGTCCTCGTCGCGCCGCGCCTGCACGAGCAATTGGGCCAGGTCGAGCCGCGCGTCGGCGCGTGCGTCCGGTGCGATGCGCGGGTCGCCAGAAGTGGCCTCGAGCCACGTCTCCAGCGCCGAAATCGCCTCGTTTCCGCGGCCGGAGCGCGCCAGGATCGCCGCCTCGAGCCGCGCCGCCGAGCGGTGGCCGGGGTCGAGCTCGAGCGCCTTCGCGTTCGCCGTCTGGCAGCCGATCCAGTCGCCGGAACCCGCCAGCAGGAAGGCCAGCGCGTACCGCGGCCAGGCGCTCTGCGGGGCGACGTCGATCGCGCGCCGGGCGAAGTCGAGCGCCTGCGCCGGCTCGGGCTCGATGCGTGCGGCGAGCAGCAGCGTGACCTCGTTGGACGAGGCCTCCGCGCGGGCGCGCGCCGCCTCGATCAGGCGCTCGCGTTGCTCCGCATTGGCCGGGGAAAAGGCCGCTTCCTGCGCCAGCAGCGCGATCGAGACGTCGGCGGGCCGCGCGGCCGAGAGCGTGTCGAGGATCGCGCGAGCGACGCTCCAGTCGCCGGAATTGAGCGCCGCGCGCGCGCGTCCGAGCTCGCCCAGCTCGCGCTCCGGAATCGCGGCCGGGCGATCGGGCGAAGCTTCGTAGGCGCTGGAATCGCGTACCGGGCTCGCGCATCCGGCGAGGGCGAGCGCCAGCGCGAGGGCGGCGAGACGGGCCATCGCGCGCTACTGGTCGCCTTCGAGCCGCAGGGTGCGCGCGCGGCGTTCCTCGCCGCTGTCGACGTAGCGGAAGTAGGCGTCGCCGCTCGCTTCGATCACGAGCTTCTCCGCTGTCGGGCTCTCGATGACCACCAGCATCTCGTCGGCGACGATCACCAGGCCATCGAGCTGCGCGCGGATCGGGCTCTGGTCCGACTCGGGCTTGTGGCTCTCGACGATGCGCAGGCCCTCGGGCGTCGCCGTCTCGGTGTGCGCGTGGTTGAGCGAGTCCTGACGGATCGCGAGGTGCTCGATCAGGCCCTTGGGGCCCGTGATCTCGACCTTGGCGGCCGCCAGCACGCACTCGCGCTGGAAGGTCGTCGGCCAGGGCTTCGCGACGGCCTCGACGGGCGCCTTGGAAGCGGTGGAAACCGCGGGTTTGGCGGTGTTTTCGGCCTTTTTCGGGCTCGAGCACGCTCCGCAGAGCGCAAGTGCGCCGAGCACGGCCGCAAGCGGCCGGACCAGGGAAATCGTGGCGTTGGCAAACATGCTCGGGCCTCCTCGTGGACCCGAATCTAGCGGCGCGCGGGGCGCGTGCAATCGCGGGAGCGCTTCAGCGCAGCCCGCAGTTGCGCAGCGCGCGGTCGCGGGTGGCGACGGCGCGGGCCCGGGCCCGCTCGGCGCCCTTGGCGAGCACCCGCTCGACTTCCGCCGGATCGGCGAGCAGCGCCGCGCGGCGCTCGCGCGCGGGCCGGAAGTGCTCCTCGATGCACTCGACGAGCCGCACCTTGAGGTGGCCGTAGCCCGGGGCGCCCTCGCCGCCGCGGCGGACACGCTCTTCCCAGTCGGCCTGCTCCGTCGGCGACAGGAACAGGCGCAGCAGCTCGAGCAGCAGCACTCCCGCCGGATCCTTGGGCTCCTCGGGCGCGCGGCTGTCGGTCAGCACCTGCCCCACGATCTTCTTGAGCGGCTTGCCGGTCTCGAACACCCAGATCGAGTTGCCGTAGCTCTTCGACATCTTCTGCCCGTCGATGCCGGGCACCTTCGCGGTCGGCGAGAGCGTCGCCTCGGGCAGCACGAAGGTCTCGCCGTAGGCCGCGTTGAACGACTGCGCCATGTCGCGCGCGATCTCGACGTGCTGCTTCTGGTCGGCGCCGACCGGCACGAAGTTCGAATCGTAGGCGAGGATGTCGGCGCTCATCAGCGCCGGGTACGTGAACAGGCCCACGGTGGCGGTGATGCCGCGCTCGACTTTGTCGCGATACGAGACCGCGCGCTCGAGCAGGCCCATGCCGGTGACCGTCGAGAGCAGCCACGAGAGCTCGCACACCTCGGGCACGTCGCTCTGGCGGAAAAACGTCGCCTTTTCGGTGTCGAGGCCGAGCGCGAGGTACGTCAGCGCCACTTCGCGCACGCGCGTGCGCAGCTCGGCCGGGTCGCGGTTGGTCGTGAGCGCGTGGTAATCGGCGATGAAGTAGAAGTTGTCGCCGCCCTGCTGGGAGAGCGCGATGTGCTGGCGGATCGCCCCGAAGTAGTTGCCCAGATGCGGCAGGCCGCTGGGCTGGATTCCGCTCAGGTACGTGGTCATGGTGGGAGCCCGCAGGCGGCCGGGGACGATAGCCACGCGCCGGATTTGCCTCAAGGCGCACGCGTCCCGCCCTTGAAACCTGCGGCATGCGTGGACGATCCTCTCCGCCCATGCCGCGCCCCGCCCACGAACTCGTCGTCGCCGCAGTTCTCGCGGCGCTCGCGGGCTGCGCCTCGACTTCCGACGACGTGCACCTCGCACCGCTCGTGTCGCACCTGTCGACGGCCGGTGGCGAGGAGCAGTGGGAAGCGCTCGGCGGCGTGTGGCGCACGCGCCGGACCTCGCCGGGTTCCGAGGTCGTCGAGTGGGAGCTGCACCCCATCGTCTGCCACGACGAGCTCGGCGAAGGCCGCGCGCTGACGCGGTTCCTCGTGCCGCTGGGCGCGCACCGGAGCTTCCCCGACCGAACGCAGACCGAGCTCGTGCCGATCTTCCGCCTCGATCGCGAGCCCGACGAGCACGGCCAGCCCAGCTGGCACTTCTACGGCTTCCCCGCGACGCTGTTCGGCGACGACTCCACCGACCGCAAGCTCGCCGGCGTCTTCCCGATCTACGGCGACTGGGAACGCGTCGCGACCTACGACCGCATCAAGTTCGTGCTCTTCCCGCTCTACATGCGCACCGAGCGCGAGGGCGGCACCTACCACCACATCCTCTGGCCGTTCTTCAGTTTCGGCCGCAACGGCAAGGGCGAGTTCGACGGCCACGTGTGGCCGCTCGTCGGCGTCACCAAGCCGGGTTTCTCCGAGCGCGGCTTCATGGCGTGGCCGATCGTCACGTGGAGCAAGGAACGGCTCGCGTTGCCCGAGGAGCAACAGGTCAAGACCTGGATGTTCTGGCCGTTCTACGGCGAGCAGGACGCGGGCACGTTCCACGCCTGGACCTCGTTCTGGCCGTTCTTTGGCTATTCGAGCGATTCGCGCTCGGGGTACTGGGCCTGGGACGGTCCGTGGCCGTTCGTGAAGCTCCAGCGCCCGGGCACGAGCGGCCAGCCCAAGCGCACGCGCTTCCTGCCGTTCTACTCGCACTTCGAAGGCGACGGGCTCGACAGCACGTGGCTCCTGTGGCCGATCTACAACCAGCGCCACGAGACCTACCGCAACGGCGAGCGCCGCGGCGAGATGGTGTTCCCGTTCTGGCAGAGCTACGTCGAGACCGACAACGAGCGGCGCGAGGTCGGCAGCTGGATGAAGCTCTGGCCGCTGTTCCAGCGCCACGAGGCCGAAGGGCGCTCGCACCTCGGCGTGCCGACGCTGCTGCCGCTGTGGCGCCTCAACGACATCGAGGAGCACTACGCGTGGCTGTGGGAGCTCTACTCGCGCGACACCGCGCCCGGCCGCGTGTCCGAGCGTTCGTGGCTCGGCGTCTGGCGCCGCGAGAGCGACGCGCTGGAGACCCGCACCTACGTCAGTGGATTGTGGTCGCGCCGCAAGTATCGTGACGGCGACGCCATGATCCGCGAGACGTCGCTCCTGTTCGGACTCGTGCGCTGGCGCTCCTCGGAGGCCGGCGTCGAGTTCCTCCGTCCGGCCTTCCCCGGCCCGGGCTGGCCCGCGCGTGGCGCGAAGGACTGACGGCGATGCTCTCGATGGTGGCGAGTTTCCTGCGCGACGTCGGCTACCAGCTCGAGCTGGCGGCGCAGGTCGCGGCGCGGCTGGGCGGCGTGCTGCGGCGCCGCACGCTGATCGCCGACCAGCTGTACCAGTCGGGCCTCAAGGTCGTGCACGTCGTGCTGCTCGTCGGCGTCTTCATCGGCATGATCGTCGCGCTGCAGACCGGCCTCGAGCTCGCGAACTTCGGCCAGCAGGACCAGATCGGCACGATCGTGGCGCTCTCGATGTGCCGCGAGATGGGCCCGTTCATCACCGCGACGATCCTCGCCGCGACGGTCGGCAGCGCGCTCGCCGCCGAGATCGGCACGATGGCCGTCAGCGAGGAGCTCGCGGCGCTGGAGGTGATGTCGATCGACCGCATCAGCTACCTCGTGATGCCGCGCGTGATCGGCGTCGCGGTGATGTGCCCGCTCCTGACCGTGCTGTGCGACGCGATCGGCATCTTCGGCGGCGGCCTGATCGCGGGCTCGCAGCTCAACGTCGGCGCCGCGCTCTACTACGACAGCGTGCTCGACGCGCTCAACGACCGCGGCCTGCCGTTCGAGCTGCCCAAGGAGGTCTACACGGGCCTCTTCAAGGCCTTCGTGTTCGGCGTGATCCTGTCGGTGATCTCGTGCTCGGCCGGCATCAAGGCCACCGCGGGCGCGATGGGCGTCGGCAACGCGACGCGCAAGGCCGTGCGCGACTCGATCATCGCGATCATCATCTGCAACTATTTCCTGTCGTGGCTCTTCTTCAACGCCTGAGAGCGCTGGACCTCGCATGAGCCGCGACACGATCGTCCGTTTCGAGAACCTGAAGAAGGCCTTCGGGCCCAAGCAGGTGCTCAAGGGCGTCAACTTCGAGGTCTACCGCGGCGAGGCCTTCTGCATCATGGGCCCGTCGGGCTGCGGCAAGTCGGTGACGATCCGCCACGTGATCGGGCTGATGAAGGCCGACTCCGGGCACGTCGAGGTCGACGGCCACGACATGAACACGATCTCGCGCGACGAGCTGCGGGCGCTGCGCGCGCGCATGGGCTACGTGTTCCAGGAGGCGGCGCTCCTCAACTCGCTCTCGGCGGGCGAGAACGTCGCGCTGCCGCTGCGCGAGACGACCGACCTGTCCGACCGCGAGATCCGCGAGAAGGTCAACGCGAAGCTCGCGCTGGTCAAGGTGCCCGACGTCTACGACAAGATGCCGAGCGAGCTTTCCGGCGGCATGAAGAAGCGCGTCGGCCTCGCGCGCGCGCTGATCACCGACCCCGAGATCGTGCTCTACGACGAGCCGACCGCCGGCCTCGACCCCGAGATTTCGGCCTCGATCAACACCTTGATGCGCGAGCTCGCGCAAGAGCTGCGCGTCACTTCGCTCATCGTCACCCACCACGTCGGCACCGTCCGCACCGTGGCCGACCGCGTCGGGCTGCTCGACGACGGCGAGCTGCGCTACATCGGGACTGCCGACGAATTCCTGAACTCGACCGAGCCGCGCCTCGTGCGCTTCCTCGGGCCCAAGCTCGACTGAGGCTCCACCATGGTCAACCAACGTCAACTGCTGCTCGGCGCGTTCTTCGTGATCGTGCTCTCGCTGCTCGGCGTCTACACGCTGTTCCTGACGGACTTCTCGCTCTTCAAGGAACGCCACACGCTCGTGGTGCACTTCCCGCAGGCCAGTGGCTTGCGCAAGGGCGACTCGGTGCTCGTCGCGGGCATTCGCGAGGGCCGTGTGAGCACGCTGACCTACGACCCGAAGGCGCCGCTCGACCGGCGCGTCACGGTCACGCTCTCGATGGACCAGAAGATCGCGCTGCGCGAGGGCTTCGAGATCGCGATCTCGGACGCGACCGTGCTCGGCGGCAAGCACCTGCTGATCGATCCGGGCCCGCCGGAAGGTGGCCCGGTCTCGACCGACGGCCCGCTGCCCGGCAGCGTGCGGGGCAGCGCGCTCGATGGGCTGGGCAAGCTCGTCGACGAGAACGGGGCGAAACTCGCGTCGATCGTCGACGACCTGCAGGTGCTCGTCGCCGACGCGAAGGCTGGCAAGGGCACGGTCGGACGGCTGATGCGCGATGACCAACTCGCCGACGAGCTCTCCTCCGGCGTCGCGAGCGCGCGCAAGTCCTTCGACAACATCCAGGCTTTCACCGACGACGTGCGCGCGGGCAAGGGCATCCTCGGGCGCCTCGCGACCGACGAGGACCTCGCGAGCCGCTTCAGCGATGTCATCACGAACCTCGAGCAGATCTCGAAGGACTTCGAGGTCGTCAGCGCCGACGTCGCGGCCGGCAAGGGCGTGATCGGGCGGCTCGTGAAGGACGAGCAGCTCGGTGCGGACGTGGCCGAGGCCGTCGCGACGCTCAAGGACATCACGAGCCGCGTGAACAACTCCGAAGGCTCGCTGTGGAAGCTGATCGAGGACGACGAGATCGCCGAGCGCCTCAAGGACTTCGCCGGCAAGCTCGACGAGGGCACGCTCGGCAAGCTCTTCACCAACGACGAGCTCTACGCGAAGATCTCGAAGGTCGCCGACGACATCTCGGCCACCTCGGGCGCGCTGCGCAACGCCGAGGGCACGCTCGGCAAGCTCGTGATGGACCGCGAGCTGTACGCCGAGATCCAGCGCGCGCTCTCGATCCTCACGCGCACGCTGCAGGAATACCGCGAGGCCGCGCCGCTGACGGCCTTCTCGTCGGTGTTCTTCGCGTTCTAGCTAGCTAGCGCCGCGCCTCGAGCAGGCGCTCGATCCACTTGCCGATCTGGTCGGCCTCGAGGTGCACGCGCGTTCCGGCGCGCGCCTGCCCGAGCGTCGTGCGCCGCAAGGTCTCGGGGATCAGCGCGACGTGGAACTCGCGGCCGCGCGGCGCGACCACGGTCAGGCTGACGCCGTCGACGGTGATCGAGCCCTTCTCGATCAGGTAGCGCTCGAAGCCTTCGGGCACCGCGAAGTGCATCTCCCAGCCGCCGTCGCCGCGCTCCTCGACCCGCCGGACCGTGCCGACGCCGTCGACGTGGCCGCTGACCAGATGCCCGCCGAGGCGAGTGTCGAGCCGGGCCGCGCGCTCGAGGTTGACCTTGCTCCCCGGACGCAGGTCCGAGAGCCAGGTGCGGTCGAGCGTCTCCGCCGACAGGTCGAAAGCCATGCCCGGGGCGCCGCCGGAGGGGTCGGGGACGAGCTCGACCACCGTCAGGCAGCAGCCCGAGGTCGAGATCGAGTCCCCCGGGCGGGCGCCCCAGTCCGCGCTGGGCTCCGGGACCACCACGCGGGCGCCCGTGCCGACCTTCTGGACCGTCCGGACGGGAACGCAGGCTTCGACGATGCCGGTGAACATGGGCGCCGAGGCTAGCCGCGCCTTCCACGCTCGGCGAGTCCGGGCTAGAGCCACCCCCGCCCCCGTTTTGGCCGGACCTTGACGGTCCGGGGGGGCGTGACTACCCTGTTCTGCCCTTCGAACGAGGCGGGTCCTCGTGCCGCTCTTTGCCATCCTTACCCTCTTTCCCGAGGCGATCGAGCCCTATCTGGGCGCGAGCATCCTCGGTTCGGCCCGCGAGCGTGGTCTCGTCGAGGTCGTGACGATCGATTTCCGCGACTTCACGCGGGATCGTCACCGCACCGTCGACGATCGCCCGTTTGGCGGCGGACCGGGCATGGTGCTGCGTCCCGAACCGATCGCCGAGGCCGTCGAGTGGCTCGAACGTCGGCACGGCAGCTTCCGCAAGCTCGCCCTGTGCCCTTCGGGTCGCCCCTTCCGACAGGCCGTCGCCGAGGACCTCTCGCGCTCCGAGCGCGTGCTGCTCCTCGCCGGTCGCTACGAAGGCTTCGACGAGCGCGTGCGTGAGGAGCTCGGTTTCGAGCTGCTCTCGCTGGGCGACTTCGTGCTGTCGGGCGGCGAACTGCCGGCCCTGTGCGTGCTCGAAGCCGCCGCGCGCCTGCTGCCGGGTGTCCTCGGTCACGAGGAATCCGCCGTGCAGGACTCGTTTTCCGGCGCCGAGCGCCGGCTCGACCACCCTCACTACACCCGTCCGCGGGTGTGGCGCGGGAGAGAGGTTCCCGAGGTCCTCCTGTCCGGAGACCACGCGCTGATCGACCGCTGGAGGCGGGCGGCGGCGCTGCACCGGATGCGCGAGACCCGCTTGGACCTGCTCGCGGGCACGCCCCCGCCCGCCGATCCGCTCCCCCCGAACACCTAGACCACACTTTCCAACCACGAACACGCGCCGCGGCCATCACCGCCGCGCGCGAACCTTTCCCCGCGCGCCAAATTTGGAGCCAACATGCACCGGATGCAGAAGATCGAACAGGAACTGGGCAAGAAGACGCTGCCCAACATCAAGGTCGGCGACACCGTCGAGGTGCACTACCTGATCAAGGAAGGCGACAAGGAGCGCGTGCAGCTGTTCATCGGCACGATCATCGCGCTCAAGGGCCGCGGCATTCGTCGCTCGGTGACGGTGCGCCGCATCGTGCAGAACGAGGGCGTCGAGCGCGTCTTCCCGCTGCACAACCCGCGCGTCAAGGACATCGTCCCGACCCGCCAGGGCGAGACCCGCCGCTCGAAGCTCTACTACCTGCGCGACCGCGTCGGCAAGAAGACGCGCCTGCGCGAGATCTTCGGCGAGCGCGAGGACGGCCAGGGCGCCGAGGCGCCGGCCGAGCCCACGGCCACCAAGTAAGCGGGCTCTGGCCTGTGGCCGGAAACCCGAACCCGACTCCTACGGATCGCCGTGCCGCGCGCCCGGCGATCCGCTGCCTTTCCAAGCTGACCTGAGCAAACTGCGCGAGTTTGGCCCGCCCCGGGGCGGCTCGCGCCCGAAAAGAGCCCGCCTGACATGGTCGAGAACGCTGGACGCAAGGTTGTTCTGATCGTCGCGCTGATCATCGCGTCGATCGCCCTGCTCGCCTACAAGCCCCTGACGACGGGTCGGGCGCCCTTCCCGCTCGGCCTCGACATCGCCGGCGGCGAGCGCCTCCTGTACCGCATCGACCTCGATCAGGCCACCAAGGAGGGCCTGATCACGGGCACCGGCGACGCCGCCGACCTGATGCAGCAGACGATCGCGGTCATCCGCCAGCGCTGCGACAACTCGGGCAACACCGAGGCCGTCATCCGCCGCCTCGGCACCGACCGCATCGAGGTCAACCTCCCGCGCGTGTCGTCGACCCGCACCGGCCTCGTGACCGCCAAGCTCGCCGCCGCGATCAGCGCCGACGGCCTGCCGATCGTGCGGATCGACGGCTCGCAGAAGCTGCTCGACTCGTTCCCCGGCAGCGGTGGCACGCTCAAGATCGACAGCGAGCGCCTCGAGTACTCCCTGCGCGTGGGCAACGAGCTGACGCTCAAGGAACGCGGAGTGGACAGCTCGGTCGCCGATCACGCTGCCGGTTCGACGGTCACGCTGATCGACGGCGACAGCATCAGGACCGCGCTCGAGAATCTCGGTGACATGCGCTTCCTCGCGGCGGCGCAGGACGAGGACATCCGCCGCACGGGCACGGACCTGCTGTCGGCCGAACAGAAGCTGCGCGACTGGCTGCGCAAGCCGGAGAACACCAAGGCCTCGATCGACGGCTACAACCAGCTCGCCCAGGAAGCCGGCGGCCCGCCGCGTGGCATGGAGTGGTACCCGTACAAGATCCAGCAGGGTGAGGCGGCCCCGGCGATGGCCGACCGACGCTTCCTGCTGGTCAAGAAGGCCGCCAGCACGGAGGAGACCTTCACCGGCGCCAACCTGCTGCGCGTCGGACCGGGCCAGGACAAGGCCGGGTACCCCGCGATCGAGTTCACGATGAACGACTCGGACGGCACCGCCTTCCGCTTCGGCCGTTTCACCGAGAAGCTCGTCGACAAGCAGCTCGCGATCGTGATGAACGACGAGATCATCACCGCGCCGACGATCAACTCGCCGCTGTTCGGCAACGCGATCATCGAAGGCCGCTTCGGCCTCGCCGAGCGCGACGCGATGGTGACGGTGTTGCGCTCGGGCTCGCTCAAGATCAAGCCCGAGCTGGAATCCTCGGAGACGGTCGGCGCCTCGATCGGTGACGACTACGTCCGCAAGAACCTGTGGGCCGGCGTCACGACGCTCGCGATCATCATCGGCTTCCTGCTCGTGTACTACCGGCGCCTGGGCATGTGGGCCTCGGCGGTGCTGCTGCTCAACCTGCTGCTCCTGATGGGCGGCATGGTGCTGCTCAACGGCACGCTGACGCTCGCCGGCATCGGCGGCATCGTGCTCACGGTCGGCATGGCCGTCGACGCGAGCATCCTGATCTTCGAGCGCATCCGCGAGGAGCAGGCCAAGGGCCGCAAGCCCATGCAGGCCGCCAAGGACGGCTTCGATCACGCCATGAGCGCGATCGTCGACGGCAACCTGACGACCCTGATCACGGCCTTCATCCTGATGTACGTCGGCACCGGCACGATCCGCGGCTTCGCGGTCACGCTGACGATCGGCATCATCACGACCATGTTCTGCGCGCTCGTGGCGCTGCGCGTGTGCGTGCACTTCGAGCTCAAGCGCGGGGTGCAGGCCTTCGAGATGCGGGAGTTCTTCCGCAACGCGAACTTCAAGTTCATGAGCTACCGCAAGCCGGCGCTCTTGGGCACGGCCGCGCTGCTCGTCGCGGGCGTCGCGCTGTTCGCCTGGCTCCCCAACCAGCGCAAGTACGGCATCGACTTCCTCGGCGGCGCGACGGTCAAGGTCCGCACCGAGCAGCCGATCTCGGCCGATGCCCTGCGCGCGCGCGTCGAGGCGCTCGGCGGCGCGATGGCCACGGCCGAAGTCGTCGACATGCCCGGCTCGCGCGACGGCCAGGGCAACGCGCGCGAGTTCCGCATCACGTTCAAGTCGAATCCCGACACGGCCAAGGCCAAGGGCAGCGAGCTCGAGAACCAGTTCAAGCAGGAGATCGCCGACGGGCTCGACGACCTGCTCCAGAAGGGGCCGATCGAGATCAAGGTCAGCGGCGACACCGCCAGCGGCACGCTCTACTTCGAGGGCTCGCACTCGAACGCTGACGTGCAGGCGCAGCTCGCCAATGCGGGCTTCACCAACGGCACCGCGACCAGCCGCGAAGGCCAATCCAACGTGTTCGCCGTGCAAGGCAACGTTGCGGGCGGTACCGAACCGGAGACGCTGCTCAGCGCGCTCGCCACGGCCTTCGAGGGCCAGAGCGACACCGCCGGCCGCGAGTACAAGCTCGCGCTGCCGATCCCCGAGTCGAGCGTCGTCGGCGCGCAGGTCGTCGGCGAGCTGCGCGACTCGGCCATCAAGGCGCTCGCGATCTCGTCGCTGCTGATCCTGCTGTACATCCGCGTGCGTTTCGCGGAGTACAGCTACGGCTGGGCGGCGCTGCTCGCCGACCTCCACGACGTCGTCGCGACGCTCGCGGCGATCGCGTTCCTCGTCTGGATCCCGTGGATCAAGGTCGAGATGAACCTGACCATGATCGCGGCCTTCCTGACGATCCTCGGCTACTCGCTGAACGACACGATCGTCGTGTTCGACCGCATCCGCGAGAACCGGCCGCGCGTGAAGGGCTCGCTGCTCGAGGTGTGCGACCTCTCGATCAATCAGACGCTCTCGCGCACGGTGATCACCTCGGGCACGACGATCCTGTCGTCGCTCGTGATCCTGATCTTCAACTTCGGCACGGGCAACGCGCTCGAAGGCTTCGCCTTCGCGCTGACGTTCGGCGTCGTGGCCGGTACGTTCTCGAGCATCTACATCGCGTCGCCGCTGCTCGTCTACCTCGAAGCGCGCGCCGAGAAGAAGGCCAAGGCTGCGGGCCAGCACCCGTCGGCTCCCAAGCCGCAACCGGCCGTCGAGGACACGGTCTAGGTCGACGCGAATGCGCGCCCCGCTCGTGCTGCTCGGCCTCGCGGTCGCCTTCGGGCTGGCCGCGATGTGGCAGTCGAAGCGTTCGGCGGAGCATGCGGCCGCGCGCGAGCTCGCTGCTCGCGCGCAGGCCGGCCAGGTCGCGGTCTCCGAGAGCGGGCTGCTCGAGCCCGGCGAGGCCTCGATCGTGATCGGTCGGCCGGCGGGCATCGAGATGCCGCAGCGTGGACCCGAGACGGGTGGCGCGGCCGGCGAGCCGCAGCCCGCTCCCCCCGCCACCACTCCTCCGGCGCCGGAACCGGACTTCACGGTGACGGTCGAGCCCGGGCAGTCGCTTTCGAAGATCGCGCGCGAGCACTACGGCACGGCGCCGATCGAACTGGTGCGCTCGCTCGCACGCTACAACGGCCTGCCCGACGAGAACGCGATCCGCGCGGGCCAAGCGCTCAAGCTGCCGCCGATCGAAGCGCTGCGCTGAAAACTCGGCTCGCGCCGGTCAGCTGTCGGCCGCGAGGCGCGGCTCGAGCGGCTCATCGAGCGTGCGCGCGACGAGCTTGCCCGACGACGAGCGCTTGAGGTTGCCGAGCGCCGCTTCGGAGATGCGCACGACCATGCGCAGCGCGCGGTCTTCGATCAGCTCTTCCTCGAGGATCGACGCGATCCTGCGCACCATCGCGATGCCACGACCGTCGGTGACGTCGAACTCGAGCTCGACCCGGGCCGAACGGGCGTCGAGGCGCCGCGCGACGGCCGCGACCAGTCGCCCGATGCCCTCGCCGGTGCGCGCCGAGACCTGCACGATCTCGTGGCGCAGCTCGCGACCGAGCATCTGCACGGCCAGCGACTCGCCGATGGCGTCGACCTTGTTGAACACGAGCAATTCGTTGCGGTGCGTCGGTGCGATGCTGTCGAGCACCGCCTCCACCGCCGCCAACTGCGAGGCGGCGTCGGGATGCGACGCGTCGACGACGTGCAGCAGCAGGTCGGCGTGGATCGCTTCCTCGAGCGTGGCGTGGAACGACGCGACGAGGTGGTGCGGCAGGCGCTGCAGGAAACCGACCGTGTCGGACAAGAGCACCGTGCGCCCGTCGCCCAAGCGCCACTGCCTCGTGCGAGTGTCGAGCGTCGCGAACAGCATGTCCGCCGCGAGCTCGTCGGAACCCGTCAGGCGGTTGAGCAACGTCGACTTGCCGGCGTTCGTGTAGCCGACGAGGCCGATCGTGAACTGGTCGGAGCGCGAGCGCACCTCGCGCAGGCGTCGCTCCTCGATCTCCACGAGCTCGCGCCGCAGGTCGAGCACACGCTTGCGCAACAGGCGCTTGTCGGTCTCCAGCTGCGTCTCGCCCGGGCCACGCGTGCCGATCGCGCCTTCGTTGCGCTCGAGGTGCGTCCACATGCGCTTGAGCCGCGGCAGCAGGTACTGCGCCTGCGCGAGCTCGACCTGCAGCCGCGCCTGACGCGTGCGCGCGCGGCGCGCGAAGATGTCGAGGATCACCTCCGAGCGATCGAGCACCCGCACCTTCCAGACCTTCTCGAGGTTGCGGATCTGGCCGGGGGTGAGGTCGTTGTCGACGGCGACCGCGTCGGGCTCGAGCAGCTCGACCTCGCGCGCGATCTCCTCGACCTTGCCCATGCCCATCAGCGTGCCCGGATCGGGCAGCGGCTTGCGCTGCACGGTGCCGTGGCCGACCGGCTCGGCTCCGGCGGCCTCGAGCAGCGCGCGCAGCTCCGTCAGCGGCCCCTCGTGCTCGGGCGGCTGGCCGGGGAACAGCCGGCACGCTGTCGCGCACGGGCTCGCGGCCGATGTGCACGGCCTTGATCGTCGCGCCTTCGGTGACCGGCACGAGCTGCGTGTGCGCGCGCCAGGCCGCACGCGGCTCGGGGAAGTCCTCGCGGAAGTGCGTGCCACGCGACTCCTCGCGCACGGCGGCCGAGACCGACGCGAGGTGCGCAATCGTCAGCATGTTGAGCAGCTCCCACGAGCGCGGCTCCGGCGTCGCGAGCTTCTGCACCGCGCGCGCCCAGAACGAGACCTTCTCCGCGGCGTCGAGGATCATCGGCCCGTTGCGCACGATGCCCATCTGGCGCCACATCAGGCTCTTCAGCGAATACGTCATGTCGTGGATGCCGAGCTTGACGTCGCTGGAGCCGCTCGGGCGATCGGTGCGCAGGTGGCGATCGATCGGGATCAGCGGGAAGTCCTTGCCGTCCTCCGCCGCGCGCTCGCCGGCCCGCGCGCCGAGGACCATGCCCTCGAGCAGCGAATTCGAGCCCATGCGGTTCGCGCCGTGCAGGCCGGAGCTCGAGCACTCGCCCGCGGCGAACAGGCCCGGCACGCTCGTGCGGCCCTCGGAGTCGACCTGGATGCCGCCGATCATGTAGTGCGCGCCGGGGCGCACCGGGATCGGGTCCTTCGCGATGTCGATGCCGAAGTAGCTGCAGATGCGGCTGATGTGCGGGAAGAGCTGGTGCGGGTCGCGCTCGAGGTCGGACAGGTCGAGGTAGACGCTGGTGTCGTTCGTCTTGACCATCCGGTCGAAGCAGGCGCGGCTGACGACGTCGCGCGGCGCGAGCTCGGCGGAGGGGTGGTACTCCGGCATGAAGCGCACGCGGTCCTTGTCGAGCAGGATGCCGCCGGCGCCACGCACGATCTCGCTGATCAGCACGCGCGCCGCGCCCGCGATGTACAGGCACGTCGGGTGGAACTGGAAGAACTCGGGGTCGCGCAGGACCGCGCCCGCGCGGAACGCCATCGCCACGCCGTCGCCGGTCGCGATCGCGGGGTTGGTGGTCTCGCGGAAGAGCTGGCCCGCACCGCCGGTCGCGAGGATCACCTGCGCCGCGGAGAACGCGACGAGCTCGCCCCGTTCGGTCTGGCTCAGCACGCCGATCACGCGGCCGTTGGCGCCCGAGATCAGGTCGACGACGAAGTTGTTCTGGAAGACCGCGATGTCGGGATGGCGCGCGACGGCGCCGGCGAGCGTGCGCTGGATCTCGACGCCGGTCGCGGCGCCTCCGGCGTGCACGATGCGGTGGTGCGAGTGGCCACCTTCGCGCGAGAGGTCGAGCGCGCCCTTGTTGTCGAGGTCGAACTTCGCACCCCACTCGAGCAGGCGCCGGATCGACTCGGGGCCGCCGCGCACGACGCGCTCGACGGCTTCGACATCGCAAATGCCGCAACCGACGACGAGCGTGTCGGCGACGTGCGACTCGATCGAGTCCTCGGGGCTGAGCACCGCGGCCATCCCGCCCTGCGCGTAGACCGTGTTGGTCTCCTGCAGGGTGTCCTTGGCGATCAGGGCGACGGAGCTGCCGGCCTCGGCCGCCGCGAGGGCCGCGCTCGAGCCCGCCACCCCGCTGCCGACGACGACCACGTCGAACCGGAACATCGCGAGGCTCTTCGCCTGGAAGGGGGCCAGATAGCGCGCAACGTCGAGCGGGAGGGTCTTGAGTCGGTCCATGGATCGGGAGGCCGCGTGTAGGCGGCCGGGGGGCCATTGTAGCCCGCGAGGTGGCCCTACCTATCGGCGCAGGGCGTTCCGGGGACGAGAACACGGTCCGCGGGCAGCCCTAACGGCGTCCTAGGGCTCACAAACTGCCCGGACGGGCCTTGCAGGGCCATTTCCTGCCTGCGGGAGGCCCCACCGGCCCCCGCCGGGCGGCCACAACAGAACTTGGGGCTAACTTTTTGCCACTTGAGACTGGCGGACGCCGTGGACGATGCTAGCGTCTCGTTAGGGCCGCGGTTAGGGCCTCCAGCACTCCCCCGGGGGCCGCTGGAGCACCTGCCGGCGACCCGGCCGGAAGGCTCCCGCCGGCTCGAAGCCAAGCCCGACGCGAACCACGACCGCCATCTGATCCAGACAGCACCCCAAACGAGGACCCACTCGCCATGGCCCAGATCTTTCACGACGCGCGCAAGGAAGGCCTGACCTTCCTGTTCTTCCTCGGCCTGATCGCCTTCACCTTTCTCGTGTAGCGCGACCCGCTCGCACCCCTGCTTCTGCCTCCACGCCTTCCCCCACCCGCAGCTCGACCCGTCCCATGAGCCCCGCCCGTCGCTACGCTCGGCGTCCTGTGCCTGCGCGCAGCGCGGCGGCGGCTCGAACGCCTGCCGCTGCAAGACCCCCGGAGTCACCGTGCCCCAAGTTGCCCTGACCAAGCGCCAGCTCCAGATCCTCGACTTCTACCGTGCCTACGTCGCGGAGAACGGCATCAGCCCGACGCTCGAGGAGGTCGCCCAGCACTTCGGCGTCAACAAGGTCACGATCTTCGGCCACGTCGCCGAACTCGAGCGCAAGGGCGTGCTCGTGCGCTCGGCCAAGGGCGTGAGCCGCGGAATGCTGATCGCGGACCGCTCCGAACCCGGGGAAACCACGTCGACGAGCTCCGTCACGATCCTCGGCCGCATCGCGGCCGGTGCGCCGATCGAGACCATCGAGGCGCCCGAGACGCTCGAGCTCGGCGACCTGATCCCGAAGGACCGCGACGTGTACGCCTTGCGCGTCGCCGGCAACTCGATGATCGAGGACGGCATCCACGACGGCGACATCGTGCTGATCGAACGCCGCAGCTACGCGCGCGACGGCGAGATGGTCGTGGCGGTGCTGCCCGACGAAGAGGCCACGCTCAAGCGCATCTACCGCGAGCCGGGTGGCTTCCGCCTGCAGCCCGCGAACAAGGACCTGTCGCCGATCCACGTCACCAGCATCGAGGTGCGCGGTGCGGTGATCGGCGTGATCCGCCGCTTCTAGCCGCGACAGCGCTCGCCTTCTGCTCGAGCCGTTTCCGGGCCCCTTTGGGGTGCTCGGGAGCGGCTCGCGGCGCTCGTGGGCGACGCTCGAACGCTCCGCCGCCGTTTGCCGCTGGCGCACCAGCCGCGTAGCCTGACTCCGGGCGTCGCTCGCGCCCGCCGAGGTTCCCTTGCTCCGCGCGGCCATCGCCCGACTCTTCCGCCACAGCCTGATCTACGCGCTCGCCGAGCAACTCGGTCGGCTGGCCGGATTCCTGCTGCTGCCGCTGACGACCGGGTACCTGAGCGAGGCGGAGTTCGGCGTGCGCGAGATCCTCGCGACGACCTTGGCGCTCCTCGCGCAGATCTCCGGCCTGAACATCACGGCCGCGATGTCGCGCTTCTACTTCGAGGAGCGCGACGAGCGCGAGAAACTCGCGGTGTTCAGCACGGCGTGGCTGACGGTCGGTGCCACCGCCGCCGTGCTCGCGGGCGTCCTCGCGACGATGTCGGGCACGCTGGCGAGCTGGTTCCCGGTCGACGCCCCGGGTCTCGAGCACTACCTGCGCATCTCGCTCGCGATCTTCGTCTTCCAGATCCTGCGCGAGGTCCAGAACAAGATCCTGCAGACGCTCGAGCGCTCGGCCACGTTCGCGACGCTCTCGGTCTCGAAGCTCGTCGTCGAGATCGGGCTGCAGATCTACTTCCTTGCCGGGCTGAAGCTGGGCCTCGAGGGCCTGCTGTACGCCGTGCTGCTCGCCGAGGCCGGCTTCGCGGCCATCACCGCGCTGATCCTGCTGCCGTCGATCGGCCTGCGCTTCCGGCCGGGTCTCTTCCGCGCGATGTTCGCCTTCAGCCTCCCGCTCGTGCCCAACGGCGTGCTGCAGTTCGGCCTGCATTCCGCGGACCGCTACGTCGTCGGCGGCATGGGCGGCGACACCGCGCTCGGGCTCTATGCGCTCGCCTACAAGCTCGGTTACATCCCCAACTACCTCGCGCTCGGGCCGTTCCTGCTGATCTGGTACCCGTTCGTGTTCTCGCTGGGCGCGCAGGAGCGGCAGCGCGAGATGGTCGGCCGGCTCGCCCCCTACTTCCTGTTCCTGATGTCCGCCGCCGTCGTCGGCGTCGGCGTGTTCGCGCACGAGCTCGTCGATGTCGCGGGGTCGCGACCCGGCTTCCATCGCGCCTGGGTCGCCATTCCCTTCGTCGCGCTCGGCTACTGGCTGTGGGGCCTGTTCCAGGTGCTGCAGACGGGCCTGTACGCCGCCAAGAAGACACGCCCGCTCCCGGTGCTCACGCTCGCGGCGCTGCTCGTCAACCTGTACCTCAACTTCGTGCTCGTCCCCACGCTCGGTTTCGTGGGAGCGGCGGTCGCGACCGTGCTGACCTTCGCGACGCTGTGCATCGCGACCGAGCCCGTGGTGCGCGAGGTGTTCCCGGTCGCCTACCCGTGGCGCAAGATCCTCGCGCCGATCGCGGTTGGCTCACTCGTGATCCTCGTCGCAAGCCTCCTGCCCGACACGTGGAGCGCCGCCGCGCTGCTGGGCACGCGCGCCGGACTGTTCGCGGCCTGGCTGCTCGCGGCCTGGTTCGGACTCGCCTTCGACGCCTCGGAACGCGCGGCAGCCCTGAAGGAACTCGCAATCCGGCTGCAGGGCCTGCGGGCGCGCGGCGGAAGCTCGGGCTAGACTCTGGCGACTTCCCGGATCATGGGTGCCAGCTGGAATGAACTGCGGCGCGTCTGCCAGTTGCCCGTGAGAGCCGGCAACGACGTGGCAGGCCTGCTCTTCGGCGATCACGCCTCGCTCGTGATCACCAAGGTCTTCGTCGACCTCAAGCTGAGCCCGAACTACGCCTCCGTCGGCTTCCTGATCGCCGGCCTGCTCGGCGCCGGCCTGCAGGTCGGGTCGGGGGCCTGCGCGCTCGCGGGAGCCGTGCTGCTCGTCCTCTATTACGTGCTCGACTGCGTCGACGGCGAGGTCGCGCGCTGGCAGAAGGTCGTCAACGTCCACTGGGGCTACTTCGACTACCTCTTCCACATGCTGATCAAGCCGCTCGCCTTCTTTGGCGTCGGCCTGGGCTGCCATCTGGCGGGAGACAGCACGTGGCCGCTGATCGCCGCCTTCGCCGCCGCGGTGTCGACCCTGTGGCGCAAGATCCTGATCGAGATCCCCGGCATCCTGTTCCTCAAGGACGTGCTGCGGAAGGGAACCGCGCAGCGGCCTGCGGACGCGCCGGCGAGCTCGAGCGCGACGCCGGCCGCGAGCACGAGCGCGAAGGGGCACGAGCCGTTCCGCTTGCGCGCCGACCTCGTCACCCTGCGCGCGATCCTGACCAACTTCGACGTCGGCCTGCTGTTCCTCACGGTCGCCTCCGCGCTCGACCTCGCGTTCGACGCTCCGAGCTTCGGCCCTCTGGGCACGCACTCCTTCCGCGCGCTGTGGCTCGCCTACTACGGCGTGCTCCTGCCGCTCGACTTCCTCGACTACCTCGTGACGTACCTGCGCAAGCGGCACTTCTCGACGGAAATGACGCGCCTGCTCTCCGCCGCGCACGACTTCCGCGCCGAGGAACGCGAGCAGCGCTGAACGGCGCGGCCGGATCAGTCTTCCTGGCCGGGCTTGGTCTTGGGGTTCGCGACGAAGAACGGCCCGAGCGCGAGCCCGTCGATGCGGCCGTCGAGGAACGCGCGGATCGCGTCCTCGGGGCTGCACACGATCGGCTCCTCGTGCATGTTGAAGCTGGTGTTGATCAGCGACGGCGAGCCCGAGAGCTTCTCGTGCTCCGCGAGGATCGCGTGGTAGCCCGGATTGATCTCGCGCCGCACGAGCTGCGGTCTCGCGGTGCCGTCGACGTGCACCGCCGCAGGGCAGGTCGACTTCATGAAGTCGGTGCAGTCGAAGGTCAGCGTCATGAACTCCGCCGCGTGCTCGCCACCCGCAAGGTGGTGGTAACAACGCGAGCGCGCTTCCCACAGCGTCACCGGCGCGAACGGCATGAACTCGGTGCGCCCCAGCCGCTTGTTGAGCCACTGGTTCACCTTGGGCTCGCGACCGTGATAGAGGATCGAGCGGTTGCCGAGCGCGCGCGGGCCGTACTCCATGCGCCCGTCGAAGCGCGCGATCACCCAGCCCTCGTGAATGCGCCGCGCCAGGAACTGCGCCATCGATGCCGGGCGCTCGCACTCGAGCCCGGCCGCACGCACGGCCGCGAGCAGGCGCTCCTCGCCGAATTCCGGGCCCCAGTACACGTCGCGGATCGACTCGCGTACGCCGCCGGTCCACGACAGGTGCATCGCGAGGCCGGTGCCGCAGCCGCCGTCGCCCATGTTCGGGTAGATGAAGATGCCCTCGACGCCTTCCACCTCGTGGATGCGCTGGTTCATCTTCACGTTCGCGGTGACGCCGCCGGAGAGCACCACGTGGCGCGCACCGGTCTTCGCGAGCCAGTGCCGCACGAGATCGCAGGCGAGGATCTCGAGCGCGCGCTGGTAGGCGGCCGCGACGTCGACCATCGGGAATTCCGCGGCGAGATGCCGCGAGAAGTACACGTTGAGGTTCTGGTAGAGGCGCAGGTCGCCGGGCTGGCTGCGGTCCGCGCGCCCGAGCAGCACGTCGGTCAGCACGTTCGGATCGCCGTAGGCCGCGAGCCCGACGATCTTGCCGGCGTGGCGGTCGGGCCGGAATCCCAGCGACGACGTCACCATCTCGTAGAAGCTGCCGAGCGAGTGCGGGAAGCGCAGGTCGGCGAGGCGCTCGAGCCGGCCGCCCTCCCCCAGGCTCACCGACCCGGCGAGGCCGCTGCCGTAGCCGTCGAGCGTGACGACGAGCGCGCGCTCGAAACCGGACGCGAGGTAGGCGTTCGCCGCGTGCGAGAGGTGGTGCTCGCTGCGCTCGAGCTTCGCGCGCAGGCCGAGCTGCGCGAGCCCGCGCTCGAGTTCGCCCTGCCAGTGCCGATGTTCTTCCGCCGCGCGCCGCGCCCAATCGCGCGATCGCCGCGTGGCGACCTGACTCGACCACGGCTCGCTCGCGCCAGAGATGCGATAGAAGAGCTCCTTCAGGAAGCCCTTGCGCTTGCGCAGGTTCGGATTCGAGAGCCCCTGCACGGGCTCGGTCCGCTGCGGCACGCGCGCGCGCGCCGCCGACAGCGCGCGCGACAGGTCGGGCGCGCGGAACGAGCCCTGAAACTGCCGCTCGGCCTCCATCGACTTGTCGATCAGCGCCGCTTCCTGCTCCCAGCTCAGGAACGGATAGGCGATGCGCTCGACCTGCGAGGGCTGCACGCGCCCGGCCTCGAGCGCCGCCTGGATCGCCTTCGCGGGGAAGCCGTCCTGCTGCTTGACGCGGGAAAAACGCTCCTCGCCGGCGGCGAAGACGACACGACCATCGACCACGAGCGACGCGGTCGCGTCCTTGTCGAGCGGAGAGATGCCGAGAACGATCATGAGGGCAGGGTGGGCGCGAGCGAGCGCTGGACTTCATCCGCGGTCATCGATCGACCGCCGACGGACGTGAGGAAGAAGGAGTAGTAGCGCGCGAGGCGCTCGAGGAATTCGTCGAGTTCGCGCTCGCTGCGCACGTAGGGCGTGCAGCCGGGCAGGAACGAGGGGCTGTGCAGCCCGAGCACGAACAGGCGCGTGCCGCGCGCGATCAGCGTCTCGGTCAGGCGCACGAGCGTGGCGAGGTCGAAGCCCTCGGGCGACAGGCGGACGCGCTCGAGCGCGCGGGTGCGCGCGAGCACGCCGGGCACACGCAGCGTGCGCAGCGGCGGTTTCTGGCTGAGGCGATGGAGGTTCGCGCCGGTGTTCGAGAGGAACCCGAGGTAGCCGCCCGTCACCGGCAGCGCGAGCAGCTTGCGTTTCCGCCCGAACCAGAACGGGTCGGGAGAGAAGTTGCTGTAGTCGGGACCACCTTCGTTGGAGTAGTCGAAGGCCGGGCTCGCACTCAGGTCGACGGTAAAGCCTTCCTGTTCGAGCAGCTGCGCGGTGTTGGGTCCAAATCCGTAACGGCCGGCTTGGTAGGAGCTCGGGCGCGCGCCGAAGCTCCGCTCGATCGCGGCGCACAGCTCTTGCAGCTTGCGCTGCTCGAGCTCCCGCGGAAGGTTGCCGGGAAACGAGTGCCGCACCCCGGTCGGATCCCCGAAAGGCGGGTTGACCCACGGGTGCAGGTGGGCGCCGATCTCGCAGCGGCCGGAAGCGTGGATGGCGCCGAGGCTCGCGACGCTGACCGGGTCGGTCGCGATCGGGTGGTCGACGATGTAAGTCGGGCGGACGCCGGCGGCGTCGAAGACCCGCTGGCCACGCTCGAGGTGCCGGGCTGCCTCGACCGACCGCTGCTGGGGGTCGAAGGGGCCGGACCAGTCGAACTCCTCCTCCGTGCTGATCGCGGTGACCAGCGCAGGCTTCCAGCCTTGGGGCCAGCGCACGGGCGCTCGGCCTTCGCACGGGAATGCCGGGCAGGAAGGATGTTCGGCGGGCAGGGACATGGGGAGCCCGCCGGGCGCCGGGGGAACATCCGAGGCGCGGGAGCCGCGATATATTGTCAAAGGGAGAACAAGCTGCCGAGATCTCGGCCCATTCTCCTGCGCTGACTTCGAAGCTTCTTCTCGGCACACCATGTCCCGCACTCCCAGCCCCCGGCCGCTTCGTCGCCCCGCTTGGCTCACCTTGGCGGCGGCGGCCTGCCTTGTCTCCCCGTCCCGGGGGCAAAGCCCGCTCGAGCCGCTCGGCGCCGAGTTCATCGTCAACGCCTCGACGACCTACAACCAGTACTGGCCGCGGGTCGATTTCGCGCCGGACGGCTCGCGCATGGCGTTCTCGTTCGTCAGCGGGCAGGACCCCTTCGCACGGCACTTGAGCCCGTCGGGAGCGCCGCTGACGAGCAACCTGTGGTGCAACCCGACGCTCAACCAGCACGTCCAGGACGAGTCCGAAATCGCGTACTCGACGGACGGCCGCCAGCTCGTCGCTTGGTCGGAGCGCCACGGCTACGACGGCGAAATCATGGGGATTTTCGGGCGGATCTACCTGCCGAACGGCACGCCGCTGGGCCCCGAGTTCCAGATCAATGAGCTCTGGCAAGCGTCCCAGTGGCGACCGCTGATCGCTCGTCACCCCGCCGGCGGCTGGGTCGTGGCGTGGTCCGGTGACTGGGACGGCGACGCGCTCATCCGGGTTGTCAACTCGGACGGCACCTTCCGCACGCCGGACATCCGCGTCAACACGTTCGACAACGGCGCGCAGGTCGATCCGTGCGCCGCAGTCGCTCCCGACGGCACCATCTTCGTCGCGTTCGTCGACTTCTCGGGCTTCGGCGGCATCGGCAGCGGCACGAACCTCTGGGGACGCACGTTCGACAGCAACGGCAACCCTCTGCAGCCCGCGCCGTTCCCGTTGAACAGCTCCGGCTACACCGCCACCGACCAGCGGGAACCGCGGGTCATCTGCGACGCTCAAGGACAGTTCCTCGTGGTCTGGGAAGACCAGAGCAAGGACGGCGGTGGCTACGGCGTCTTCGGTCGGCGCTTCTCGACCCAAGGAGCGGCCGTCGGCGGCGAGTTCCAGATCAACCTGAATTCCGCCGGATCCCAGCGCAACCCGAAGCCCACGATGGATGCCAACGGCAACGTCGTCATCGCCTGGGAGGACCGCTCCACGGGGGACGCCGACGTCTGGCTCCAGTACTTCGACCCGGCCGGCAACCGCATCGGGCCGGAACTCAGGGCCAACACCGCGCTCGCCGGCGACCAAAAGAGCGTCGGAGTCGCGTTCGCCCCCGATGGCGAGCGACTCGTCGTCACCTTTGAAGGCCCGGGCGTCTCGACCGACGTCTACGCCCGCCTCTACGAGCGCTACCTCGGCCCCGAGACCTTCTGCACGGCCAAGGTGAATTCGCTCGGGTGCACACCGACGATCAGCTGGACTGGAACCCCGTCCCTGAGTGGACCGGACAACTTCCACGTCACGGCAAGCAACGTCCTGAACCAGAAGAACGGCCTGATGTTCTGGGGCTTCGCCGGCGGGGCACTGCCCTACTACGGCGGCACCCTCTGCGTCCAACCGCCGGTCCTCAGGACGCCCGCGCAACTCTCCGGCGGAAATCTCGTCGGCTCGGATTGCTCGGGAACCTACGACTTCGCGTTCACTCAGGCCTACATGGCGCTCAAGGGGCTGCAGGCCGGCGACAGAGTCTTCACGCAGTTCTGGAGCCGAGACCCGGGGTTCCCGGGCAGCTCGTCGATCGGGTTGACGGACGGGTTGAGTTTCGAGCTCCGGCCGTAGTTGCTCCGGATCCGGCAGCGGGGAAACAGAGCGGGGCGCTGGCAACCAGCCGCCGCGCGGAAAGCCGTGCATCAGCGCGAACGCTGCAATTGACCTGGCCCTCGCGAGCGCGGCGAGCTCAGCCCGTGCACCCGACCGGGTGTCCACGCCGAGCCAGCGCAGAGCCAGGAGGTCGAAATTCACGCCGCCCAAGGGCACCGTCCGCGGCAGCGCCCGGCCCGCCACACGCCGGAGTCGGCATCGTCGAGGAGGCCGGAAAAAGAAAAAGCCCCCCGCTGCGCGAACGCAACGGGGGGCTGAGAGGCCCCGGCAACGACCTACTTTCTCGCTTAAGCAATATCATCGGCGGATTCTGCTTGACGACCGTGTTCGGAATGGGAACGGGTATGACCAGAATCCTATGATCACCGGGATTACGGATACCCCGCAGAGCGGGGCACTGTGTAAGAAAAGGTGAATTGGGATCGCGCAGCAAGCTCCTCAGCATTGAGGGTATTCGTTCCCCTCTTCGGCCTCAAGGGCCGGAGTGGAGAAAGGTGGTTAAGCCGATCGTTCTATTAGTACCGGTAAGCTAAACGTGTTACCACGCTTACACCGCCGGCCTATCAACCTGGTAGTCTACCAGGGAACTGTTTGGGATGACTCGTCTAGGAGAAGGCTTCGCGCTTAGATGCATTCAGCGCTTATCCGTTCCGGTCATAGCTACCCAGCTGTGCCACTAGCGTGACAACTGGAGCACCAGAGGACCGTCCCTCCCAATCCTCTCGTACTAGGGAGAAGGCTCCTCAATCATCCTACACCCACGCCAGATAGGGACCGACCTGTCTCACGACGGTCTAAACCCAGCTCGCGTACCGCTTTAATTGGCGAACAGCCAAACCCTTGGGACCTCCTTCAGCCCCAGGATGCGATGAGCCGACATCGAGGTGCCAAACCACCCCGTCGATATGAACTCTTGGGGGTGATCAGCCTGTTATCCCCGGAGTACCTTTTATCTGATGAGCGACGGCCCTTCCACTCGGAATCCGCCGGATCACTAGGACCTACTTTCGTACCTGCTCGAGCTATCTCTCTTGCAGTCAGGCGCACTTATACCCTTACGCTCGACGTGTGATTGCCGACCACACTGAGTGCACCATCGCGCTCCTCCGTTACCTTTTTGGAGGAGACCGCCCCAGCCAAACTACCCACCTGACACTGTCCCCCACCCGGATTCACGGTGTGGAGTTAGGAACCTATCATGACGAGAGTGGTATTTCACTGATGACTCCGTCGAGCCCGAGAGCTCAACTTCGACGTCTCCCACCTATGCTACGCACGTCAGGACAAGCCTCAATATCAGGCTATAGTAAAGGTTCACGGGGTCTTTCCGTCTAGGCGCGGGAACGTGGCATCTTCACCACGGCTACAGGTTCGCCGAGTCTGCTGTCGAGACAGAGCCCAACTCGTTACGCGATTCATGCGGGTCGGAACTTACCCGACAAGGAACTTCGCTACCTTAGGACCGTCATAGTTACGGCCGCCATTCACTGGGGCTTCAATTCGGAGCTTCGCTTGCGCTAACCCCTCCTCTTAACCTTCCAGCATTGGGCACGCGTCAGTCCGTATACATCGTCGTTACGACTTTGCACAGACCTGTGTTTTTAGTAAACAGTCGGTTGGGCCAATTCTCTGCGACCCTCTGGGGCTTTGACACCCTGGAGGGTTCCCCTTATCCCGAAGTTACGGGGTCAATTTGCCGAGTTCCTTGACAACAGTTCTCTCGAGCGCCTTAGGATATTCACCTCACCCACCTGTGTCAGTTTTGGTACGGACAGCTGTTCGCTCCCTAGAGGTTTTTCTCGACGGTCAGTCCAGTCACTTCGCGCACAAGGCGCTCCCCGTCACCATCGGATTGTTGCACGCGGATTTTCCTACGTGCCCTCCTCAGGCTTGGACGCACACTACTGGTCGTGCGAAGACTTTTCCTCCCGCTTCCCCCCTTCGGTAATAACGCTCCCAGCCGGTACAGGAATATTAACCTGTTGTCCATCGACTACGCCTTTCGGCCTCGCCTTAGGATCCGACTAACCCTGGGCGGATTTACCGTGCCCAGGAAACCTTGGGTTTGCGGCGAGCAAGATTCTCACTTGCTTTGTCGCTACTTGTTCCGGGATAATCACTTCTAGGACGTCCAGGCGTCGTTACCGTCACCCTTCATTCGTCCAGAACGCTCCCCTACCAGTGGTACCGGTCAACGACCTGTACCAATCCGCAGCTTCGGTTGTACACTTGAGCCCCGTTCATTTTCGGCGCGGGACCTCTCGATCAGTGAGCTGTTACGCACTCTTTAAATGATGGCTGCTTCTAAGCCAACATCCTGACTGTCTTAGAGATCCCACTTCCTTTACTGCACTTAGCGTACATTAGGGACCTTAGCTGGCGATCTGGGCTGTTTCCCTCTCGTCCACGAACCTTATCGCTCGTAGACTGACTCCCTGGATACGGTCAACGGTATTCGGAGTTTGATTAGGTAGGGTATCCCGAGGGACCCCTATCCCATTCAGTAGCTCTACCCCCGTCGACTATTACCAGAGGCTAGCCCGAAAGCTATTTCGGGGAGAACCAGCTATTTTCAAGCTTGATTAGCCTTTCACTCCTAACCACAGGTCGTCAGAACGGTTTTCAACCCATACCTGTTCGGTCCTCCACGGACTGTTACATCCGCTTCAACCTGCCCATGGTTAGATCGCTTGGCTTCGGGTCTAGTCCACCTGACTGGATTTCGCGCTATTCACACTCGGTTTCCCTTCGGCTTCGGACCTGAGGCCCTTAACCTCGCCAGGTAAACTAACTCCCCGGATCATTATGCAAAAGGCACGCCGTCAGCCGTTGCCCCGAGGGGCCATAGGCCTTCGACAGCTTGTAAGTGCATGGTTTCAGGTTCTATTTCACTCCCCTTGTCGGGGTTCTTTTCGCCTTTCGCTCGCGCTACTATTGCACTATCGGTCGTCCATGAGTACTTAGCCTTGGAGGGTGGTCCCCCCGGATTCACACCAGGTTCCACGTGTCTGGTGATACTTGGGAATTCTACCGAAGACGGTTCGTTTTTGGCTAAGGGGCTTTCACCCTCTGCGTTTGCTTTACTTTCCTGCAGGTACTGAGATGTTTCACTTCCCTGCGTTCCCACCGCTTGCGCGGCACCGAGGCATAATCCTCGGTCGGTTTCCCGGTCTCGGAGATCTCCGGATCACAGCCTGCTAGCGGCTTCCCGGAGCTTATCGCAGCTATGCCACGTCCTTCGACGGCTTTGGACGCCAAGGCATCCACCATGCACTCTTAGTAGCTTAACCACGCTCTTTGCTTCGTTCGCTGTAGGATCGACCTGGCCAACCCTGAGGGCTGGTCCTAAGTCGATCGTGGTTGCCACACGATTCCCAATTCACCTTGTTTTCAAAGAACTGTCCCTGACTTTCATCAGGAACGGCCCCATGGCTTTCGCCCGGGGCGATCTACTCCAACCTCACGACGTCCGGCCGGCCACCCAGAGGGTGGAGGCGAGGGGACTCGAACCCACGACCCCCTGGTTGCAAACCAGGTGCTCTACCAACTGAGCTACGCCCCCGTGTTTGGGGTCTCGGATGTCTCCGAGATGCTTTGAGCTGTTGGGTGTCGAGCCCGGGGCGCCCCATGAAGAATGGTGCGCCTATCTGGACTTGAACCAGAGACCTCCCGCTTATCAGGCGGGTGCTCTAACCAACTGAGCTACAGGCGCTTGTTCGATGGCCCATGCTCTCGTGCTCGCGGTCTTCGGTTCGGCCTGGAACGGTGTATACCGGTCCGGCCTTACCCCGACGTCGAGGTGAGGTGGTTTAAGAAAGGGTGACTCTCGTTGCTCATGCTGAGCACCTATGCTCTGCCATTTCGCAGGTCGCAAGCGACCCGGCGAAACGTCTAACTTATCCGTTAGAAAGGAGGTGATCCAGCCGCAGGTTCCCCTACGGCTACCTTGTTACGACTTAGTCCCAATCACGAAGCTTGCTTTCGGCGCTGCCCCCCTTACGGTTGGGCAAGGCGACTTCGAGCACTCCCCGCTTTCGTGGCTTGACGGGCGGTGTGTACAAGGCTCAGGAACATATTCACCGCGTCGTGGCTGATACGCGATTACTAGCGATTCCAGCTTCATGCAGGCGAATTGCAGCCTGCAATCCGAATTGGGGCCTGCTTTAAGGATTTCCTCCACCTCGCGGTCTCGGTCCCCTTTGTACAGGCCATTGTAGCACGTGTGTAGCCCTGGCCGTAAGGGCCATGATGACTTGACGTCGTCCCCACCTTCCTCCGTTTTAACAACGGCAGTCTCGCTAGAGTCCCCGGCTTTACCCGTTGGTAACTAGCAATAAGGGTTTCGCTCGTTACGGGACTTAACCCAACATCTCACGACACGAGCTGACGACAGCCATGCAACACCTGTGCATGTTCCGACTCCGAAGAGCTGTTATCCCGCTTTCACGGGACTAATCCATGCATGTCAAGGCCAGGTAAGGTTCTTCGCGTTGCTTCGAATTAAACCACATGCTCCACCGCTTGTGTGAGCCCCCGTCAATTCCTTTGAGTTTTACCCTTGCGAGCGTACTCCCCAGGCGGGGCACTTAACACATTAGCTACGGCAAGGAAAGACATAGGTGCTTCCCCTGCCCAGTGCCCATCGTTTACGGCTAGGACTACCGGGGTATCTAATCCCGTTTGCTACCCTAGCTTTCGCATCTCAGCGTCAGAAGTTGCCCAGTGGACCGCTTTCGCCTCCGGTGTTCCTCCAGATATCTACGCATTTCACCGCTCCACCTGGAGTTCCGTCCACCCCTACAACTCTCAAGCCTCCCAGTATCCAATGCAGTTCCCCGGTTGAGCCGAGGGATTTCACACCAGACTTAGGAGACCGCCTACATGCGCTTTATGCCCAGTGATTCCGAGCAACGTTTGCACCCTCTGTATTACCGCGGCTGCTGGCACAGAGTTAGCCGGTGCTTCCTCTCGCTTTAGTCAGCTCGAATGTTGTTCACATTCGAGGTTTCCTATAGCGTGACAGCAGTTTACAACCCGAAGGCCTTCATCCTGCACGCGGTGTCGCTCCGTCAGGCTTTCGCCCATTGCGGAAGATCCTCGACTGCAGCCTCCCGTAGGAGTCTGGGCAGTTCTCAGTCCCAGTGTGGCCGGTCATCCTCTCAGATCGGCTACCCGTCATCGCCTTGGTGGGCCACTACCCCGCCAACTAGCTGATAGGCCGCAATCCCGTCCCCGAACAGCAGCTTGCGCCACCGTTTACCTGCAAGAAGATGCCTCCTCGCAGGGTTATCCAGCATTAGCCACCGTTTCCAGTGGTTATTCCGATCTCGGGGGTTGGTTGATTACGTGTTACTCACCCTTTCGCCGCTTTACTCATCCTTGCGGACTTTCGCGCACGACTTGCATGCCTAATCCACACCGCTAACGTTCGCTCTGAGCCAGGATCAAACCCTTCTCTTAGAAGTTTTTGATTGGCTGTATGGAAAATCGGGATCCGCGGTCCGGCCGTGGCCGGCGCCTGCGGTCCCCTGCTCGCATGAGTTTCAAGAGTCACCCTTGTTTTCAAAGAGCCGCTGGGACACCCCTGAGGGGCCCTGCGTCGGGGGTTTTGACCCCCGTTCCCGCGTCGTCTCGCGCGTTCGCGTTCGTCGAAGCGGGACGGAGAGAATAGGCGCTGGAAGCCTGATGTCAACGCTTCCGGGACTTTTCGGAAAGGTTCTCGCGGGCGACGCCGTAAGTAACTGCTGTGCCTAGGTTTAGGAGCGCGGTTTTCCTGCTGGTGGGCGCCCTTTTCGCGCCTTGGAGGGCCCAGATCGGCCTCCGGGAGGCCTCGACATGAGGCCATCCTGGGCGCGCGGGCCTTGCACCCCCTCGCCGCGGGCCCCCATGGGCCGCTCCGGGCCCCCTGCTGGCCCCTCGAAACGCGCCCCCAGCCCCTGCTCGAGCCGCTCCGGCGCCTTTCCGCCGCCGCTGCGTGCGCTCCCCGGGGCCGCTCGCCGCATCTCCGTTGCCGCTCGGGAGCGCCCCGGCCCCGCTCGCCCCGGTCGCGCTGCGCAGCGGCAGCGCAACGGGCCAACCGAGACTCGTGCGTTTTCTTCGAGGATTTTCGCGTTCTTCTCGCGCCGGCGCGCTCCGGAACGCGCCGCCCCGGAACGGGCGGCGATCTCTTCCGCGTTCGCGCCCCCCCGGCCCACGTCCCCAGTTTTCCTCGGGGTTTTCAGCGTTTCTCGCGCCGCCCCAAGCGAGCGCGCCCCGCAGCGTCCGGTCCGGACACTGCGGGGCGCGCTCACGTCTATTTGCGATTTCCTACGGCTGCACGCGCACTTCCGCGTTGAGCGGGAGGATCTCGAACAGCTGCTCGACGTCCTCGTTGCGCATGCGGATGCAGCCTTCGCTGACGCGCTTGCCGACGCCGGTCGGGTCGTTGGTGCCGTGGAAACCGAGCGAGGTGGCGCGGCCCTCCTGGTACCAGGCCAGCCAGCGGGTCCCAAGGGGATTCGCCGGATCGCCGAAGGGCACGGGCTCGCGTCCGACGGGGCTCCACATCGGGCGCTCCTGCTTGGCGCCGATCGTGAACACGCCCGGGCGTGTGTCGCTGCCCTCGCGCCCCACCCCCACTTCCCAGGCCGCGGCCACTTCGTCGCCGAAGCAGTAGAAGGCCCACATCGCGCTCAGGTCGACGCGCATGGAGGCGCGCTCGGTCGGCACGCGCAGCGCCTCGTCGGGGCGGATCGCCGAGGAGCTCGCGAGGCGGTTGGCCCGCACGATCTGCCCTGTGCAGAGCAAGAGCCCCGGCTGCGCGTCGAGGCAGCGCTTGCGGATGCCGATCAGCGTGTCGCCGGACTGAACCTTGACGTCGACGGCCGGCCACGCGCCCTTGGGATTCCAGCGGTGCTGGGACTGGGCCTGCTGCAAGAGCGCCGTCCAGCGGGCGAGCGCGACTCGGTCGTCGCGACCGGCGTCGACGTGCGCGAGCATCAGCCGCGACAGCAGCCGGGCAGCCTCGGCCGGGGCCCCGCGATCGAGCGCCTCGGTGGCGCGCAGCTCGAGCTCGCTCTCACTGAGCGCGGCCTCCGCCGGCGACGCACCCTCGTCCCCGCGCCGCGAGGCCAGCGGTGCCGCGGCTTCCGCCGGTTTCTCCGGCTCCGGCGTCACCACCGCCGGCGCGGGCGACTCGGCCACGGGCTTGGGCGAGCCCGCAGGCTCGGCCTGCGCCGCCTGGGCGCCATCGGCCTGGGCCGTGGCCGCGGGCTCGTCCTCGAGGCGCAGGAACCCGCCCTCGCCCTCCTTGGCCTCGCTCTCCGAGCCGCAGCCGGAGGCGAGCGCCACGAGCGGAAGCGTGGCGAGCGAAAGGGACCGGAAGCGGGCGAACAACGGCTGGGGAGCGCTCTGCGTCATGGGTGGCGGCCCCGGCGTGGAACGCGGGAGCCCGATGCGAAGGGCGGACTGGGCCAGACGGGCGCGCGAGGCCCCCGCCGCGCCCCTCGCGCGACGGCAGGTGTCCTCTGGAGGCGCGCCCCGGAGACGGAACTGGGGAGCTGGAGATTGGGGAGCCCCGGCGCTGCCGTGCCGGCTCGATCTCCCGGAACCACTGCAGGTTCAGGTGGGTCCCACATGCCCGAAGCTAGTCGGGCGATCGAATTGGGACCCGGTTGACGCGAGTTCGGTCCGGGGGTGTGTCCGGGTCACGAACGCACCAGGGTTGTCCCCGCCCGCGGTTCTACCACTCGGGCCCACGCCCCACAACGAGCGGAAATGCCGAGCGCGGCCGCCGCTTCGCCAGCGGGGCCGCGCTCGAGAGCCGTCGCACGCGCCGGCGGCGCTCTCAGGCTCGCTCGAGCCGCGCCCGCAGCGTGTGGCCACGCCCGAGGTCCCAGGCCTCGCTCGCCGGGAGCGCGTCCGCCGCGACGAAGCGCACGCGCGTGGCGAGCGTCTCCGCCGCGAGGAACGGCTCGTGCGCCGCGAGCGCCGCGCGCAGCGTGTCGTCGCCGGGAGCGAGCTCCAGAGCGATGCGATCCTCGACCGCAAGGCCGGAATCCTTGCGCAGGCCGTTGATGCGGTTGACCGCCTCGCGTGCGAGGCCCTCGGCGACCAGCGCGTCGTCGAGCTCGAGGTCGAGCCACAGCACGAAGCGCCCGTCGGTCTCGACCTCGAAGCTGGCCGTGCTCTCGACCGCGATCAGCACGTCCTCGGGAGTGACCTCGATGCGCTCGCCTTCGAGCTCGAGCGTGATCGCCTGCCCGGCGCGCAGGAGCGCGAGCTGCGCCGGATCGAGCGCCTCGATGCGCGCGGCGACGGCCTTCATGCGCCCGCCTACGCGCTTGCCGAGCGTGCGGAAGTTGGCCTTGGCCGTCAGGCGACAGAGCTTGCCGTCGTCGGCGCCGAGCGAGCCCCAGCCCTTGATGTTGAGCTCGTCGAGCACGAGCTCGCTCGCGAAGCGCGAGCGCAGGAGCTCGAGCGCCGCGGTGTCACTCGAACGCACGTGCAGCGCGCGCAGCGGCTGGCGCACCTTGTGCCCGACCTTCTCGCGCAGCGCGCGCCCCATCGTGACCACGCGCTGCACGACCTCGACGCCGCGCTCGAGTTCCGGCGCGACGAGGCGCTCGTCGGCCACCGGCGCGAGCTGGGCGTGCACGGAACCGCGTCCGGGCTCGAGCCGCCGCCACAGCAGCTCCGCCGTGAACGGCGCGAGCGGAGCCATCAGCAGCGACACGGCGCGCAGCGCACCGTGCAGCGTCGCGAAGGCCGCGAGCTTGTCGGCGCCCGAATCGCCCTTCCAGAAGCGCCGCCGGTTGCGGCGGATGTACCAGTTCGAGAGCTCGTCGACGACGAACGTCTCGATCGAGCGTGCGCCGCCGGCGAGGTCGTAGTCGCTGAAGCGCCGCCGCACGTCGGCGACGAGCGACTGCGTGCGCGACACGAGCCAGCGGTCGATCTCCGGCCGCGCCGCGACCTGCGGGATGCGCGCGTCGGCGGGATCGAAGCGGTCGATGCGCGCGTACTCCTGGAAGAAGCGGTAGGAGTTCGCGAGCGTGCCGAAGAAGCCGCGCTGCACCTCGGCGAGCGCGGCCGGATCGAAGCGCTTGGGCAGCCACGGCGCGGCGCTGCCGACGAGGTACCAGCGCACCGCGTCGACACCGTGCTTCGCGATCGCCTCCCAGGGATTGACGATGTTCCCCAGGCGCTTGGACATCTTGACCCCGTCCTTGTCGAGCACGAGCCCGTTGACGAGGCAGGTCGAATACGCGGGGCCATCCCCGAGCTCGGGGTGCTCGAGCGTCATGAAGGCGCCGATGGCGTGCAGCGTGTAGAACCAGCCGCGCGTCTGGTCGAGGCCCTCGCAGATGTACGACGCCGGGAACTGGTCGCGCAGCTTCTCCGCGCTGCCCTTCACGTGCGGGAAGCCGTGCTGCGCGTAGGGCATGGCGCCCGAGTCGAACCAGCAGTCGAGCACCGCGTTCGTGCGGCGCATCGTGCCGCCGCACTTCTCGCAGGGCAGCGTGATCGTGTCGACCGACGGCTTGTGGAAGTCGAAGTTCTCCGGGAGCTTGCCCGCGAGCCGCGCGAGCTCGCCTGCGCCCTCGACCGAGCGCTCGTGCTCGCACGTTCCGCAGGTCCAGAACGGCAGCGGCGTGCCCCAGTAGCGGTCGCGCGAGATGTTCCAGTCGACGTTGTTCTCGAGCCACTCGCCGAAGCGCGCGCTGCCGACCTCGCCCGGCACCCAGCGGATGCGGCGGTTCTGCTCGAGCATGCGCTCCTTGAGCGCCGTCGTGCGCACGAACCAGGCCGGCGCCGCGTAGTAGAAGAGCGGCGTGCTGCAGCGCCAGCAGTGTGGATAGCTGTGCGTCTCCTCGGAATCCTTGAACATCAGCCCGCGGTTCTTGAGGTCCTTCGCGAGCGCCTTGTCGGCCTCCTTGAAGAACGTGCCGCGCACGGCGGGTCCGAACTTCGCGCCCTCGGGCGCGCCCGCGATGTCGCACAGGAGCCGCCCTTCGGCGCCGACGGCCTGGCGCACGACGAGCCGGTTGCGACGCGCGACTTCCCAGTCGTCCGCACCGTAGCTCGGCGCCTGGTGCACGATGCCGGTGCCGTCGTCGACCGTGACGTACTCGGCCGAGTAAACCTTGAAGGAACCCGCGGGATCGGGCTTCCACGCGCCCGGCTCGACTTCGGGCACGGCCACGTCGAACACGGGCACGTAGGCGGTGCCGACGAGCTCGCGCCCGAACTTGCGCCCGAGTTCCTCGTGTTCGCCGAGCACCACCTTCGCGCGCTCCGCGACGACCCACAGGATCTCGTGGCCGGCGGAACCCTTCGCGGCGCCCTTGGGCACCGGCAGCGCGACGCGCGCGCGCACGTACTCGCGCTCGGGATGCACCGCGAGCGCGACGTTCGACGGCAGCGTCCACGGAGTCGTGGTCCACGCGAGCAGGCTCTCGCGCTCCGCACTCGGCTGCTGCGCGAGCACGAAACGCACGTACACGCTCGGGTCGGGGATGTCCTTGTAGACGCCGGGCTGGCCGAGTTCGTGCGACGACAGACCCGTGCCGCAGCGGCCGCAGAACGGCAGCACCTTCTTGCCGCGGTACACGAGGCCGGCCTTGTGCATGCGGGCGAGCACGTACCACACCGAATCGACGTACGTCGCGTCGTAGGTCACGTACGGGTTGGCGTAGTCGAGCCAGTAGCCGATGCGCTCGCTGAGCCGCTCCCACTCGTCCTTGTAGGTCCAGACCGACTCGCGGCACTTGGCGTTGAACTGCGCGACGCCGAAGGCCTCGATCTGCGGTTTTCCGCTGATCTTGAGCTGTTTTTCGACCTCGAGCTCGACCGGCAGGCCGTGCGTGTCCCAGCCGGCCTTGCGCTCGACGCGCTTGCCCAGCATCGACTGCCAGCGGCAGACCGTGTCCTTCAGCGTGCGCGCGAGCACGTGGTGGATGCCGGGCTTGCCGTTCGCCGTCGGCGGCCCTTCCCAGAACACGAAGGCCTCGCCGCCCGCGCGCGCGCGCTGCACGTGCGCGAACGTGTCCTCGCTGCGCCACAGCGCGAGCACGCTCTCCTCGGCCGCGGCCGGAGCGCTCGAGAAATCCGCGGGGAGAGGCTCGAAACGAGGGGCTTGCGCCACAGAGACGTCGCTCATGGGATCCACGCCTTCTACCAAGCCTGCGCCCGGATTTCCGCCGCGATGCGCTCCGCGAGCTCCAACGCCGCGAGGCCGTCCTCGCCGGTCACTTCCGGCCGCGCGCCCGAGCGCACGGCGCCGAGGAAGTGCTCGAGCTCGGCCTGCAGCGGCCGTTCGTGGCCCGAGAGGTCGAGCTCGAGCAGCTCGAGCATGCCGCTCGACACAAGGTCCGTGCGCGCCGCGATCTCTTCCGGCGTCAGGTTGGAGAGCGCGCTGCGGCCTTCCTTCCAGCGCGGCCCCTTCTTCACGACGAGGCCGTAGTTCTTGTGCATGTCGAGCGACACGTAGGCCGACGACGAGAACATGCGCAGGCGCCGCGTCGGCTGCAGCGAGGCGCGGCTCGCGGTCACGTTGGCGCGCGCGCCGTTCTCGAACACGAGGCGCACGCTGGCCATGTCCTCGTGGTCGGTCAGGATCGCGCCACCGGCGGCGTCGACCGACTTCACCGGCGAGCCGACGAGATAGCGCACGAGATCGAGGTCGTGAATCATCAGGTCGTGCACGACGCCGATGTCCGTCGAGCGGAAGCTGAACGGCGCGAGCCGCTGGCACTCGACGAAACGCGGCACGATGCCGAGCTCGCGCACCTTGCGCATGCCCGGCTGGAAGCGCTCGACGTGGCCGACGGTGAGCAGCGCGTGGCCGCGCTCGGCGGCGGCGAGGATCGCGCGCGCGGACGGCAGGTCGTGCGCGAGCGGCTTCTCGACGAGGCAGGCGATGCCGCGCTCGAGCAGCGGCACCGCGACGGTCGCGTGGTGGATGGTCGGCACCGCGATCACGGCCGCGCGCGTGCCCTCGGGCAGCGCGGCGACGACCTCGGCGGGCGAGGAGCCGGCCAGCGTGCGCGCCGGGCAGCCGAGCTCGGCCGCGACCTGCGCCGCACGCGCGGGATTCGCGTCGACGACGGCGACGAGCTCGACATCGGCGCGCCCCGCGAGGATGCGCGCGTGGAACGTGCCGAGGTGCCCGACGCCGACGACGGCGACCTTGAGACGCTCAGCGGACGGCATGGGTGCTCCCGAGGATGCGTTCGCGGCCGAGAACCGTGAATTGCTCGCGCAGGCTCTCGCGATAGCGGCCCTTCAAGCCCTGCGCCTGCTGCTCGAGCGCGGCGCACAGCTCGAGCACCTCCGCGCTCGCGCCCGGCTCCGCACGCAGCGCCTCGACCGATTGCCGCTGGGGCTGGCCGGAGCGATAGATGCGCCGGAACGCGCTCTGGATCGACTCGATCTGCGGCTCGGTGAAGCCCGCGCGCGACAACCCGACGACGTTGACCTGCCGCACGCGCGCCTGATGGCCCTCGAGCAGCATGAACGGCGGCACGTCCTGCGGAACGCGCGTCATGCCGCCGATGTAGGCGTAGCGCCCGATCGTCACGAATTGGTTCGCGGCCGCGGCGCCGCCGACGTTCGCGCCCTCGCCGACGCGCACGTGGCCCGCGAGCAGCACTCCGTTGGCGAGGATCACGCGGTCGCCGAGCTCGCAGTCGTGCGCGACGTGGCAGCAGGCCATCAGCAGGCAGCCCGAGCCGATCTTCGTCAGCCCGCCGCCCTTGACGGTGCCGCAGTTGATCGTGACGAACTCGCGCACCGTGTTGCCGTCGCCGATCTCGAGCCAGGTCGGCTCGCCCTTGTGCGACAGGTCCTGCGGCGGCCCGCCGAGGTTGGCCTGGCCGACGATGTGGTTGTCGGCGCCGATCGTGGTGACGCCGTCGATCACGACGTGCGGCCCGATGCGCGTGCGGTCGCCGATGCGCGCGTGGCCGCCGATGATCGAGTACGGGCCGATGACGACGTCGTGGCCGAGCGCGGCCCCGGGACTGACGACGGCGGTCGGATGGATCTCGGTCGCCATGTCAGCTCTCCACCATCGTGAACATCAGGTTGGCCTCGCACACCACGCGGCCCGCGACCGTGCCGGTGCCCTTCACCTGGCCCGTCTCGCCCTTCATGCGCAGCGTCTCGACCTCGATCCGCAGCTGGTCGCCGGGCACGACGGCCCCGCGCAGCTTGACCTTGTCGATCGACCACAGGACCGCGATTTTCCCGGTGAATTCGAGCTTGCGGAGCAGCAGCACGCCCGCGAGCTGTGCCATCGCCTCGAGCTGCAGCACGCCCGGCATCACCGGGTGGTTGGGGAAGTGGCCCTGGAAGAACGGCTCGTTGATCGAGACGTTCTTGATGCCGACCGCACGCTGGTAGCCGTCGAGCTCGATCACGCGATCGATCATCAGGAACGGGTAGCGGTGCGGCAGGAGCTTCATCACCTCGCGGATGTCCAGGCCGCTCTCGCGCTGGATCACGCCGCCGGTCTCCTTCTCCTGCATCAGGTCGACGAGACGCCGCACGAGCTCCGCGTTGGTCGCGTGGCCCGAGCGCGTCGCGATCACGTGCGCGTGCAGGTCGGCGCCGAGCAGCGAGAGGTCGCCGAGCAGGTCGAGCATCTTGTGCCGCACCGGCTCGTTCGACATGCGCATCTGCGTCGCGGGATCGCCGAGCACGACGGTGTTCTCGCGCGTCGCGCCCTTGCCGAAGCCCGCGGCCTGCAGCTTCTCGACCTCGGCCGCGAGGCAGAACGTGCGCGCCGGCGCGATCTCCTTCGCGAAGGTCTCCGGGGTGATGTCGAACTGCAGCGAGCCGCCCTGCACGGTCGGGTCGTCGAAGCTCGCGATGTACTGCAGCGTGAGCGCCGGCTGCTCGCTGGGCAGCGCCACGAGCGTCGAGGTCTTGTCGCGCACGTAGATCGGCTCCTCGAGCCGGAACGTGCGGGCCTGCGCGCGCTGCTCGACCGTGCCGACCTGCTCGAACAGCTCGAGGAAGGCGCGCGCGCTGCCGTCGAGGCCGGGCATCTCGGGCCCGTCCATCTCGATGCGCAGGTTGTCGATGCCCAGGCCTGAGCAGACCGCGAGCAGGTGCTCGACCGTCTCGACCTCGGCGTTGCCGCGGCGCAGGCGCGTGCGCAGGTCGGCCTGCACGCGGTACTGCACGAGCGCCGGGATCGGCGGCGCGTCGGCGACGTCGGTGCGGACGAACTCGATGCCCGTACCCTGCGGCGCCGGCAGGACGCGCGCGTGCACGACCTTGCCCGAGTGCAGGCCGACGCCGGAGAACTCGACCGGCGCGCGCAGCGTGCGTTGGAGGCGACTCATGCCTGTTCCTTGCCAGCGGCCTTTTCCAGCCGCTTCAGGCGCTCGAGCACTTCACCCAGGCGCCGCTCGAGCGCGAGCGTGCGCATGAACTCGGACTTGGGACGCGCCCAATAGCCCATGTAGTCGGCACCGGCCGGGACGTTCTCGAACACCGAGCTCGCCGGGCCGATGCGCGCGCCGTCGCCGATCTCGAGGTGCGTCGAGACGCCGGACTGGCCCGCGAGGATCGCGGCGCGGCCGATGCGCGAGGAGCCGGCGATGCCGACCTGCGCGATCAGCAGCGCGTGCTCGCCGATCTGCACGTTGTGGCCGACGTGCACGAGGTTGTCGAGCTTGGCCCCGCGACCGATGCGCGTCGCGCTGAAGCGACCGCGATCGATGCAGGTATTGGCGCCGATCTCGACGTCGTCCTCGATCACCACGGTGCCCGCGTGCGGGGCCTTGTTCCAGCGCTCGATGCCGCGCGGCCCGAGCTGCGGGTCGAACCCGAAGCCGTCGGAGCCGATCACCGCACCCGCGTGGATGAGGCAGCGCGCGCCGATCGTCACGCCGTCGTAGGCGACGACGCCCGAGCGCAGTTCGCTCCCGTCCCCCACCGTCACGTTGCGGCTCAGCACCACGCCCGGATGCAGCGCGACGCCGACGCCCAGGCGCACGCCATCGCCGAGCACGCACCCTGCGCCGATGGCGACGTCGTCCCCGAGCACGACGCCCGAGCCGATCACCGCGCTGGGATGCACTCCGGGCCGTGGCCGGCTCGGCAGGCGGTCGAAGGCCTCGAGCACACGCTCGAAGGCGCGGTTGGCGTCGTCGGCGCGCAGGAGCGAGAGCCCCTCGCGCTCGACTTTCAGCCCACGCGGCACGACCAGCGCCTTCGCGCGCGTCTGCGCCAGCTCCTTCGCGTAGCGCACGTGGCCGTAGAAGCTGATGTCGTCGGCTTCGGCCTCGAGCAGGGCGGCAGGGCCCTTGATGCGCAAGGCGGAATCGCCTTCCAGCGACGCGCCGCAAAGCGCGGCCAGTTCTTGCAGGGTACGGTGGCTCATTCTTGCGGACCCGAATTCGGGTCCCTCAGGCGTTCTACGGAGCGAAACGGCCCGCGGTCGGAACCCGCATGTGGGCCCCGGCCGAACCGCGATGGTGTACGGGAGCCGGGCCGCCAAGTCAAACCGCGGCTCGCCACGGGGCCAGCCGGGCCCCGCTCGCGGCTCACGGACCGCGGAGCAATTCCAAGCTCGCCGTCAGGCGACGGCGCGACCAAGCCCCAGCGAGCTCATGCCCTCGTTGCTTCCCAAACTCTCAGCGCGTGCCGATCGTGAACGAGAACGTCTGGCGCACGTCGCCGTCGTCGGTCTGCAGCGGGTAGCCGAAGTTCAGCGTGATCGGCATCGGGTACGCGAGGCCGAGCGTGAAGCCGGCCGACGTGCGCAGCTCGGCGAAGTCGAGGCTCCAGGACTCCGGGTCGAGCAGGCCGTAGTCGAAGAAGATGCCGCCGCGCAGCACCTCGAGCTTCTTGTACGTGCCCGGCTGGGTCGTCGAGTGGATCGGATAGAACCACTCGAACGTGCCGTAGAGCTGCGTCTCGCCGCCGACCGGATAGCGCGAGAACGGGTCGATCGGGCCGACGCCGCGGTAGCGGAAGCCGCGCATCGACTTGGTGCCGCCGAGGTAGTAGCGCTCGGTGTAGGGGCTCGACGCGGTGTCGCCGTAGGGCTGCTGGGCGCCGATGTTGGTCTCGATGTGCAGGACGGTCTGCGTGCCGTCCTCCTTCACGTACGTCGGCACGTACAGGTCGCCCGACAAGTCCAAGGTCGTCATGTCGATGTCCCCGCCCAGGTGCGACGAGTACATCACGGTGCTCGCGTTGAACGTGTAGCCATCGTGCGGGATGTACGGGTTGTCGACCGAGCGCGCGGAGACGTCGAACGTGACGCCGTTGAGCGTCAGGGCGCCGTTCTGGTTCTGGAAGTCGAGCGCGGGCGGCACGCCGTCGCCGTCGAGGTCCGAGACATCGACGCCGGTGGTGACGAGGCCGAGCCACGCGCGCATGTCGAAGTTGATGCGGCGGCCCAGGCGCATCTTGAACAGCGAGCGGCTCTCGTTGTGCGTGCGGTAGATGCGCAGGCGGCGCGAGAACTCGATGTCGAAGCCGATCGGGTTCAGGTGCGAGCCGAAGATGTCGGGCTCGAGGAAACGCGCGCGGTACTCGCTCACCAGCGTGCCGGGCGTGGCGTAGAGCTCGAGCAGCTGGCCCGCGCCGTGCAGCGCCTCCTTGCGCCAGACCTCCGACAGCATCCCGCTCCAGTCGTCGGGAGCGTCGGTCAGGTCGAAGTTCTTCATCGTCAGCGACACCTGCGCGAAGGCGCCGTTGTCGGTGCCGACGCCGCCGGCCAGGTTGACGTCGATGACGCGCCCTTCCTCGACGATGTACTCGAGGTCGACCTCGCCGCCGGAGTCCTTGGCGGGCACGAAGCGGAAGGTCGGGTCGCGGTGCTTGAGCTGGTTGTACTGGTCGGAGAAGTACTGCGTGGAGATGATGCGGCCGAGCGAGCGCTCGATCTCCTTCAGGTCGGCGCGCTGGCCCTCGAAGACCGAGATTTCCCGGCGAATCACGCGGTCGCGCGTGTGCTGGTTGCCGTTGACGAGGATCTCGCGGATCTTGATCTCGCGGCCCTGCACGAGGCGGTAGGTGACCGCCACCGTGTGCTTCTCGACGTCGAACACGAGGTCGGGAGTCTCGAAGCTCCAGGAGAGGCGCCGCGGCAACGAGGGGTGCGCGATGCGCCCGTCCTGGCCGTAGCGCGTGCGCAGCGCGGCCTGGTCCTTCTCGCGCGCGACGCGCTCGTACACCTCGCCGGGCTTGAGCGAGCACAGCGCGAGCAGTTCCTCCTCGGGGTACAAGAGCTGCGTCGGCACGAGCTCGTTGTTGCCGCGCTCGTCGGGCTGCGCCCACTCGACCGCCTCGATCGCGATCGACTTCACGCGGTAACGCTCGCCCTCGTCGATGCGGACGAAGATTCTGACCTTCGAGCGGTCCTCGTTGAACTCGTAGTGGTCGAGCTCGACCACCGCGTCGTACCAGCCGCGGTCGCGGTACACGTTGCGCATCGCGAGCAGGTCGGCCTCGAGCACCTCCTCGTCGAACTTCTCGCCCAGCCAGTTGAACAGGCCCGGGCCCTCGAGCTTGCGGCCCGAAAGCGCGCCGAGGCCGTCCTCGAAGAAGAACAGGAAGCTCGTGTCGGGCATCGAGCGGTTGCCCGAGATCCTCACGTCCTCCACGCGCACCTTGCGGCCCTCGCGGATCTCGAAGATCACGTCCGGCACGACGCCGTCGCCCTCGCGCGTCAGCACGCTCACCTCCGCGAAGTAGAAAACGACACGTAGAGGCGCGTGAGGCCCTTGTCGAGCGCCAGCGGGTCGAACGGCTGCCCGACGCGCTGGCCGAGCACGCCGATGATCTGCGCCTCGGTGTAGCGCCGCTCGCCCTCGACCACGATGCCCTGCACGCGCGGCAGCTCAGGCGCCGTCTCGGTTTCCTGCGCACGCGCTCCCCCGAACGCCGCGAGCACGGCGAGGAGCACGATCATCAGGCGCTGGAGCTTGCGGCCGCGTTCCAATCGAGTCCTAGCCCGGCCTGTTCATGAGGCTCGTAGCGAAAACGCGAGAACGCCGGCGATGCAAGGCGCGAGGATGGTTTTGCCCACAGGCGACCTGCAGGTCGCCGAGGACCAAAAGCACCGCAGCAACGCAGCAGCGTCGAGCGGTCTCGCGTTTGCCGTAGAGACTCATGAAGGGGGCGGGCTAGGCGTAGATCGGCTCGGCGGCCGACGGCGCGGGGTTCTCGAAACGCAGGATGTTGCCGAAGAAGCGCAGCTTGATGTCGCGCGTCTCGCCGTTGCGGTGCTTGGCGATGATCACCGTCGCGTCGTGGCGGATGGCGTCGAGCTCCGCCTGCGACATGGTCTGGTCGGTCGCGTTCTTGTTGGTCTCGTAGTACCACTGCCGGTAGAGCATCATCACGACGTCCGCGTCCTGCTCGATCGAGCCGGACTCGCGCAAGTCGGAGAGCATCGGCCAGCCACGCGGGCTGCGGTCCTTGCCTTCGACCGCGCGCGAGAGCTGCGCCAGCGCCACGACCGGCACCTCGAGCTCGCGCGCCAGCGCCTTGAGCGAGCGCGAGATCTCGCTGATCTCGAGCTGGCGGCTCTCGTTGTGCTTCTGGCCCGAGGTCATGAGCTGCAGGTAGTCGAGGATGATCAGGTCGAGGCCGTGCTTGGCCTTGAGCCGCCGCGCGCGACCGCGCAGCGCCATCACCGACAGGCTCGGGCTGTCGTCGATGAACACCTGCATCTGCGCCAGCTCGCCGACGGCCTCGTTCATCGCCTGCCAGTCGTCGTCGGGCAGCCGCCCGGTGCGCAGCTTGCCGCCGTCGATGCGGCCGCGCGCGCAGATCATGCGCTGCATGATCTGGTGCTTGCCCATCTCGAGGCTGCAGAAGAGCCCGATCGGCGCGCGCCCGCCGAGGCAGTCGGGCTTCGAGAGGCCGACCGACTCGAGCATGTTGAGCGCGAAGGCCGTCTTGCCCATGGCGGGGCGCGCGGCCACGATCACGAGGTCGCCCGAGTTGAGGCCGCCGAGCACCTCGTCGAGCTCGTGGAACCCCGTCGGCAGGCCCGTCAGGCGGTGGCTCGTGCGCGCCTCGATCTGCGCCAGCGCTTCCTTGAGCACCGGCGTCACCGGCTCCGGCCCGCGCGCCTGCGTGCGCGCGCCGAGCTGGAAGATGCGCGCCTCGCTGCGGTCGAGCAGCGAACGCACGGAATCGCCGTCGGGCCGCGTCTCGTAGGCGTCGGCGAGGATGTCGGTCGCGCCCGAGATCAGGCGCCGCAGCACGGCCGTCTCGGCCACGATCTGCGCGTGGTGCGCGAGGTGCGCGGCGCTGGTGACCGACTGCTCGAACTCGATCAGCGCCTCGACCCCGCCGATGGCCTGGAACAGGCCCGCGCCGCGCAGCGCCTCGCCGACCGTGATCAGGTCGACCTTCGCGTTGCGCTGGCTCATGTCGACCAGCACGCCGAACAGGATCTGGTGGCGCCGCACGTGGAAGTCGTCGGCGTGCACGAGCTCGGCCGCCTCCGGAATCCGGTCCGGCGCGAGCATCATGGCGCCGAGCACGGCGCGCTCGGCGTCCTCGTTGTGCGGCGGCACTCGCCCCGGCAGCTTTTCGCTTTCCATCGTCCGCTCGCTCCCTGCGCGCTTCGCTCGACCCGAGCCTGCGGCGCGCGCGCAGAGGATACCGAGCGCAGGCCGCGGCCGGGGAGTCCGAGCCGCGTTCGCGTCCGATGAAAAGCGTCGAGCCCGGCCCGCGACATGCGCGAGCCGGGCCCGGACTTGGAGACGGCGCCCGAGGGCGCGCGGCTCAGGCTTCGGCGTTCACGTTGACCGTGATTTCCGCGAAGCGCTCGCCGTGCACGTGGATCTTGATCGCGTGCGCGCCGACGGCCTTGATCGGGGCATCCATGCGGATGTCCTTCTCGGGGATGCCGTGGCCGGCCTTGACGAGCAGCTCGGAGACCTGCGCGGCGTTGACCGAGCCGAACAGGTGGCCCTGCTCGTCGGCCTTGGCGGTCGTCGCGACCACCACGCCGGTGATCTTGGCCACGCGGGCCTCGATCTCCTCGTCGCGCTTCTTCTCCTCGACGTCGAGGCGAGCGCGCTTGCGGGTCATCAGCTTCTTGTTGTCGGGCGTCGCCTCCGCGGCGAGGCCGTTGGGAAACAGGAAGTTGCGGGCGTAGCCGGGGCGGACGCGCACGACGTCGCCGCACTTCCCGAGGTGCTGCACGTGCTCGCGCAGCAGGATTTCGATGTTGGCCATGGGATCTAAGGCTCCTTAGCTACTGGACGAAGGGCATCAGGCCCAGGTGACGGGCGCGCTTGATCGCCTGCTTCAGCTCACGCTGGCACTGCGTGCAGAAACCGCTGCGCTTGCGCGAGACGATCTGCGCCTGCGGCGTCAGGAACTTCAGCAGGTACGCGACTTCCTTGTAATCGATCTGCGGGTCGTCGCAGTTGCGGCTCGCGATCGGGGGACTCGGCTTGCGGCTCTCGGCCATGGATCAGATCTCCTCCGCGACAGCGGCTTCGTTGGTTTCGGCGGCATCGCCCTCGCCATCCGCATCGGGGCCCTCGACGGGCGCGTGGTTGCGGCGGGAAGGCTCCTGGATCGGGCGATCGGCGAGATCGCCGAACACCGCGCGTTCGTAGCTGACGGACTCTTCCGTCGGCGGCGTCGGGACGACGTACCCCTCGACACCTTCTTCGGCGGCCTTCTCGAGCTCGCCGGCCGGCAGCGCGTCGACGCGCAGCATCAGGTAGCGCAGCACGCGCTCGTCGAGCTCGAAGTCACGGCGCATGCCGTTGAGGGCCGGCCCGTCGACTTCGAAGTAGGCGAGCAGGTAGGTGCCGCGGGTGCGGCCGCGGATCGTGTAGGCGAGCTTGCGCTCGTCCCAGCGCCGGGCGCAGAGCACCTTGGCGCCATTCTTCGCGAGCAGGTCGGTCACCAGGGTCTTCGCCTGGCGCCAGTCGGCCCGCACCACCTGGTTGTCCAGGAGGAACATCGCTTCGTACGTGTTGGTCAAGATCGGATCTCGCTTTCGGTCTTTCGGTGCGGGCTTCGAGCAGGCGTCAGGAGTCCTGCTGGCCCAGGTCTTTCCAGCGGCTATGGAACCGCGTCATGACGCTGGGCAGGTCGCCGGTGTCGAGCCAGGCGTCGAGCGCATCGGCCGCGTGGGCGACCGTGATCTCGGCGTCGGTTCTCGCTGCACCTTCGAGCTGCGTCAGCACATGACGCGCCGCGTCGGTTCTCGGCCTGCCGATCCCGATCCGTAGCCGCGGAAAGGTATCGAGCCCGAGGGAGTCGGACATGGAACGCACCCCGTTGTGCCCGCCCGTCCCTCCATGAGGGCGAAGTCGCAGGGCTCCCGGCGGCAGGTCGAGGTCGTCGTAGACGACGAGGATCTGCTCCGGAGGCACCGCGAGCGCGCGGGCCAGCGGGGCGATCGCGACACCGGAGCGGTTCATGTACGTCGTCGGCTTGACGAGCAACGCGTCGCGACGGGTGTCGCGCGCGATCCTCGCAGGCAGGGACGCGAACTGCGGGCCGAGTGCCGCGGGGGTTTCAAAGATCAGCCGGTGGCGGCGTGCGAGCTCGTCGAGCGCGTGGAACCCGAGGTTGTGCGGGGTCCACTCGTATTCCGGTCCGGGGTTGCCGAGGCCGACGACGAGCCGTGTCACGATGCGTACCAGCTTCCCGCGCGGGCTCCGGCGGGTGCCAGAGGAGCGCGAGGGGGAGAGATTGTAGGGACGGCCGCGCGGAGCGCAAGCACACGGGCGCCGCCCACAGGTGTCCCTGGGGGCGGCGCCCGATGGAAAGCTGGGCGAAGGAGAGCGTGCCCGAGGGCCGCCCGCGGGGCCGGGGGTGGCCTCCGAGGAGGCCCCCCACCGGGGTCAGGGCCCCTGAATCAGGGGCTCGCCGTCCGGCGCCGCAAGGCGACGGCGCAGCAAGCATCCAGAGAGCTCGTTTTCACGAGCTCACTGCGCGGGCTACTTCTTCTTCTCGTCCTTCTTGGCGTCCGCAGCCGGAGCCGCACCCGCGCCAGCGGCCGGAGCCGCAACGGCGGTCGTGCTCGCCGCGTCCGCGACCGGAGCCGCCTCGACGACTTCGATCTTGATCTCGCTGATGCGGGCGACGGTCACGGCGCCCGGGGTCACCAGGTCGACGTTGTCGGGCAGCTTGATCTGGCCCGCGGTCACGCTCGTGCCCGGCTCGAGATCGGCCACCGACACTTCGAGCTCGTCGGGGATCTCGGTCGGCAGCGCCATGACCTTGACGTGGGCGACGAGCTGGTTGAGCACGCCCTTGGGGTGACCGACGAAGTGCAGGTCGACCTCGACCTCGGTCTTCTTCTTCAGGTCGACGCGGCGGAACTCGACGTGCAGGATCAGGTCGCCGAACGTGTCCCAGTCGATGTGGCGCACGATCGCGGCTTCCTTCTTGCCCGCGAAGTCCAGCTCGAACACGTGCTGGTGGCGGCGACGGGCCGCGAGGAACTCGACCGAGTCGATCGAGAAGTCGACGTGTGCCGCCTCCTTGGTCCACTCGAGCGAGGACGGGATCCGTCCGAGGGAACGCAGCGCGGTGGCGGTGCGCGAACCGAGCTTCTTGCGCGGCTCGGACTGGAGGACGGCGGTCTTGGAGATCTGGGTCTGCTTCATTGGTGTTCCTCGAAAAGCGAGCTTACCGACTCGCTGCGGTGGATGTTGCGGATCGCGCGGGCGAGCAGGCCCGCGACGCTGACGACTTCGAGCGCACGCGGGCTGTCCCCACGGCGCGGGATGGTGTCCGTGACCAGGATCTTGTCCGCCGGGCAGGCGTCGAGGCGCTGCACGGCGGGACCGCAGAACACGGCGTGCGAGGCGGCGAGCACGATCTGCTTCGCGCCGTGGCGGCGCGTGATCGCGGCCGCCTCCGAGATCGAGCCGCCGGTCGAGATCATGTCGTCGACGATGATCACGTTGCGACCCTCGACGTTGCCGATCACGTGCTCGACGGCGATTTCCGAGCCGGAAATGCGGCGCTTGTCGACGATCGCGAGGTCGGCGCCGATGGCCTTGGCCCAGGAGCGCGCCATCTTCACGCCGCCGACGTCGGGGGTGACGACGACCGGGTTCTCGATGCCCAGGTGCTTGACGGCGTTCATCAGCACGGGCTTGGCGTAGAGGTGGTCGACGGGGATGTCGAAGAAGCCCTGGATCTGGGCCGCGTGCATGTCCATCGTCAGCAGGCGGTCGGCCCCCACGCTGGTGAGCGTGTTGGCGACGACCTTGGCGCTGATCGGCACGCGCCCCTCGTCCTTGCGGTCCTTGCGCGCGTAGCCGTAGTACGGCATCACGACCGTCACGCGGCCGGCGCTCGCGCGGCGCAGCGTGTCGATGATGAGCAGCAGCTCGATCCAGTTCTCGTTGACGGGCGGGCAGGTCGGCTGGATGACGAACACGTCGCCGCCGCGAATGTCGTCGTAGACCTTGATGTCGATCTCGCCGTCGGGGAAGCGCCCGATGTGGGCGTTGGCGATGCCGATCCCCAGCTCGGCGGAGATCGCCTGCGCGAGGTCGCGGTGCGCGGTGCCCGACATCAGCACGAGCCGGTCGTTGGTGTAACCCATGGCTTCGTTCAGGCTCCCTTCCCGCGGCGCGCCTTGGCTTTCGCCGGGACACCGACCCACAGCTCGCCCGCGCCGACGTGCGAGCCATGGGTGACCACCGAGTTGGCCCCGGTCGTCGCGCCTTCGCCCGTGGAGCAGGGCGCGACGAGCACGGTGCCGCAGCCGAGGAAGCTGCGGTCGGCGATCTTGGTCTTGTGCTTGTGGGTGCCGTCGTAGTTGGCGAAGACGGTGCCGGCGCCGATGTTGACGCGCTCGCCGATCTCGGCGTCGCCGATGTAGGCGAGGTGCTTGGCCTTGGACTTCTTGCCGAGGTGCGAGCGCTTGGTCTCGGTGAAATTGCCGATTTCCGCGCCGTCATCGAGCGTCGTGTTCTCGCCGATGTGCGCGAACGGGCCGATGTGGCAGCCCGCGCCGATCTTGCAGCCCTTCTCGATCACGCTGCAGGGCGCGACGTGCGTGCCGGCGCCGATCGTGACGCCGTGCGCGATGAACGTGGTGCGCGGGTCCTCGATGTACACGCCCGCGAGCAGGTGCGACTCGAGGAGGCGCTCCTGCACGGCCGCACGCGCCTCGGCGAGGTGCACCAGCGTGTTGACGCCGATCGCCTCGCGCTCGTCGGTGATCTCGACCGGCAGCACGCGCCGTCCGGCAGCGGAGAACATGCCGACGACGTCGGTCACGTAGTACTCGCGCTGCGCGTTCTGGTTGGAGAGCTTCGGCAGGCTCTCGACGAGGAAACGCCCGTCGAAGCAGTACACGCCGAGGTTGACCTCGCGCAGCGTGCGCTCGCCCGCGGTCGCGTCCTTCTCCTCGACGATGCGCGCCACCGAGTCGTCGGCGCCACGCACGATGCGGCCAAAACCGCGCGGATTCGCGGGTTGGGCGGTGAGCAGCGTCATGCCGCGTTCCGTCGCCGCCTGTTCGGTGCACAGGAGCTCGAGGCTCTCCGCGCGCAGGAGCGGCATGTCGCCGTAGAGCAGCACGACACGACCCGGATCGGCGCCGAGCTCGGGCAGGCAGCACTGCACCGCGTGGCCCGTACCTTTCTGCTCCGTCTGTTCGACCGTGCGGATGCGGCCCTTGGGATCGAGCCCCTCGAGCGCCTTGCGCACCTCGTCCGCCTTGTAGCCGACCACGACCAGCACGCGCTTGGGCTCGAGCGCGAGCGCGAGATCGACGACCCAGGCGATCATCGGCCGCCCGCACAGCGGCGCCATGACTTTCGCCCACCCGGTCTTCATCCGGGTCCCCTGGCCTGCGGCCAGGATGATCACGGTATCGGGCCGGCTCATTGGGGGCGGTGCGCGCTGAAAACGAAGGGGGCGTGGAAGGACGACGAAAGGGCCGAACATGGTACGGGGAGGGCCCTGGAAGTCAACGCCGGTCGAGCCGTCCCCGCCGCCGGTGGCTATCCTCTCCGGCCCCGCGAGGCCGCCGCCCTCCCCCATCCGGCGCCTCGGCCCCCCCACGGACGAGGCTCCCCCTGAAGATCGCGATCACCGGCGGCCCGCACAGCGGCAAGTCCACCCTGCTCGCCGAGCTGGCGCGCCGCGGCTTCCGGACCGTCCCGGAGGCCGCCATCCAGATCATCGAGGAGCTGGTGGCCGAGCTCGGCCGCGAGGAAGCCCGCAACTGGCGCCTGACCCACGTGGCGCTGTTCCAGGAGCGCATCGCCCAGCGCCAGCTCGCCCTCGAATGCGCTGCCCGCCAGGAAACCGCCGCCACCGTCTTCTGCGACCGCGGCCTCGTCGACGGCCTCGCCTACATGCGCCTTGTCGGCGCCACCCCCACCCCCTTCGTCACCGCCGCGGTCCAGAGTTCGCGCTACGACGGGATCGTCCTGTGCGACATCTGCCTGCCCTTCAAGCCACGGGTCGAAACCGGCCGCACGAGCGACCTCCAGCGCGCCCGCGAGATCGAGGCCTCGCTCGTGCAGACCTACCACGAGCTCGGCTACGAGCCGCTCGTCCTGCCCGCGATCTCGCCCGTCGAAGCCCGCGCCGACGTCCTGCTCGCGGAACTCTCCCGCCGCGGCACCCCCGCCCGCCCACGCTGACGCCTTTCCCGCAGGCGAAATTCTCCCTGTCCCTGAACCAGGAGGCTCGCGATGTCTTCCTTTCCCTTCTCGGCGCTGCTCTTTGTCCTCCCGTCGTTGTGCCTCCACTTCGCGGGAATCGTCGTGTTCCAGATGAAGTTCCAGCGAGTGCCGCTCGTGCGGCTCCTGGGCACGCTCGGTTTCGCCTTCCTGCTCGCCAGCGCCAGCTCCGCGCTCATTCCCCAGGCAATCATGGCTGCGGAGTGGCAGGAACTGACATACCTCGGGCTGCGCCTGCTCCATTGGGCCGGGCTGGCGCTGATCCTGCTCGCGATCGGCCAGATCCCGCTGGTGCCGACGTTGCAGGCTCGCGAACACGACTGACGGGATCTGGCAGCGGCGAGCGCTGCGGCCACGGCTTGGCTAGCGTGGGCGCATGAAGCTCACTCGTTCGACGCTCCTCGCCTCCTTGCTGCTCGTCGGCGCGGTCCACGCGCAGGAATCCGCCGGATCCGCGGCGCGCGAAGGCGAGATGGAGGGCTACCTCGGCGTTCCGCAGGAGCGTGTCGCGCTGGACTTCGGCGGCGGATATTCGATGCACGTCGCCGCGTGGCCGCTGCTCGAGAAGTGGCCGGGCGATCGCTTCCAGACCGGGCTCTTCGGCACGTGGATGTTCGCGCAGCTCGGCGAGGAGAAGCCCGAGGGCAAGCACTATTCGGACGTCGAGGGCGGGCTCGGCTGGTGGCGCGACACGCGCTTCGCCACGCCCACGCCGAAGTTCATCATGGGTGGCGTCGCGCTCGAGTTCGTGCAGTGGGCCAACGGTCCCGGCGCGGGCCAGGGACGCGACTGGGACCGGCCGGCGGGCAAGTATGGCGTCGCGCAGCTCAGTCCGTGGTTGGTGTGGCCGCCCGACGGGCTCAATCTCGCCCAGGGCACGAGCGGCGAGCTGTTCGGCTACGGCTACCTGCCGCTGCCGCTCGCGGAGCCGAAGGCGAAGACCGCGGGCGCCGATGTGCCGAGCGGCGGCCAGTGCTGGACGCTCTTCCTCGACACGGCGTCCTTCAAGGGTCCGGTCGCGTTCTTCACGCCGTTCTTCTTCACCGAAGCGACGGTCCAGGAGCCGAAATTCGCCGGGATGTTCCTCGATGCTCGGCCCTCCGATCCCAACCGAGCGCTGCAGATGGAGACGCAATACGTGCCGGCCTTCGTCGCAACGGACGACAAGGGCGAGCTGCACGCGCGTGTCGCGCCGACACGTTTCCCCTCGGACGCCGAAGGGCGCTCGACGCTCGTGCACCGCATTCGCTCGTACGCCAAGGACGCGCTGTGGAACTCGGTCGAGGCCTGGTTCGCGGGTGGAGCTCCGAGCGATGGCCGCGTGGACGAAGCGCGGAGCGTCGTGCACACCATGACGGGCCAGGGCTGGTCGACGTGGCGGATCCAGGCCGAGGGCACGCCCAAGGACGAGCGGATCACCGTCGACTGGAAGCGCTTCGCGCGGCCCGAAGTGCTCGACGGCCACACGTTTCGCTGGGTCTGGGACAAGCAATTCGTGCGCGTCGGGAGCGATGGCCTCGCGACGCTGCCGGAGCACTTCGTCGCCACCGTCGAGGACGGCAAGCCGGCGCAATGGCGGCCGGCGGCCGCGGGCGCCAAGTTGCCGCCGGCGCTGCGCGACGTTTCCTTCGCTCCGCCGACGAAGCAGCGCCCCGAGCCCTACGAGACGCCGACCGACGGCGCGTGGGCCAAGCCCGGTCCCGTGGCCGGTCCGTTCCGCATCGAACTCGGCGACGGAAGCGTCGTCACGTACAGCTGGTATCGCTTCTGCGACCAGCCGGCGCTGCAGCACGCCGACCTGAGCGTCGAGGAGCGCGAGCGCATGCAAAAGCGCGTCGAACTGCTCCACCGCAACTGGACGAAGGAACGCGCCTACTTGCCGACGGCGACCACGGGCAAGCTCGCGAGCCTCGACCCCGCCCTGCTCGTCACGCCTCCGAAGGGCTTCGAAGTCGGCTACGTCCCGATCGCGACGCGCCAGGAAGCCAAATAGCCGCCGCGCGGCATCAGGGCTGCGCGGGCTCGGGCGTGTATTCGGTCTCGTCGCTGCCGAGGAGCCACAGCCAGCGGGTGGTGGTCTCGCGGCGCCAGCCGAGCTTCGTGTTCACGAGCAGCTCGCGCCTGCGGAAGCAGCCCCAGAGCAACGAGAAGATCTCCTCGCGCTCGTAGAGCTCGTCCGCGGTGTTCCAGTGCCACGACTCGCCTTCGAGGAAGAAGAACAGCGGGCCCCAGGCGTTCAGGTGGCCGCGGCTGTGGCCGCCGGAGGGGAAACCCTCGTCGCTCTCCTGCTTGAAGCCGTCGGCGCCGAGGTGGATCAGCGGGAACCAGTGGATGGAGACCAGATCGCTTGACGTGACCTCGTCCCCCTCGCGCGATTGGCTCGCGGCCTTGAGCGCCGCGAGGTCCGGTTCCCCCGCAGGCGTGTTCGAGCGGCGGAAGTCATGGTTCGACGCGCAGCCGACGAGCAGGAAGGTGACGAGCAGGGCCAGCAGATTGCGAAGCATCGGAGTTTCCCGGGGAAGTTGAGGAACGCGCGGGGCGCGGAGTCTCGTTCAGGGCGCGACCTTCGAGGTCGAGTGCTCGACGTCCGAGCCGCCGAAGAACCACAGCCAGCGCGATTTCGTCTGAGAGCGCCAGCCGCGGTCGGTGCGCACGTGCAGCACATCCTTGCGGTAGAGGCCCCACAACACGTGGAAGCGCTCCTCACGCTCGAACAGCGCGTCGTTCTCGTCCCAGTGCCACTCTTCGCTGTCGAGCGCGCAGTACAGCGGCCCCCAGCCCTGCACGCGGCCGAGCTTGTGGCCACCGGTCGGATAACCGTCCTCGTGCTCGACCGCAAAACCCTCGGCGTTGAGCGAGATGAGCGGGATCCAGCTCACCGAGTGCAGGCTCTTGCGCTGGTCCTGGTCGACCTTGGCGTTGGCGGCGGCGGCCTTGAGCACCGCGACATCGGGCGCACCGCCCGGCAGTTCCGAGCGGCGGAAGTCGTGGTTCGAGGCGCAGGCGCACAGGAAGAACGCGAGGAACAGGGCGAAGAGGTTGCGCAGCATGCGGAGGCTCCGGGTTGGGCGCGGGATTCTCGCGAGCGCGGCCGCCGAACGCTAGCTCTTCGACACGAGGAGTCTCGCCGTCAGGCCCCCGGGCGTGCGGCGGAACGTGAGCACGACCTTGTGCCCGCCGCAGAAGCCGTGGAAGTCGCTGCCGAGGTTGCTGCGGTCGATGCGCAGGCCCGTGCTGCTCTCGGAGGTGCCGTCCAGCGAGTGGAACACCGCGTCGATGTCGAGCAGCGTCGCGCCGTGCTCGTCGGGAGCCTCGCCCACGTAGCGCAGCTCCAGCCAGCCCCGCCCGTCGTCGCGCGCGATCACGATCGTCCCCTCGAGCGGCAGCTCGCCGAGCTCGACCGGATCCAACGGCGTCGCGGCGCCGATCGCGATCGTGCGCACCGCGTCGACGTCCGGCGGCGGCAGGCGCTGCTCCTCCGGCTCGAGCCAGCCCCACGGGATCTGCGGCACGAAAGGCAGCGAAATCCCCGGCGGATCGAAGGAAACGCCGAGCGTGAGCTGCAGCAGGTGCAGCTCGACGCCCTCCTTCAGCCCGAGCGCGAACCCCAGCGGCAGCGTGTCGACCCGCACGCCCGTCTTCGACGCCGTGAGGCCCGCGTCGATCCATCCGCCGTAGTCCTTGCCGACCGCGTTGGGATCGAACACGAACGCGAGCTCCGGCACGCCCTGCGCGACCTCGGCCACGAACGTGTTGCTGTTCGGCCCCGGCCACGCGACGTAGTCCTCGTACTTCTTCGCGAGCTCCTTGGAGCGCTGGTCGATGCCTGGAATCGCCTTGCGTGCCTCCTCGCCCGTGAGAATCCCGAGCAGGCGCACGCTCTCGCCTTCGAGTCTGCGGTCGAGCCGCGCTTCTTCGGCCGAAAGCTGCGTCTGCCCGATCCCGAGCGGCCCGAGGCTCTCCACGCGCTCCCACGCGCCCTCGCTCCCGCGCTTGAAGTCGATCCACGAGTGGTGCGCAAAACGCTTGTACCAGCTCGGCGAAGTGCCCAGCCGGCAGCTCTTCACCGCGACGATCCAGTCCTCGTCCACGGGAATCTGCGACGGCCTCGCCGCCTGACAGGAAACGACGCTCGCGAGCACGAGCACCGACGAAAACGCGAGCGAACGCTGCATGGGCATGGGAGCCTACGCACGCCGCTCTTCCCCGGTTGCAAGCCTTCCGTCAGTCCCGGACGTCCCGCGGGCACTCACGCAAGGATGCGATGCACTTGCCGCCAGGGAACGCGCTCGATCCCGGAGAACACGCCCGCTTCCTCACCGGAATGCACAAGGACACGGCGCACCGATCGCGGAGGCAGCTCGGCGTTCGAGAGCACCCGCGCGACCTCGTCGAGCGCTCGACCGTGCGCCGGACTGGCGTCGGGAGCGAGCTTGACCTCGATCAGGATCGGATCGAGCGGATCCTCGGCGATCAAGTCGATCTCGCGGCCCGATTGGTCCCGATAGAACAGCAGGTCCGGTCGCAGGCCGCGGTGGAGGCGCGACTTGGCGATCTCGGAGACCACGAGGTTCTCGAAGATCGCACCGCGCAACGGGTGGTGGCGCAACTGATCCACGCTCCTGATCCCGAGCAGGCGACAGAGCACTCCAGTGTCGTGGAAGTAGAGCTTGGTGCTTTTCGTGAGTCGCTTGCCGATGTTTCGGAAGTACGGACGCAACTGGAACACGATGAAGCTCGCTTCGAGCACGGAGAGCCAGGCGCGCACGGTCTTCGAGCTGACGCCCGCCTCGGCGCCGAGAGCCGCCGCGTTCAGAACCTGGCCAGCCCTCGTCGCGCACAGGCCCAGAAACGTCTGAAACGTGATCAGGTTTCCGACATTGAGCACCTGTCGGACGTCGCGCTCGACGTAGGTCGTGAGGTAATCGTCGAGCCAGATCGAGGGCTCGAGCCTCTGGTCGTAGATGCGCGGGTAACCGCCGGCGAGCGCTGCTTCCAGCGGATCCCTCGCGGCTTGATCCCCGAGTTCCTCGACCGACAGCGGCAGGAGCGTGAGCAGCGCGATGCGTCCCGCGAGCGACTGCGAGATCGACGAAAGCATGTGGAAGTGCTGCGAGCCGCTGAGGATCCAGCGCCCCGGCTCCGGCTTCGCATCCACGTCCACCTGCAGCTCCGAGAACAGCGTCGGCGCGCGCTGCACCTCGTCGATGACCGCTCCCGCCGGAAAGCGCCGCAGAAAGCCGACCGGATCCCGCAAGGCTCGCTCGCGTTCCCCGAGGGACTCGAGCGAGACGATGGGCTTGTGGCCAAAGGTCTTGCTGCAAAGGGTCGACTTGCCTGACTGGCGCGGTCCGAGCACAGCGAGCAACGGGAGCTGCGTCGCTCGCTGGCGAGCCGCAGCCTCAAGTGTTCGCGGAATCGTCATCGACGGCATTCTGACAGATCTGAAGTCGGATTCCAGATCCGTCAGAACGCGCATAAACCTATGCCTAGAATGATGTTACAACGTGCATACAAGCCGAAATGGAGTCGCTGGCGGGACCATAGGGGCGCCGCCGGCCCCCGACGAGCTCCCAGAGGTGGCCACCGCCCGCCCCTCGTCGAGGTCGGCGCTCCCCTCCTCGAGGGACCTGCAGCAGGGACATTGCCTCCCTCGGACTTGGGAGCCGTCGCGACCGTGCCCGCCCTAAAAGCCGCGCTTGAGCACGTCGCGGGCGATGACGAGGCGCTGGATCTCGTTGGTGCCTTCGTAGATGCGCGTGACGCGGGCGTCGCGGTAGAGCTTCTCGACGACGTATTCCGACGAGTAGCCCATGCCGCCGTGGATCTGCACGGCGCGGTCGACGACGCGGTCGAGCGCTTCGCTCGCGAAGAGCTTCGAGATCGCCGATTCGCGGCTGAACGATTGCTTCGTGTCGCACAGCCACGCGGTGCGGTAGGTCATCGACTCGATCGCGTAGATGTCGGCGGCGCTGTCGGCGAGCATGAAGCCGATGGCCTGGTGCTCCCCGAGCTTCTTGCCGAACGTCTCGCGCTGGTTCGCATAACCGACCGACAGCGAGTGCGCTTCCTTTGCGCAACCCAGGCAATTCGCCGAGAGCGCGAGCCGGCCGCGATCGAGCGTGCCCATCGCGATCTTGAAGCCCGCACCGACCTCGCCGAGGCGATAGTCGTCGGAGATGCGCACGTCCTCGAAGGCGAGCGTCACCGTGCTCGACCCGCGCTGCCCCATCTTCTCCTCGCGCTTGCCGACGGTGAAGCCCTTCGCGCCCTTGGGCACGAGGAAGGCCGTGATGCCGCCGTGCGCGCGCTTTTGCTTGTCGGTCATCGCGTACACCGTGACGAGGTCCGCGATGTCGCCGGCCGTGATCCAGACCTTCTCGCCGTTGAGCACCCACTCGTTGCCGTCCTTGACGGCCGTGGTCTTCATCGCGCCCGGGTCGGAGCCGGCGTCGGCTTCGGAGAGCGCGTAGGCGCCGAGCACCTTGCCCGAGGCCATGTCCGGCAGCCAGCGCTGCTTCTGCTCCGGCGTGCCGCCGACGAGCACGCTCATGGCGCCGATCGACGCGTGGGCGCCGAACGTGACGGCCGTGGCGAAGTCGCCTCGGGTGAGCTCCTCCATCACGAGGCACAGGCCCGTCTCGCCCAGGCCCGAACCGCCGTACTCCTCGGGGATCGCGACGCCGGTCAGGCCGACCTCGGCCAGCTTGGCGAGCAGCTCGCGCGGCACCTCGTGGTTGCGCTCGATGTCCGCCGCGCGCGGCCGGATCTCCTGATCGGTGAAGTCACGGGCGAGGTCGCGGAGCAGGACGAGGTCTTCGGAGAGCTGAAAATCCATGGCTGGGTGGGTCTCGGTCACGGGGAGCCGCGGACCCAACCCCGGGGGGCTGGGCCGGCGCCGGTGGTCCCGGGGGTGGTTCTTGCGGAGGCTGGAGGGGGTGCGAAGGTGCTCGAAAGGGCCGTGGACGTTCGAAATCCGTAGCTCTCCGAACCGAGGCCGGGCTTCGGGGGTTGCAGTCTGCCGTCCACGGGCCGCAGCCGGCACTCCGCATCGGTCCCCCTCCGCGATACCATCCCCCGCACAAAGCTCCAATCCGCCATGAAGCCCGCCCAGATCGTCCTCGTCGCCGTTGGAGCCACCTTCGCCGGTTTCCTCGGTGCCACTGCCGCCGTCACGCTGAACAACAACTCGTCCAAGGCGAGCGAGCACGATGACTCGGTCGTCGCGAAGCACGATGGCGCCGCCACCTCGACGCAGGCCGCCGCCGAGCCGCACCCGTTCTCCAACTCGGAGCTCGACGGCCTGCGCGGCGCGGTCTCGAACCTCGAGCGCGAGGTCGAGGACCTGAAGGCCGAGCTCGCCCGCCGCGCGGCCCCGAGCGAAGTCGCCGCCGCGGCGGCTGCCCCGGGCTCGCCGGAAGCGCTCGCCGCCATC
>JAPLOE010000074.1 GCA_026692705.1 Planctomycetota bacterium
CCGAACTCCGCAAGCTCCCCGGCGGTCACAACGACTGGTCGCGGCACGTCGCTCCGCACTCGCTGCGCTGAGCTCCCGCGCTACACGAGCTCATCATCCGGCACACGCTCGACCTCGAGCGGGCGGTCGGGGCGCGAGGTGAGGCCGTAGGTGAGCTTGATCGGCGGAGCGCCCAGCGCTTCGGCGATCGTGGCGAGTTCGGACTCGAGCGTCGCGGTCGAGAGCTTGCCGTCGGGGAGCACGATGGCGGCGACGGGGCGGCCCGAGGCGCTGCGGGCGACGGCGCGGACGTAGCGGCCGGGGTGGCGGGCGACGTCGGGGAGTTCGTCGCCGACGAGCTCGGCGGCCTCGTGGCGCAGGTGGTCGAGGACGAAGTCGACCTTGGCCTCGTCGAGCAGGCGCGGGAGGTCGGGCTCGACGAATTGCTCGAGCACGCGCTGGCCGCGGCCGGCGTGGATGAGCGACAGGTGCGGCTGCAGGTGGCGGTAGTGGAACTGCAGGAAGCGGTCGGCGATGCGGTAGCTGCCGCGGCGCGAGCGCAGCGGGTCGGGATCGGTGAGCGGGACCTCGCGCTCGACGAGGCGCAGCTCGCGAAGCGTGTGCAGGTACTTGTTGGCGGTCGTCGAATCGACGCCGACGTCGGTGGCGATGTCGTTGAGCTTGCTCGAGCCGCGCGCGATGGCGGCGAGCAGCGAGTTGTAGGTGGCGGGGTTGGAGAGCTCGGAGCGCAGCAGGAACTGCACCTCGTCGAACAGGAAGCCTTCGGGCCGCAGGACGTCGCGCAGGAGGTTCTCGCGCAGCGGGCGCGTGTTGTCGAAGCGGCGCAGGTAGGCGGGCATGCCACCGAGCACCGAGTAGGCGAGCACCCGCTCCTCGAGCGGCCAGTGGGGGAAGAACGGCAGCGTCTCGAGCGGGCGCAGCGGTTCGAGGCGGCGCTGCGCGGTGCGGCGGCCGAAGAGCGGCGAGCGCTCGGCCAGCACCTCATTCTCCATGAACGAGACCTGGCTGCCGCACAGTACGAGCATCAGCGAGCTGTGCTTGCCGCGCGTGTCCCAGAAGCGCTGGAGCTGCGACGGGACGCTCTTCTGCGCCTCGCACAGGTACGGAAACTCGTCGAGCACGACGACGAGGCGCTCGCCGGCCGACCGCTCGGCGAGGAAACCGAGCGCGGAACTCCAGTCGGGGAAGTCGACGTCGCCCGCCAGCGTGTCGCCGAGCTCGCCCGCGATCGTCTGGCGGAACGTGCGCAGGTTGTCTCGGTCGCGCACCTGCGCGGCGAGGAAGTAGACCGACTTGCGGCCGGAGCAGAACTGCTGGAGCAGCTCGGTCTTGCCGACGCGGCGGCGGCCGTAGAGCACGAACAGTTCCGGGCGGCCGGAGTCGGCGAGCTCGTTCAGGAAGGCGAGCTCCCGCTCGCGGCCGAGGAACGGCGGCTGGGCGACGAAGGAGGCGCGGGGAGAACCGGCGGGCGGCGGGGTCGAGGCCATGGCGGGAGGATACTCGGCCAGATTATACCTGCAAGTATAATAATCGCACGGTAGGCGTTCCTGATGCCGGGAATCGAGCCTTTCGGCCCGCCGAAGCGGGTGTGACCCGCGCCCCGGCCCGCGCTAGGGCCCGACCGCCCCGCAGCCGGGTGCGGCCCCGACCGCGGATTGCGGACGGCGCGCCCCCCAGGGTCGCCGCGGAACGGGAAGATCCGAGCCTCTCCCCCAGAGGAGTTCCCCATGCCTTGCCGTTTCTCCCGCGTCGCCGTCGTCGCGAGCGTGGCCCTCGCGCCGCTCGCGCAGGCCCAGCGCCCCAACCCGCTCGTCGCCACGCGCGAAGGCCAGCTCTCCGCCGCGACCAGCGCGCCGTTCAACGACTTCGGCGCGAGCCTCGCGCTCGACGGTGAGCTCGCGCTCGTCGGCTCGCCCGGCATCGCCTCGGCCGCCGGCTCGCAGGTCGGCGCGGCCTACCTGTTCCAGCGCACGGCGTCGGGCTGGACCGAGATCGCCGAGCTGCGCGCCTCCGACGGGGCCGCCAACGATCGCTTCGGCATCTCGGTCGCGCTCGAAGGCGACACGGCCGTCGTCGGCGCCTTCACGGCGGACGCGACCGCTCCCGACAGCGGCGCCCTGTACGTGTTCGAGCGCATCGGGGGCACGTGGACCGAGACGCAGAGGCTCGTCGGCATCGGTGCCGACATCGGCGAAGGCCTCGGCTGGTCGCTCGCGCTGCAGGGCAACACGCTCATCGCTGGCGCGGCCGACGACCACCACTCCGGCGGCGCGTTCAACGGCGGCGCGGCCTACTTCTTCGAGCGCACGCCGACCGGCTGGGTGCAGCGCCAGCGCGTGATCGCCGGCGACGGCGAGGCCTTCGACTACTTCGGGCACGCGGTCGCGCTCGAAGGCAACACGCTCGTGGTCGGCGCCTGGAGCGACAACCACAGCTACGGCGCCAACGGCGGCTCCGCGTACGTGTTCCGGCGCGTGGGGGCGAGCTTCGTGCTCTCGCAAAAACTGATTCCCGCCGACAACGGCTCGAACGATCGTTTCGGCTGGGACGTGAACCTGCGCGCGGGCGAGCTCGCGGTCGGCGCCGTCGGCGACACGATCAACGGCGGCTACGAGGCCGGCTCGGTCTACGTCTTTGCCGACAGCCCGACCGGTTTCGTGCAGCGGCAGAAGCTCGTGGCGACGGTGCCGCACCAGGCCGCCCTGTTCGGCTCGAGCGTCGCGTTGCACGGCAACGGCGCGTCGAACTCGGCGCTGCTCGTCGGCTCGATGCAGGCGCACTCGCCGGTCGGCCAGTACTCGGGCAACGCGTTCCTGTTCGAACGTTCCGCGGCCGGCTTCGTGGCGACGCTCCAAGTGCGTTCGACCGCGCTCGAGCAGGGCGCGAACTTCGGCGCCGAGGTCGAGTGGGAGGGCGAGCTCGCGCTCGTCGCGGCGCCCGGCGACGACTCGCGCGTGCTCGGCATGAACACCGGCGCCACGTTCGCCTATCGCATCGAGCCCGAGATCGAGCGCTACTGCTCGCCCAAGCCCAACGGCCTCGGCTGCATGCCGTCGATCCAGTGGAGTGGGAGCCCAAGCCTCTCGTCGAGCGCGCCGTTCACGATCGGCGCGACCGACGTGCTCAACCGTCGCACCGGCCTGCTGATGTACGGATACGCACCGAACGCCGCGCCGTTCCAGGGTGGCACGCTCTGCATCGCCGCGCCGCTGCGCCGCACGACGACGCAGGACTCCGGCGGCAGCGCGAGCGGCGACGACTGCACCGGTACCTACACGTTCGACTTCGGCGCGTGGTTGCGCTCCGGCCTCGATCCCGAGCTCAGCGCCGGCGTCGACGTCTTCACCCAGATCTGGTCGCGCGACCCGCTCAGCTCCCCCGCGATCGGCCTCACCGACGCGCTGCGCCTGCGCGTGCGGCCGTAAGCCGCGTCACGGCGAAAACAACGCGGGCCGCAGCCTCGGGTCGAGGATGCGGCCCGCTTCGCTCGCGCGAGAGCGTGCGGTCAGGGCAGGAACGTCAGGCGCAGGCCGTCGGAGAGGCCGGTGCTCGAGCCGCCGGCGGCGTTGTCGCGGAACCAGGCCTGGAAGTACCAGGTGGTGCCGGGGGTGATGACGCCCGCGGCGGAACCGCTCGTGAGGTTGACCGGGTGCACGAGCGAGGTCGCGTTCGCGGCGGTGATCGGCAGGCGGCGCGTCGGGCTGCCGACGCACTTGAAGCCGTTGCCGAACGGCGTGAGCGAAGTCGACGTGCCGTACAGGAACAGGCCCGAGGTCTGCGCGGGCACGACCGAGGCAGAGAGCACGAGGTTGTTGGCGGAGACGCTGGTCGAGCCCGAGGCGCTCATCAGCGCGGGCTGGCCGCTCGAGTTGCCGATCGAGATGCAGAACGGAAGGCCGAGCGGGCTCTGGCACGTGACGGCCGTCGTGCGGAAGCCGTCGAGCGCCGCTTCGACGATCGAGGCCGAACCGCCGTCGTTGGCGGTGAAGCGCACGCGCATGTTGGTGCCGAGCGTGACGCCCAGCGCTTCGATCGAGGCTCCGGTGATCGTGTTCGAGCGCCACGCCGAGCTGTTCGTCGTGTGGCGCGCGATCTCGGTCCACGGGCCGGCGCCGTTGGCCGGGCTG
>JAPLOE010000075.1 GCA_026692705.1 Planctomycetota bacterium
AAATTGCTCTGGCACCGTATTTCTGCAGCGGTCAGTTGAACTCGGGTTCGAGGCGCGTGAGCTTGCGCCAGCCGAATGCGAGCACGAGGATCCAGCCGACGAGGATCGTGGCCCAGGCGGCGAGGTGCTGGCGCGAGAGCCAGTGCAGGCCGATCAGCACGGCGAGCATTCCGAACATCGTGAAGACGCCGGCGATGTCGCGGAAGGAATGCAGCTTCTTGGGCTCGGTCGCGAACGGCAGCTTGCGGCCGAGCATCGCGCCGAGGTGGCACAGGCAGGCGGCGAGCGCCGTGAAGGAGAGCAGGCCGTCCCTCCAAGTCACCGAAGCGAAGACGCAGGTGCTCACGCTGGCGGAGAGCGCCACGATCGGAAGGATCGTGCCGACGAACAGCGCCTTCGTGCCACCCTCGAGCACCGCTCGCCAGTCGCGGAACGGCAGGGCGTCGAAGCACCAGCGCGCCTCGTGGTGCTCGGAGTACCTCGCCGCCGAGAACACGAAACCGCAGGTCATTGCGAGCGAGTATCCGGCGTAACTGGCGGCGTCGAGTGAGCCTTCGCCCGCGCGGTGCGGCATGGCGACGACGAAGCTGATGACGAGCGACATCAGCACCATCGGCAGCACGACTCGCAGGTACGGGCGCTCGCGGCGCGAGAGCGCGAGCGTGAAGCCGAAGGCGGCGCGGGCCTCGTTGGAGCGGCAGAGGAACGGCGCGAGGCGCTGGAACAGGCTCGTGCCAAAGCGCGTCGAACGTGCGGAGACGAGCTCGCCCCGGTCGCCGAGCGCCGCGACGAAGTCGTTGCGCAGCAGGCGGAACGCGAGCACCGCGACGAGCGGCGGGAGCACCAGCCCGAGCGTCGCGAGGCCCAGCGTCCGCGCCGAGGTGTCGCCCGCGAGCAGGTTGTAGAGCGCGAGGCCGTGCTCGACCGGAACGAACCACGCGAGCCAGTCGTGGCTCGCATAGAACTCCTTGACGCGCGTGAGCGAGATCAAGCGATTGGCGATTTGCGGCAGCACGCCCACCGAGATCGCGCCGCCGATCTGCAGCCAGAACGTCACGCGCTGGAACTTCGCCGGGCCCGCGATGCGCAGGGCGAGCGCGACCGCGAGCGTCATCGCCGAAACGACGAGCAGGCCCGAGCTCATCGTCGCGACCGGAAACGCGACCAGCGCGGCGAGCGGCTCGAGCACGAAGACGCCGGTAAGCGTCGGCGCGAACAGCGCGCAGATCCCGAGCAGCCCCGTGGGCACGAGCACCTGCGCGAAGCGCGTGGCGAGGATCGTGCGGCCGCTGATCGGTCGCCCGAGCAGCACGCCGACGTCCGCCGGATCGAGCATCGCGATCACGAAGTGGTTGACGCACATCGACGCGAGCATCAGCAGCCACATCGACTGCCCGATCCACAGCCACCACGTCGCCTTGTGCGTGGCGAGGGCCGCGACACACGCTCCGACGCTCGCGAGGCCGACGACGAGGCCCGCGAGGACGATCGCGGTGCAGACGGTGACCGCTCCCGGCTGCCCGCCGAGCTTGCCCTCGGCCGCCATGCGAGTGCGCAGCTCGAGCAACAGCCGAAACGCCGGGAAATCCACGCCCGCGAGCTCGATCCAGCGCTTGAGCCGGTCGACGGTCCACAGCGAGAGCGAGACGGTGAGCGAGCCGCTGCGCCGCGGCTTCCACGGGCCGCCGGAGCCGATCATGACTCGATCGCCGCGACGAGGCTCTCGGCGCGCTGCTCGTAGTCGCCGCTGCCGGTGACCTGCGTGAAGATGCCTTCGAGCGAACCGCCCGGGCCCGCGCTCGCGAGCTCCTCGAACGTTCCCTGCGCGACGATGCGCCCGCCGCTCAGGATCGCGATGCGTGTGCACAGGCGCTCGACCACGTCCATCACGTGCGAACTGAACAGCACCGCGCGCCCCGATTGTGCGAGCCTGCGCAGCACTTCCTTCACCACGAGCTGCGAATGCACGTCGAGCCCGCTCAGCGGCTCGTCGAACACGAGCACCTCGGGCGCGTGCAGCAGCGCGCTCGTCAAGAGCACCTTCTGCCGCATGCCCTTCGACAGCTCCGCGATGCGCGACGCCGCGCGCTCGCCGATCTCGAACGTCTCCAGGCAGGCCTTCGCGCGCCGCTCGATCGTCGCCTCGTCGAGCCCGTGCACTCGCCCGACGAAGATCAGGAACTCCGCCACCGTCAGCGACTCGTACAGGATCGCGTTCTCGGGCACGTACCCGACGCGCTTCTTGATCTCGAGCGCGTCCTTGCGCGGATCGAATCCGCACACGCGGATCTCGCCCTCGAACGCCGGCAGGATCCCGAGCAGCAGCTTGATCGTCGTGCTCTTGCCCGATCCGTTCGGCCCCACGTAGCCGACGATCTCGCCCGCGTGGACGTCGAGGTCGATGCCGTCGAGGACGAGCTTCGTGTCGAAGCGCTTGCACACTCCGCGCAACGAAAGAACGGGCGAGCCGGGCATGGGTAGGCACGAGAGACTAGCGTCGCCAGTCCCTTCCGCGACGATCTCCGCGGAGGTGCTCAGGGCGCGATGAAGAAGGCGAGCGCGTTGGAGAGGTTGGTGGTGCTCGGGTCGGCGGGGTCGCGGGACCAGAACTGCGAGTAGACCTGCGTGCCGGCGACGAGCAGCGGGTCGGCACCCGACTGGATGCGGGCGTTGAAGTCGAAGTGGAACGAGCCCGAGCAGTCGCTAGCGGGAAGTGCGGTGCCGCCGGAGGATTGCGCGGCGGTGCGCTGCGTGGGCGCGACAACGCACATGTGGCCGCCCTGGAACGGCGTCTGTCGCGGATTGAAGCCGTAGAAGAGCAGGCCGGCCTTGTGGTTGAGGAGTTGCGTCGTGCCGACGTCGAACGGCGCCGCGAGGGTCGCGCTCGCCGTGCCGCTCGCGGCGATCGCGGGCGTGCAGCCGAGGCTGTTGGCCTCGCTCGCGCAGTACGTCGTCGGCCGGCGCACGAAGCTGAACACGTGCACGGAGCCCGCGTCGACGCCGTTCTCGTCGGAACGCGGCGCGCCGAGGACGATGTCGGGCAGGCCGTCGCCACTGACGTCGCCGAAGGCGAGCGAGGCGCCCCAGCCGATGCCGGTGACGTTGGGAGGCAGGCTCGCGAGCAAGGATCGATCGGCGCCGCTGCGGACTTCGACCGGTCCGTTGGGCGTCGAAAGGCCGTGCGCCACGAGGAAGTCCGCGGAGCCGTCGCCGTCGAGATCACCCGCGACGGCGAGCGCGGCTCCCAGTTGCACATCGAAGGTCGAGCCGTCGACGGTGTCGATCGTCGCTCCGTTCACGCCATCGAGCAGCCGGAAGTACCCGCGGCCGTCGGAGCCGAAGCTCCCGTTGTCACCGGCGCCGACGAGCAGGTCCGGGAGACCGTCGCCGGTCAGGTCGGTGGTGCGCGCGAGCGCGACGCCGAGCTGGTCCCCGAAGTTGCCGCTCGCGAGCCAGTGCGGCGCTCCCGTGCTGCCGCGGTAGGCCTGCACGACGCCCCAGGTGTTCGTGTTCGTGGCCACGTACTCCGAGCGCCCGTCGCCGGTGACGTCGCCGAGGAACGCCACCCGCTCTCCGAGCACGTATCCGGTCGACAGGTGCGAACGCACGAGCGCGCCACTCGCTCCGTCGAACAGCCACAGGTCGCCTTGGATCCAGTTGCCGACGAGGATGTCGTGCCCACCGTCGCCGGTGACGTCGCCGTCGGCGGCGAGCGCGGAGCCGAAGCCCGCGACACCGGTCCACTGGTGCAGCACGGCTCCCGTGGCTCCGGAGAACAGCGTCACGCTTCCTCCGGCACCGCCGAACTGGTTCGGTGCGGAGGCGAGCACGTCGGCGTGTCCATCGCCGTCGAGATCGCCGCAGGCCGCGAGCGCCGCGCCGAGGCGCCCGCGCACGACCGTTCCCGTCCACGTGCGGATCACCTGCCGCGTGCGGCCGGAAATCACGACGACCCGACCACCGTCGAGCGAGCCTGCATCGCTGTACGGCGCTCCGACCGCGAGGTCGCCGAAGCCATCGGCGTCGACGTCGCCCACGGCGCAGACCTCGAACCCGAAGCCATCACCGGCGGCGGTTCCGTAGTAACCCTGCACTTCCACCTGAGCGACGGCGGACAGCGAGAGCGCGGTGAGCGTGGCCACCGAACGCGCGAGAGCGAAACGCTTCATCTGTCGATCTCCGAGGAGAGCGGAGGCTCGTCCGGCGGGCGCGGGGCGAGTGGCGGAGGGCCGGGAAGGCGCTCCACCTGAATTCAACGTACTCCGCGGGCCGCGATCGCGATAGGCGATGAGCAGGTTGTCAGTTCGAGAGCACGGAGGCGATCGTCGCGACGTGGACGATGTCGTCGGCGGAGCAGCCGCGCGAGAGGTCCATGAAGGGTTGGGAGAGGCCTTGGACGAGGGGGCCGAGGGCGGTGGCGCCGGCGAGGCGTTGGGTGAGCTTGTAGCCGATGTTGCCGGCGTCGAGGTCGGGGAAGATCAGCACGTTGGCGCGGCCGGAGAGCGGCGAGCCGGGGCACTTCTTCTCGGCGACGGAGGGCACGATGGCGGCGTCGAGCTGCAGCTCGCCGTCGCAGGTCAGGTTGGGCGCGCGGCGCTTCAGGAGCTCGAGCGCCTTCGTCACCTTGTCGACGTCGGGGTGCTGGGCCGAGCCCTTGGTCGAGAACGAGAGCAGCGCGACCTTCGGCGTCTCGCCGACGAGGCGGCGGTGGCTCTCGGCGGCGGCGATCGCGATGTCGACGAGCTGCTCGGAAGTCGGGTTGGGCACGACGCCGCAGTCGGCGTAGGTCAGCGCACGATCCTTGAAGATCATCAGGAAGCACGACGAGAGCGTCTTGCAGCCCTGCGCGAGCCCGACGACCTGCAGGCCGGCGCGCAGCACGTCCGCGGTCGCCGCCTCGCTGCCCGACACGCCGCCCTGGCAGTCGCCGGTGCGCACGAGCATCGCTCCGAAGAAGAGCGGCTCCTGGATCTTCTTGCGCGCCTCGTCGAGCGTCATGCCCTTCGACTTGCGCAGCTCGTAGAGCTCGGCCGCGAACTTCTCGAGGCGCGGATCGCGCTGGATGCGGATCGCCTCGACGCCGGCGGGTGCGCTCCCCATGCGACCGTCGTCGAGCAGCACGGGCTGGCAAAAGCCCTTCTGCTGCAGCGTCGCCGCCGCCTGCCGCACGCGCGCGTCCTGGGCCTCGGGCAGCACGATGCGCCGCGGGTTGCGGCGCGCCTTCTCCGACAGTTCGAGCAACAGGTCCATGGAGGTTCGGTGGGGGAGCTACTGGGGCGTCGCGTCGAGCACGTTCTGCGGCACGTCGAGCTCGAGGCGCAGCAGCGCGAGCCCGTGGGTCTTGCCCTGCGCGTCCGTGCGCAGGCTCGCGGACCCGCCGCCGCCGAGGCTGTCCTGCAGGATGAAGTTGAGCACGCGCAGGCCCGGCGCCTCGTAGCGCTTCACGCCACCGGCGTTGATCGCGGCCATGTGGCGGCGCACGACTTCCGGCGTCAGCGCGCTCGCGAGGAACGTGTAGGCGGCGTCGGAACGCGCCATCACGCCGACGTTGGAACCTTCGCCCTTGTCTCCAGAGCGGGCGTCGGCGATGCGGATGAGCGGCACGAGGGGCATGGGCATGTCTCCTGTCAGGACTCGAACACGCTGACCTTGGTCGCGACCTTGTCCTTGCGCATCAGCGCCGGCCAGAAGCCGATGATCTCGGTCGCGTGCGGACGGCCGCCGGCGAAACCGGTGACCCCTGGCGGGCCCGAGGTGACGAGCGGGACGAGCTCGTAGCCAAAACGCTCGATCTTGGCCTTGTCCGCGCCCTTCACGCCGATGCGCAGCACGACCTCGTTCGGCTCGTCCGCGTGCGGTACCGCGATGCCGGCGTGGCACACGTTCGCACCGACGAACTCGACGGTCTTCTCCGAATCGTTGAACGTGCAACCGTCGTAGGCGAGGCGCTTCCACACGATCTCGGCGCACAGCTTGGCCTTGGCGAGCGCGTCGGGGCCGCTGATCGTCAGCTGGCCGAGCGCCTTCCAGCCGTCCTGGTAGCTGATCGACACCTTGTAGGTCGGCGTCGGCGCCGAGCCCTTCGCTCCGCTGCAGCGCACGCGGTCGGGCCCGACCTGCTCCATGCGGATCGACGTGAAGTCGGCGCCGCAGTCCGGGCCGATGTAGTTGCGCGGGTCGCCCATCTCGTACACGAGCTGGTGCAGGATCGTGCGCGGCGTGACCAAACCACCCGTGCCCGCGTGCTTGGTGACGACGAACGAGCCGTCCGCCGAGGCCTCGATGATCGGATAGCCGACCATCGCCATGTCGGGGACCGAGCGCCAATCGACGTAGTTGCCGCCGGTGCACTGCGCGCCGCACTCGACGATGTGGCCCGCGATCGTGCCGGCCGCGAGCAGGTCGAACTGGTCGCGCTTCCAGCCGAATTCGTGGATCAGGGGGCCGAGCACGAGGCCGGGGTCGGTGCCGCGGCCGGTGATGACGATCTGCGCGCCTTGGTCGAGCGCTTCGGCGGTGGGGAAGGCGCCGAGGTAGACGTTGGCGCTCGAGACGCGCTCGCGCACGCTCGCCAGCGGCGCCCCGGTGTCCATGTTGGCGAGCGTCTCGCCGCCCGCGAGCAGGCCGTCGAGCTGCCCATAGATGTCGTCCCCCTCGACGACCGCGACCTTGACGCCCTTGAAGCCGTGCTTGCGCAGCACGCCGAGCGTCGCTTCCTTGCAGGCCATCGGGTTCACGCCGCCGGCGTTGGCGACGACCTTGATGCCCTTCTTGACGAGCTCGGGCGCCGTGCGGTCGACCATCCGGATGAAGTCGGTCGCGAAGCCCTTCGACGGGTCCCGCAGGTACTGCTTCTGCAGGATGCTCATCGTCACCTCGGCGAGGTAATCGAGCGTCAGGTAGTCGATCGGGCCCTCGCGGCACAGGCGGATCGGCCCGAGCAGCGAGTCGCCCCAGAAACCCTGACCGTTGGCGACGAGCACCTTGTCCTTGCGCGGCATCGGATGGTCCTTTCGAGCGCGAGGATTCTAGCGACGGCAGCCGCTCCCCGTTCCGCGCGAGCCCGGATCCGGCGTAGATTGGCGCCGTGCCGCTCCCGCTCGTGCTCGTCACCGGCTTCGGTCCCTTCGAGGACCGCCGCAACAACCCCAGCCGCGCCATCGCCGCCGCCCTCGAGCGCGACCCGCCCGCCGGCCTGCGCGTGCGCTCCTGCGAGCTGCCCGTCAGCTTCCACGGCGCTCCCCGCGAGGTCGAGCGCTTCGTCGCGCGCCACGCCAAGTCGCAGCCGGTCCTCGTGCTCGGCCTCGGCGTGCAGAAGAAGAGCTGGTTCCGCCCCGAACGTCGCGCGCGCGGCACCTACACGACGCACCGCGTCGACAACGACGGCACCGTCGGCGCCTCGCTCGGCTCCTCGGTCGGCCCCACGCTCGAGACCTCGCTCGACCTGCGCCTGATCGCCCGCCTCCTGCGCGAAGCCGGCGCCCCGCTCGTCCGCGTCTCCCGCAACGCCGGCGGCTACGTCTGCGAACGCACCTACCACGCGCTGCTCTCGAGCGCCGGCTCGCGCGCCATCCCGTCCTTCTTCCTCCACGTCCCTCCCGCCGCCGCCCTCTCCTCCGCGCGCCAAACCCGCATCGTGCGCGCGATGCTCGAACGCCTCGCGCCGCGGCTGGTCGAGCCGAAGGTTCAGCGCGCGAACTCCGCGTCGGTTTCGGCGCGGAAGCGGAGGAATTCGGGGTCGCCGATCTTGTTGACGTTCATGTAGTCGACGACGCGCTCGTACCAGTCGCGGGCTTCGGATTCGCGGCCGAGCTGCTTGTGCGCGCGGGCGAGGAACATCCAGTCGACGACGTTGCCGGAGCCTTGCAGCCGGATGGAGCGGCGCAGGGCTTCGGTGGCGCCTTCGGCATCGCCGGAGTAGTAGAGGGCGACGCCGAGCGTGTTCGAGGCGGCGTCCGTCTCCGCGAGCTGGAGCGAGCGACGTGCCAGCTCGATCGCCCGCGTGTAGTCGCGCTTGTCGACGTCCGGTGTGGTGGCGAGCACCCAGGCGAGGTTGTTGAGCACCTCGGGGTCGTCGGGGAAGCGCTCGGCGTAGCGTTGGGCCACGCGCACGGCGTCTGCGCTCGAACCCGAGAGGATCACGGCCTCCAACAGGCCGCCGTGGAAGTTGGACTGCACCGGGTTCTTGTCGACGGCGCGCTGGAAGTAGCGGGCGGCCTCGGCGACCTCGCCGCGCGCCATCAGGCAGCGCCCGGTCGCGTTGGCGGCCCATTCCTCCAGCCAAGGCGGATCCTGGCGCTCCACGAGCGGCCGCTCGATCGCGAGCGCCGTGTCGATGTTCCCCATCGACAGCTCGCAGTTGCCGAGGTGGAACAGGAACGTGCCGTCGTCCGGGCGTTGGCTGAGCGCGATGGTGAACTGCTCGTGCGCGCGCTCGAACTCCTGCAGCTTGTAGTAGAGGCGCCCGAGGTAGTAGCGCACGACCGTGCTGTCGGGACGCAGCGCGAGCGCGGCGCGGAAGCACTCGACGGCTTCCTGCTTGTCGGCGGTGATCCCGTTCTCGAGCTCGGGCGGCGTCAGCAGGCGGCCGAGGCGGTACTGCAGCGAGAAGTAGTCGGGGAAGCGCTCGATGCCGATGCGGTAGACCTTGCGGGCGTCTTCGCGCTGGTTGAGCTGCTGGAAGGCGGAGCCGAGCAGCTCGATCGTGATCGCAGGCTGGTCCTCGAAGCCCGACTTGGCGATGAAGCGCAGGACCTCGAGCTCTCCGGCGGCGAGCGCCTCGCGCAGGTCGGCGCGTTGCGGATCCGGGTCGATCGCGTGCGCGAGGTCGAGCACGCGCGTGATGCCGTCGCGCTTGCCGGCCTTGCGCCGCAGCTCGGTCAGCGAATCGAGGAACAGCCCGATCTCCGAGCCGAGCCCGCGGGCCCGGAGCGCTTCCGCCGCCTCCTCGACCGTGCCGCTGTCGAGGTCGATGCCGTGCTTCTTGAACACCGACTCGAACACCGCGACGGCGTGGGCGGGATCCTCGCGGCCCGGCTCCCAGCTCGGCTCGCGCGCCTCGAGCAGGTCCGCGAGCAGCAGCCGGTTGGCCGTCTCCCGTTCCGACTCGCGGCGCGCGGTCTCGTCCGCGGCACGCAAGCGCGCGAGCACGGTCTCGACGCGACTGAGGAGCTCCGCATTCGCGCCACCGCCCTGCGCCAGCGCGCGGGCCCGCTCGGCCGCGCCGATCGCGTCGGCCCAGCGCTGGCCGCCCTCGTGCACCGACGCCTCGCCCAGCGCGTCGCCTACTTCGGCCGAGAGCTTCGCGTCGCGTTCCGACTCGACCAGCGCGCGCGCCGCCTCCCCGCGCTCGCGCACGCTGCGCTCGCTCTGCACGAAGGCCCAGCCGCCGCCTATTGCCGCGAGGATCGCCGCGACGGACACCCCGAGCGCCGCCGTCAGCTTGCGCGCCTTGCGCTCTTCCTGCACGCGCACCTGCGCCGCCGCGCTCTGGACCTGCGCCGCGTGCGCCCGTTCCTCGACGGTGACGATGTAGTTGTGGAGGCGCTCCGCGAGCACGCCCGCGTTCGCCGGCCGGGCGAGCGCAGCCGGCGTGAGGCACTGGCGCGTGAGCTTGATGAGCTCCGGGTCGGCTCCGCAGGCGTCGAGGCGCGCGTAGGCGTCCTCGAGTTCCGCCTGCGCGGCGGCGGAGAGGATCAGGTCGCGCTCGCCCACGTACGGCGGCGAGCCGGTCAGGATCTCGCACAGGATGGCGCCGAGCGCGAACACGTCCGCGCGCTCGTCGAGCCGGTCGACGTGGCCGGAAGCCTGCTCGGGCGGCATGTAGGCGGGCGTGCCGAGCACCGAGCCGATCATCGACTCCGTGCCGGTGCTCGAACCCTTGCTCGAGCGCACGGTCTCCAGCACGGTGAACTGCGACTGGGCGACGCGGGCGCGGCTCTCGTCCGCCGTCCCGCCGCGCAGCAGCACCTTCGCGAGCCCCCAGTCGACGACCTGCACCTCGCCGAAGGCGCCGACCATGATGTTGGCGGGCTTGAGGTCGCGGTGGATGACGCCGCGCGAGTGCGCGTAGGCCATCGTCTGGCAGACCGACTCGAAGATCGCGATCAGGCGCTGGCGGTTGGCGCCGACCGCCTCGCGTTCGGCGAGCAGCGTCGCGAGCGTGCGGCCCTTGACGAGCTTCATCGTGAAGAACGGGCGCTCGTCCTTCATCGTGCCGAGCTCGTACACCGGAACGATGCCGGGGTGCTGGAGCTGGCCACCGATCTGCGCCTCCTCGACGAAGCGCTGCACGACCTCGGGCCGGTCCGCGAGGCGCTTGTCGAGCACCTTCACCGCGACGTCGCGCCCCAGGTCCGTGTCGTGGCCCTTCAGGATCACGCCCATGCCGCCGCGCGCGATCTCGCCGAGGAACTGGTAGTTGCTGCGCCCGACCGGGACCGCCACTTTCTCCTTCGAGCTCGGATCGATCACCGGCGACGAGACCGCCGCCGAGTCTTCCTCGCGCAGCGTGATGCGCGGCGCCTCGCCGATGCGGCGCGCGACGAGGTCGAGCACCGACGGCTCGGGCTGGTCGCGCGGAATCGAAGTGCCGCCGTCCGGACTGGGGGAGTGGGGTGCCTCGCTCAAGTCGTTCGCGCTCCTTGGCGCTGGGGGAGCGCAGAGCCTAGCAGTGCCGCCCGAACCCATGGGCCGCCGCGGCGCACTTCGGCGGATTCTCGCTGCTGAGCGAACTCAGCCCAGCACGAGGCGCGGGCGTTCGTCGGGTGAGGCGGGGCGCGAGGAGGCGAAGGAGCGGAAGCGCGGGACGAAATCAGCGAGGTCGAGGCCCATGTAGGAGCCCTTGGTTTCGCGCGAGATGCGCTCGAGGCGCGTGAGCGCGTTCGTCGAGAGCTTCTCGAGGCCCGCGGGCTGCTGCATCGGGATCTTGAGGCAGGCGGCGGAGCACTGGATCAGCGACTGGAGGAAGTCGGCCTGGCGCGGGTCGTGCTTGGCGGAGTGCCACAGGCCTTCCCAGACCTCGTGGGCTTCCCAGAAGAAGCCGTGGTTGTAGAGGTCTGCGCCGAAGAGGTAGTCGGCGTTGTCGGACCAGTGCGCGGCGGCGAAGTAGGGTGCGGGCGGCTCGCGCGTGCCGGTGTAACTGTGGCCGCGCGGATCGCCGGTCGGATGGGGATCGCGGCCGGGCAGGTAGGCGTAGGGCGGGAACGCGCGCTCGGGCGCGTAGCGCAACGTTCCCGCGTTTTCGCTCATCGGGCGAAACCGTTCAGGGCGCCTGCTCGACGACCGCGGCTTCCATCGTGATGGAGCCGTTCTTGACGTAGGCGCCGACGAACGAGGTCGCGGCGCGGTCGATCGGCATGCGGAACGGGTAGGGGCCGTCGCCGGCGATCGTGACCTCGATCGAACCGTCGTCGGTGACGCGCGCGCCCATCTCGAACGGCACGTCGGGCGGCGGCGGCGCAGCGAGCTTGACCGAGAGCACGGTCGTCTCGTTGACGCTCGAGCCGTCGTACACGAGGCGCTTGAGCGTGAGCTTGCCCTCGTGGTCGATCGCGACGACCGCCCAGCTGCCGTCCGGAGTGCCGGCGACGACGAGGCCGTGCTGTGCGCCGGTTTCGACCGGGCCGACGCGCGTGAGCTTGGCGCGCAGCTCGTACTCGCCCTTGAGCGGCACCGCGACGCAGATGCGGCCGACGGGACGCACGGCGCTGAGCTCGAGCTTCTCCGGGCTCACCTCGAACTTGGTCTCGAGGTTGGTGAAGATCGTCTTCCAACTTTCCTTCGGGCCCGTGAGCGCCGTCGCGGCGCCCTTGAGCGTGCCGGACTCGCGCGCGACGCCCTTGAGCTCGTCCGCCTTGTCCCCGAGGCCGCTGTCGTCGAAGGCCGTCGCCGCGAGCGAGGCGAGCGTGTAGGCGCGCAGCCGGTAGTTGAGCGGCTCCGCGAGGTAGTCGGTGACGAGCTTGTCCGCCGTGCGCGCGAGGTTGCGCGAGCGCTGGCGGGCGCCGATCAGCGCCGCGTTCTTCTTGTCGAGCTTGGCGATGCGCTTGTTGAGCGCCTCCACTTGGCTCGCACCCTCGGTCCAGTCGCCGCTCTCGGCGACCTCGACGAGATCCTCGAGGATCGTCGCCGCCGCGCCACCCTGCCCGACGCGCTCGAACAGGTCGGCCTGCGTCAGCAGGATCTCCGGGCTCGGCTTCTTGGGGTCGTCGATCTTGGTGCGCACGTAGTCGAGGTGACCGAGGGCGCGCAGGAGCAGCTCCGCCTCCGGCACCTTCGGCGTCTTCTTCGCCGCGACCTCGGCGGCCGCGGCCTTGGCGGCCTTCACGTAACGATCGACCTCGGCCATGCGCAGCTCGCGCCGGCTCGAGCCGAAGTGCAGCGGGTAGATCGTCTCGACGATCCACTTGCGCCAGTCGTTCTCGAAATCCTCGAGCGTCTGGTTGCCACGCGGCGTGCCGGCGCCGACGAGCACACGCTCGAAGGCCGCCTTCGGCTCGCCGCCCTTGCGCACCACCTCGTCGCGGTACTTCATGTACAGCGAGCGATAGGGGTACTCGAGCGTCGCGGGGTCCTCGTACTGCTGCAGGTAGTAAACGAGGCCCCAGCCCCAGGGGTAATACTCGCCGGGGTACGAGCCGGGCTTGTAGAACGTGATCACGTCCATGAACGACGGGATGCGGCCGTTGCCGTCGCTCTTGATCGTGAGCATCGCGTAGAGGTGCCGCAGGCGCTCGCGGGCCGCGTCGGGCCACAACACGGTGCCGTCGGCCATCGCGCTCGCGCCCTCGAAGAAGCTCGAGGTGCCTTCGTTCAGCCACGCGGGCGTCAGGCCGCCGCGCGCGAGCATGGTCATGA
>JAPLOE010000076.1 GCA_026692705.1 Planctomycetota bacterium
GCGGCGGCGGCCGCGGTGGCTACGGCGACCGCGATCGTGGTGGCCGCGACGACGGCTACTAAGCTTCGACCCTGTTCGATGCACACGTTGGGCTCCGCGAGCTTTGCGCTCGCGGGGCCCAACTGCTTGTTGCGGCACTTCGCGCCGGATGCTCCGCCCGCTTCGCTGTCGCGGGGCCAAACTGCTTGCTGAGGTGCTTCGCGCCGGATGCTCCGCCCGCTTCGTGGTCGCGGGGCCCAACTGCTTTCCGTGGCGCTGTGCGCCCGCCCGGCGCTCGGTGGCTCGCGTATCCTCTCGCGACCCATGCTGCTCCGCATCGCCGCCCTCGTCGTCGCGTCGCTCGCCCTCTCGATCCCGCCCCGCGCGCAGGAACCCGAAGCCAAGCCGGCGCCGGAGGAAGGCGCGAAGCTGAAGGAGCACGAGACGGACGTCGTGGTGACGAACCACACGCTCGCGCTGCCGACCGGGCCGCTCGCGTACACGGTGCGCACGGGGCGCATGACGCTCGAGACCGAGGCGGGCAAGGCGAAGGCGGAGCTCTTCTTTGTCGCCTACACGAAGGACGGCGTCGAGGACGTGTCCAAGCGCCCGGTGACGTTCAGCTTCAACGGCGGGCCGGGCTCGTCGAGCGTCTGGCTGCACCTCGGGGCGCTCGGGCCCAAGCGCGTGAAGATGTCGCCCGAAGGCTGGGCGCCGCCGCCGCCCTACGAGCTCGTCGACAACCCGCACACGTGGCTCGACACGACCGACCTCGTGTTCATCGATCCGGTGACGACCGGCTACAGCCGCGCGGCCGAGGGCGAGGATGCGGCGCAGTTCCACGGCGTGGCGCCGGACGTCGAGTGGGTGGGCGAGTTCATCCGCCTGTACACGACGCGCTACCAGCGCTGGTCGAGCCCGAAGTTCCTCGCGGGCGAGAGCTACGGCACCACGCGCGCGGCCGGACTCGCCGGGCACCTGCAGGAACGCCACGGGCTGTACTTGAACGGCATCGTGCTCGTCAGCGCGATCCTCAACTTCCAGACGGCGCGTTTCGACGTCGGCAACGACCTGCCCTACGTGCTGTTCCTCCCGACCTACGCCGCGACCGCGTGGTACCACAAGCGCGTGCCGCAGGAACTCGGCGGCGACCTGCGCAAGCTGCTCGACGAGGTCGAGGCCTTCGCGATCGACGAGTACATGCCGGCGCTGGCCAAGGGCGACGCGCTGCCCAAGGCCGACCGCGAGCGGCTCGTGGCGCGGCTCGCGCGCTACACCGGCCTCAGCCAGGACTACATCGACCGCTCGAACCTGCGCATCGAGCAGGCGCGCTTCTGCAAGGAGCTCCTGCGCGACGAGCGCCGCACCGTCGGCCGCCTCGACAGCCGCTTCAAGGGCATCGACCGCGACGCGGTGGCCGAGCGCGGCGAGTACGACCCGAGCATGTCCGCGATCCTCGGGCCCTACACCGCGACGCTCAACGACTACGTGCGCCGCACGCTGCGCTACGAGAACGACCTGCCCTACGAGATCCTCACGGGGCGCGTGAACCCGTGGAAGTACGACCAGCAGAACCGCTACCTCAACGTCGCCGAGACGCTGCGGCAGGCGATGACGCGCAACCCCGACCTCAAGGTGTTCGTGGCGGCCGGCTACTTCGACTTCGCGACGCCGTACTTCGCGGCCGAGGCCACGCTCAACCAGATGGGGCTCGACCCGACCCTGCGCGGGCACGTCTCGGTCGGCCACTACGCGGCGGGGCACATGATGTACATCCACGAGGGCGAGCTGGAGCGGCTCGACAAGGACGTCGAGGCCTTCTACGGGACGAGCGTCGGGCGCTAGGGGTGCAGGCTGCCGATTTGGCGATGGCGGAGCCATTCTGGCGGCATCGGCTGTCAATTTGGCCGTACGGCGCGGCCGGGCCATGCGCCGTAAGTCAAGTTGCGACAGGCATTTGGGAGGATCCTCCCGGTTGGTACGGGCGTTGCTTTGGAGCTCCCGTCCCCGGCACGCAGCAGTTGCGCGCCCAGGACCTCTAGGAGCCAAAGCACCATGCAACCCATCCACTGGAACGAACGCACCCACCGCCCCGCCCCGCAGACCCTCGCCTGGCCCTTCGCCGAGATGGATCAGGTCTTCCAGCAGCTCTTCGCACCGCAGGCGGCCTCGAAGCTGGTCCTGCCGGTCGACGTCGTCGAGCGCGAGGACGCCTTCGAGCTGCGCATGGAACTGCCCGGGGTCGACCCGGCCGAGGTCGAGATCACGCTGCACGAGGGCGTGCTGACCATCCAGGGCGAGAAGCGCGAGCCCGTGCTCGCCGAGAAGGAACTCGCCCGCCTGCGCGAGCGGCCCCACGGCAAGTTCCGGCGCCAGTTCCGCTTCTCGGTCTCGCTCGACGAGAACAGCGTGAGCGCCGAGCACCGCCACGGCGTGCTGACGGTCACGCTCAAGAAGCAGCAGTCCGCGCAGCCGCGCAAGATCGAGATCCGCAACGGCTGAGCGCGCGCGAACCGCGCCTCGAACCGGGCCGTCCCGCCGCCGATGGGTGTGGCGGGGCGGCCCTTCCGCTCTCAAGCCGGTTTGGCCACGCGGACGCGCGCGAGCGCCGCGTAGGCGAGCAACGCAGCGCCGAGCGCCGTCAGGTACGGGTAGTCCCACTCGAGCGCGTAGCCGAGCGAGAAGGTCCCGGCGCCGGCGATGAGGGCGGCGAAGGCGCTCGCGGCTCCGCCAAGGCGCGTGAACAGCCCGAAGACGAGCAGCACGAACACCCCGGCGCTGCCGAAGCCGTTGGTGAGCTCGATCAGGCCGCCGACCGAGTCGGCCACGAGCGCGAACAGGAACGCGAGCAGGCCGAAGCCGACCGTGCAGGCGCGGGCGACGCGCAACTTGGCGCGCTCGTCGAGCTGCGGTCGCAGGCGGCCGACGAGGTTGTGGCTGAAGAGCGACGACGACACGAGCAGCGCGCTGTCGACCGTCGAGAGGATCGCGGAGACGAGCGCACCGGAAAACAGCGTGTACCCGAGCGTCGAGAGGCGCGTGCGGGCGAGCTCGGGCAGCAGCTGGTCGGGCTCGGCGAGGTCGGGGAGCAGCGCGGGCCCGACGAGGCCGATCACGACCGGAATCGAGCCGACGAGCGCGTAGATCAGGCCTGCCAGCGCCGCCGAACGGCGCGCGACGACGCCGGAGCGGGCCGAGCTCAGGCGCGCGATCAGCTCCTGCGCCACGAGCGAGCCCGCGATCGGCAGGGTCCACGCCTCGGCGATGCCCAGCCACGCTTCCGGCGCCGGGGCGGCAAAGTCCAGCCGGGCCGGGTCGACCTGCTCGAGCGCTCCCAGGACGCCGCCAAACTCACCGAAAACGCCGACGAGCAGCACCACGAGGCCCACGATCAACGCGATGCCCTGCACCACGTCGGTGACGGCGTCGGCGAGCATGCCGCCGAAGGTCGTATAGACGATCACGACGCCGGTCGCGACGGCCATCGCGGCGTCGTGGTCGAGCTCGGACGCGCCCGCGATCACGTGGCCGAACACGCGCACCTGCGCGGCGGCCCAGAACAGCGAGGTCGGGATGAGGAGCACGGCCGCGAAGCTCTCCACACCCGGCGAAAAACGCTCGCGGAACAGGTCGGCGAGCGTCGTCAGCTTCTTCGACCACAGCGGCGCCGCGAGCCACACGCCGGCGAGCGCGAGCGCGACTCCGTAGGCGTAGGGCGCGGTCGAGGTCCACCCGAGTCCGCCCGAATACACGGTCCCGGCCGCGTCCGAGCAGGCCTCGGCGCCGAACCACGTCGCGAAGATCGAGAACGTCGACAGCACGTAGCCCATGCTGCGCCCCGCGACGAGGTAGTCGTCCTCGTTGCGCACGCGGCGGGCCACGACGATGCCGATCGCGAGCTGCAGCGCGATGTACGCCGCGATTCCAAGGACGAGCGGATTCACCGCGCGCGGGTGTAGCAGCCGACGCCGGGGGCGTCCATCCAGCGCGCGGTAGGATGTCACGCTCTCCCCCCGGAGTCCCCCTCGATGCCCTGTGCGCTCGCCCTAGTGCTCTCGTGCCTTGCGCTGCCGCAGGACGCCGCCTCGCCGGACTCCCCGACGCCGGAGCCGGCGAGCCGGCCGATGGCGCAACTCGCGACGCCGACGATGGCCTGTCCCGTGGCGCCGATCGTCGCGCGCGTGCCGGCGGGTGGCGAGGCGTACCACGACCTCAACATGCCGCCGGGCGAATGGCTCGTGCGCGTGGGGAGCGCCGAGACGAGCCCGTACGTGTCGCTCCAGATTCCCGAGGGCGAGGAAGCGAGCGAGCCGGAGAACAACGTCCTGTACTCGGTCGTCAATTGCGCGCGGCTGTCGGTGCGCAAGGGCGCGCGCGTGCGGCTGCTCGTGAGCGCGCGCGCGGAGGACGAGGGTGCGCTCTACACGGTGTCCGTGCATCCGGTGCGGCCGCGGCCGCGCTGGAAGTTGCACAGCGAGCAGGGGCTCGAGCTGCACCCGTCGTTCACGCTGCCGACGCTCGCGGGGCCACGTTGCGCCGCGCCGGTGACGGCGATGCTGCGCGCGGGGCAGCGCTACCGCGTGCTCGTCGACAGCGACACGACGGACGTGCGCATCGTCGTCCCGGCGCAGAACGGCCTGCGCGCGCAACTGGGCGACGACTGGACCGATGCCGAAGGATCCGGCGGTGTTCGTTCCGATCCCGGCGCAGAAGCCCGCGCAGCTGATCTTCGCCTCCGCCGACACCGAGGCCGAGTACGTGATCCGCAGCGCCGCGGGCGTCGAGTTCCCTGTGCAGGTCGCGCCGCAGAGCCGCACGAGCTACACGCTGACGCTGCTCGAGGGCGAGCCGGGCGTGTGGCTCGCCTCGCGCGGCGCGAACGGGCCGATCGCGTTCCACGTCTCGACGCCGCTGGGGCAGCGCGCGCCGGAGACGAACTCGTCGCGCGTGCTGCTGCTGCCGCTGCCGGCGATCCTGCGCGGCTCGGTCAAGGCCGGCGCGCGGGCGTCGGTCGTCGTGCACGGCGGCGGCGCGTCGCCGCAGGTCGCGATGCGCGGAGCGGGAATCCTCGCGCAATGCACGGATCCGACCGGCTTCAGCATGCTCGCCACCACCGAGGGGCTCGCGACGCGCGCCGGCGAGGTCGAGGTGCTCATCACCGCCGCGGGCGCCGAGCCGGGCGCGATCGCGTGCGTGTCGATCTCCGGTTTCGAGGCGCAACCCGTCGGTGAAGGCGTGTCGCTCGATCTCGCGGAACTGCAGTGGCTCTCGACGCCCGGCCGCACGCTGGTCGAGACGCAGGGCGAGTGGAACGAGGAGGACGAGCGCCTGCCGTCGGGCACACGCGTCGACTGGTTGCGGGTTCCGATGGAGGCCGGGCGCGTGTACCGCATCCTCGCTGGCGCGGACTCGACGCCGGACCTGATCCTCGACGTGCCCGGGAGCTCGCGGCGCAGCGCCGCCGGCGGAGTCGCGATCCTGCGCCCGTCGAAGTCCGGTGACGCGACCGTCGGGCTCGCGGCGCCGGGAGTGGACGCGCGCGGGGCGTATGCGGTGCAAGTGGTCGATCTGGGGCCGGAAATCGAGCCCGTCTCGCAGTCCGTGGAGGTGCGCCGATGAAGTGGAACGAACTGCGGGCGACGCTGGCTGCGCTCGCGTTGCTCGCGCCTGCGGCGCTCGCGCAGGACGCGCGTGCGGTCGACACCGACGGCGACGGCCTCGCCGACCGCATCGATCCCGAGCCGCTGCTCTCCAACCGTCGCGAGCGTTTCGTGTATCGGCTGGAGTCGCCGACGCTGTCGTGGGAGCTCGATCAGGAGCAGGTGACGCTGGTCGAGGAGTCGAGCGAGGAGATCGAGTCGCAGATCGAGTCCGCGCGCCAGGCGGCGGTCGAGGTGCTCGCGGAGAGCACGGGTGAGGCGACGCTGCGCACGGTCGAGCGCGTGCAGCCCGAGGCGGGTTGGATGCAGCTCTCGATCAATCCGCTGGCGATGCTCGGCGGGCTGGTGTCGGGCGTCGGTCCGCTCGATGCGCTCGCGAGCGGCGTGCGGAGGGGCGGCGACGAGGCGCGCCGCGACAACGCGAGCGAGACGCACGAGAGCTCGATCCAGCGCCGCGTGCAGCGTGAGGAGAGCCGCTCGCGCGAGCAGCTCGCGGAGCGGCGCACGCGCCTGCTGCGGATCCAGCGCTTCACGCGCATCCTGCGCAACCCGCGCCTGCAGATCTCGCTGCACCTGCGCAACGGCGGCACGACGCCGCTCGTGATCGAGCGCCCCGAAGTGCCGG
>JAPLOE010000077.1 GCA_026692705.1 Planctomycetota bacterium
AGGAGCGCGGCTTGAACGAGCACGGTTACATCGTGCCCGGCGCCGGCGGCATGGGCGAGGTCCTCAACAACGCCTGGTGTTGAACCGATGGCGAGCGCGAGCGAACGTCCCGAGGGCCAGATCGACGCGCAGCTCGAGCTCCTGCTCGACGCGGAAGTGTTCGCGCCGCAGCCGCTGGGGCGCTGCAACCTGCTCGTCGGCGGCGGAAAGCTGCTGTGGATCGGCGAGGAGGAGCCGGTGCTGCCCGAGGAGCTCGGCGCGACGGTCACCGACCTCGGCGGCGCGCGTGTCGTGCCCGGCTTCGTCGACGCGCACGCGCACGTCACCGGTGGCGGCGGCGAGGCGGGGTACGCGAGCTCGGTGCCGGCGGTCGGGCTCTCGCGCTTCACGCTCGCGGGCGTCACGAGCGTCGTCGGCCTGCTCGGCACGGACGATTGCGTGCGCACGACGGCGCAGCTGCTCGCGGCCACGCAGGCGCTCGTCGAACAGGGCCTGAGCGCGTGGTGCTGGACCGGCGGGTACCACCTGCCGCCCACGACGCTGACGGGCAGCGTGCGCGGCGACATCGTGCATCTGGAGCGCGTGATCGGCTTCGGCGAGCTCGCGATCAGCGACCACCGCTCGAGCCAGCCGACACTCGACGAAGTGCTGCGCCTCGCGGCGGAATGTCACGTTGCGGGGCTGATGACCGGCAAGGCCGGAGTGCTGCACCTGCATGTCGGCGACGGCGCGCGGGGGCTCGAGCTCGTGCGCGAGGCGCTCGCGGTGAGCGAGCTCCCGCCGCGCACGTTCCACCCGACGCACACCAACCGCCGCCGCGAGCTGTTCGACGAGGCGCTCGACCTCGCGGGCAGCGGCGTCACGATCGACGTCACCGCCTACCCGACGGGGGAGAAGGACGAAGGCTGGAGCGCGAGCGAAGCCGTCGCGCGGTTCCTCGAGGCGGACGCGGATTCCGCGCGCATCACGGTCAGCTCCGACGCGGGCGGTTGCCTGCCGAAGTTCGGGCCCGACGGGCGCGTCGCGCAGTTCGGCGTCGGAGCGCCGGCCGCGCTCGGAGTCGCGCTCGGCGAACTGCTCGCGCAGGGCTGGCCGCTCGAGCACGTGCTGCCGGCCTTCACGAGCAACGTCGCGGACCTGCTGCGCCTGCGCGGCAAGGGGCGCATCGCCGTCGGCGCCGACGCGGACCTCGTGGTACTCGACGACGAGCATCGCGTGCGGCACGTGCTCGCGCTCGGTCGCTGGCACGTGCGCGACGGCAAGGCCCTCGTGCGCGGACGCTTCGAGTAGGAACGCCGAGCGATGCTCGCCCTGCTCGCGTTCGCGCTGGTGGCCCCGTCTCCGCAACTGGGCCAGGCGCCGCCTCCCGGTCCCGCCGCGACGGCTCCGCAGACGCCGCCCTTGCACCGCATCGCCGATGGCGAGCCGCGCCCGCGCATCGACGGGGACCTGTCCGATCCGATCTGGGAGCACGCGACTCCGCTCGGAGAGCTCGTGCAGGTCGAGCCCGTGCGCGGCGGCGCGCCGAGCGAGCGCACCGAAGTGCTGCTGTGCTACGACTCGCGTGCGCTCTACATCGCGCTGCGCTGCTTCGACTCCGATCCGGCGGGCATCCGCGCGACGCAGATGCAGCGCGACGCGAACCTCGATCCCGACGACCGCGTCGAGCTCCTGATCGACCCGTTCCTCGACCGCCGCAACGCCTTCTGGTTCCAGATCGGCGCCGCGGGCTCGCTCGGCGACGCGCTGATCACGCGCAACGGCGCGGGCTTCAACAAGCCCTGGGACGGCATCTTCGACGGCCGCGCGCGCATCACGCACGAAGGCTGGCAGGCCGAGCTCGAGATCCCGTTCGCGACGATCAACTTCGATCCCGCGCAGACCTCCTGGGGCTTCAACCTGCGCCGTTTCGTGCGCCGCCGCACGGAAGAGGCGCGCTGGGCGAGCCCCGACCCGCGCATCAGCTTCTTCTGGATCGCGAACGCGGGCACGCTCACCGGCCTCGAGGGCCTGCAGCAGGGACTGGGGATCGACGTCGCGCCTTTCGCGGTCGGGCGCGCGACTCGTGACCACACGAGCGACGACTCCGACACGGACCTGCAGGTCGGCGCGGACGTCTACTGGAAGCTCTCGCCCAACACGAAGCTCTCGCTCTCGCTCAACACCGACTTCGCCGAGACCGAGGTCGACGAGCGCCGCGTCAACCTGACGCGCTTCCCGCTGTTCTTTCCCGAGCGCCGCGACTTCTTCCTCGAGGATTCCGGCGCCTTCCTGTTCGGCGGCTCGACCGAGGTGATCCCGTTCTTCTCGCGGCGCATCGGCCTCGACGCCAATCGCGAGAAGGTGCCGATCGACATGGCGGCGAAGCTCACGGGCCAGACCGAGGGCTGGACCTTCGGCGTGCTCGACGCGCAGACCGGCGGCACCTCGAGCGGCCCGGGCCGCAACCTGTTCGTCGGCCGAGTCTCGCGCAACATCCTCGGGCAGTCCGACATCGGCGCGATCTGGACGCAGGGGGATCCGCAGAGCGGCGACCAGGCGACGACCGTCGGCACGGACCTCAACCTGCGCACGAACGAGTTCCTCGGGCACGACACGCTGCGCTGGAATTCCTACGTGCTCAAGACCGACAACGAGGGCGCCGGCTCGCGCGATCTCGCCTGGGGCGCCCGCGTCACGTACCCGCAGGATCAGGTCAACTGGAACCTCGGCACGCGCACGCTCGAGGAGGACTTCGACCCGCGGCTGGGTTTCGTCGCGCGCACCGGCATCCGCCAGCACGATGGCTCGTACACGTGGAAGCCGCGCATCGGCGGCTTGTTGCGGCAGTACGAGGCGCAGCTCTCGTCGACGTGGGTCACGGGCGTCGATGGCGAGACGCAGAGTTTCGAGCTCGAGGCGCAGCCGCTGGGGCTCTTGTTCGAGAGCAACGACGCGCTGCGGCTCGAGCTCAAGACGCTGCGTGAGGTGCTGCTCGCGCCGTTCGACATCCAGACCGGCATCACGATTCCCGCCGGCGACTACAGCTTCGACCGCGCGCGCTTGCTGCTCGACACGAGCGACCGCCGCGACCTCTCGTTCAACGGCAGCGTCTCCGCCGGCGAGTTCTACGACGGCGACAGCGAGGAGTGGAGCGCCGCGCTGGGCTGGCGTCCCAGCGGCCACTTCCTCGCCTCGACCGAGTTCCAGCGCACGAACGCGCGCCTCCCCGCCGGCGCCTTCACGGTCGACATCGTGCGCCTGCGTTTCGCGGTGCTCGCGACCAACGAGATCTCCTGGAGCAACTACGCGCAGTGGGACTCGGTCTCGGGCGCGCTGGGCTGGAACAGCCGCCTGTGGTGGATCTTCCGTCCCGGCACGCAGGCCTACCTCGTGCTCAACCAGGGCTGGGGCTCCGGCCCGGGCTTCGCGCCCGATTCGACCGAGGTCGCGCTGAAGTTCGGGACGACGTTGCGTTACTGAGTCCGCGGCGGCGGGAAAGAGTTTCCGCTTCCCCCGCGCACCGGGCGGCGGTTCGACCCTTCACCGGCGGAAGGCCGGAGTTTTCGCGAGAACGCGGAGGCGTCCAGCCGAAAGACGGCGCGGCCTCGCGCCACCTCTCCCGATGACCAACGTCCCCCAAGATCCCCAACGTCTGCGCGAGCACGTGCTCGGCGTGGTCACCGCCCTGTCGACCTACGACGCGGGCGACTCCGCAGCCTTCACGGACCTGCACCAGCGGCTCGAGAGCCTTGCTGCGGAGGCCGAGGGAGCCGGGCTCGACGAGCTCGCCCCGCTGTGCCGCATCGCGCTGCGCACGACCGAGCTGCTGCGCCGCGACGACCGCAAGGACAGCGATCTCGGCCTCGAGCTGATCGAGTCGATGGTGCGCCACGTTTCGAAGTCGATCGAGGGAACGCGCTCCGAGCTGGAACGCCGCGAGCTCTCGAAGGAGCGCTTCAGCGAGCGCGTGAACCTCGACTCCGGCCCGCACTACCCCGTCCAGCACAACAAGGTCGTGCTCTCGAACAAGCCGCCCAGCCGCGGGCTGCAGCTCGCGTCGGCGAAGAAGCTCGGCGAGCTCATGGTGCAGCTCTCGATGCTCACGCCCGCGCAGGTCGAGGCCGCGCTCGCCGAGCAGCGCGTCTCCGGCTGCCGCTTCGGCGAGGCCCTGATCCAGCTGCGCATCCTGCCGCGCGAGGCCGTCAAGAACGCGATCCGCGCCCAGCGCTCGCGCGCCGGCTGGTCCACGGACGGCTGGGACCAGCGCAAGTAGCTACTTGCGGCGCGCGAGGATCTCGCCCGCCTGCGCGCCCGGATCGGGCGTGTCGATCGCTTCCACGATCGTCCCGTCGGGACCGATGACGTACGTGTAGCGCGCGGCGAAGCGGTCGCGGCGCGAGCGCGCGGCGCCATAGGCGAGCGCGAGCTTGCGCTCGGGATCCGACAGCAGCCGGAACGGGAAGTGGAACTTCTCCGCGAAGGCGCGGTTGCGCTCCGGCGTGTCGAAGGAGACGCCGAGCACCTCGATGCCCTGCTCTCCGTATTCGCGGGCTCGATCACGGAACCCGCAACCTTGCAGCGTTCAGCCGGGCGTGTCGGCCTTGGGGTAGAACCACAGCACGACGGTGCGGCCGACGAAGTCGCCCAGCCGCACGCGCGCGCCGTTGTGGTCGAGCGCCTCGAACGGCGGCGCCTTGGAGCCGACGGCGAGCAGCTCGCCGTGGCCCACGAGGTGCAGCATCGAGAGCAGCTTGCGCAGCATCGCGATCACGCGGGCTGCAGCGCGGGCGCGCTGGTCTCGGCGTAGGCCTCGATCGGCGGGCACGTGCAGATCAGGTTGCGGTCGCCGTAGCCGTTGTCGACGCGGCCGACGAAGGGCCAGAACTTGCGGTCGCGCGTCCACGGCGCGGGGAAGGCCGCCTGCTCGCGCGAGTAGCGGCGGTTCCACGTGTCGGACACGACCATGTCCGCGGTGTGCGGCGCACCCTTGAGCGCGTTGTCGGCGCGGTCGGACTTGCCGTCCTCGATGGCGCGGATCTCCGCGCGGATCGAGATCAGCGCGTCGCACAGGCGGTCGAGCTCGGAGAGCGACTCGCTCTCGGTCGGCTCGATCATCAGCGTGCCCGCGACGGGGAACGACATCGTCGGCGAGTGGAAGCCGTAGTCCATCAGGCGCTTGGCGACGTCCTCGGCGACGACGCCGGCCGACTTCTCGAACGGGCGCAGGTCGAGGATGAACTCGTGCGCCACGCGGCCGTTCTTGCCGGAGTACAGCACCGGGAAGTGCTCGCGCAGCCGCGCCGCCATGTAGTTGGCGTTGAGGATCGCGATCTCGGTCGCGCGCTTGAGGCCCGCGGCGCCCATCAGCTGGATGTAGACCCACGGGATCGTGAGGATGCTCGAGCTGCCCCAGGGCGCGGCCGACACGGGGCCGGCGCCGTGCTCGCCGCCGGTCTTCACCAGCGGGTGGCCCGGCAGGAACGGAGCGAGGTGCGCGCGCACGCCGATCGGGCCCATGCCCGGGCCGCCACCGCCGTGCGGGATGCAGAAGGTCTTGTGCAGGTTGAGGTGGCAGACGTCGGCGCCGATCATGCCGGGGCTGCACAGGCCGACCTGCGCGTTCATGTTCGCGCCGTCCATGTACACCTGCCCGCCGTGCTCATGCACGATCGCGCAGATCTCGCGGATCGACTCCTCGAACACGCCGTGGGTCGAGGGGTAGGTGACCATCAGCGCCGCGAGGTTCTTCGAGTGCAGCGCGGCCTTCGCGCGCAGGTCGCCGACGTCGATGTTGCCGTGCTCGTCGCAGGCGACGACCACGACCTGCATGCCGCACATCACGGCGCTCGCGGGGTTGGTGCCGTGCGCGCTGGTCGGGATCAGGCAGACCGTGCGGTGGTTGTCGCCGCGGTGGCGGTGCCAGGCGCGGATCACCATCAGGCCCGCGTACTCGCCCTGCGAGCCCGCGTTGGGCTGCAGCGAGATCGCGTCGAAGCCGGTGACCTCGCGCAGGGCGTGCTCGAGCGACTCGAACAGCTGCGTGTAGCCCGCGGCCTGCTCGACGGGCGCGAACGGATGCAGCGCGCCGAACTCGGGCCACGTGACGGGCAGCATCTCGCTCGTCGCGTTGAGCTTCATCGTGCACGAGCCCAGCGGGATCATCGCGGCCGTCAGAGACAGGTCGCGGCCCTCGAGCTTCTTGATGTAGCGCAGCATCTCGTGTTCCGCGTGGTAGCGGTGGAACACGGGGTGCGTGAGGTAGGCCGAGGTGCGCGCCAGCGGCAGCTTGCGGTTCACCGTCTTCGCGAGCGCCTCGAGGTCGAGCTTCGCGCCCGCCTCGCCGCCGAAGATCTCGAGCAGCGTGCGCAGGTCGGCGACCGTGATCGTCTCGTCGAGCGCGATGCCGACCGAGTGCTCGTCGATGCCACGCAGGTTGACCTTGCGGGCGCGCGCGGCTTCGAGGATCGTCTCCGCGCGGCGCTCGCCGGTCTGCACGCGCAGCGTGTCGAAGAAGCGCGAGTGCGCGACCTTGAAGCCGAGCTTGGCGAGACCCGCCGCCAGCGTCGCCGTCGCCGTGTGGACACGCTCCGCGATCGCGCGCAGCCCGTCGGGCCCGTGGTAGACCGCGTACATGCCCGCCATCACCGCGAGCAGCACCTGCGCCGTGCAGATGTTGCTGGTGGCCTTCTCGCGGCGGATGTGCTGCTCACGCGTCTGCAGCGCCATGCGCAGCGCAGGCATCCCGCGCGAGTCCTTGCTCATGCCGATCAGGCGGCCGGGCATGTCGCGCTTGAAGGCGTCGCGCGTCGCGAGGAACGCCGCGTGCGGGCCGCCGTAGCCCATCGGGACGCCGAAGCGCTGCGCGGAGCCCAGCGCGATGTCGGCACCGAACTCACCCGGCGCCTTGAGCACCGTCAGCGCGAGCAGGTCGGTCGCGACGACGAGCAGCGCACCGGCCGCGTGGGCCTTGTCGCCGAAGTCGGCGTAGTCGAGCACCTCGCCATCCGCCGTCGGGTACTGCACCAGCGCTCCGAACACCGAGTGCTTGGCGAAGTCGAAGCTCTCGTGGTCGCCCACGATCACCTGCAGCCCGAGCGCCTCCGCGCGCGTCTGCACGACCGCGATCGTCTGCGGCAGGCAGCGCTCGCTCACGAAGAACGCCGTGCGCTTGGCCTTCGTCGCCGAGTGGCACATCGCCATCGCCTCGGCCGCCGCGGTGCCCTCGTCGAGCAGCGACGCGTTCGACAGCGTCAGCGCCGTCAGGTCGCACACCATCGTCTGCCAGTTGAGCAGCGCCTCGAGGCGGCCCTGGCTGATCTCGGCCTGGTAGGGCGTGTACTGCGTGTACCAGCCCGGGTTCTCGAGGATGTTCCGCAGGATGACCGGCGGCGTGATCGTGCCGTAGTAGCCCAGCCCGATGTGGCTCTTGAACACCTGGTTGCGCGACGCGAGCTCCTTCAGCTCCGCGAGCAGCTCGTTCTCACCCCGCTCGGGTCCCAGGTCCAGCGGCTTGCGCAGCCGGATCGAGGCCGGCACGGTCTCCTCGATCAGCTTCTCGAGGCTCGGCGCTCCGACCTTGTCCAGCATCGTGCGCACATCGGCCTCATCGGGGCCGATGTGACGGCGGACGAACGTGTCGGTGGGGGAGAGGAACGATTGCGTCGACGCCAAGGCAACACTCCTGGGCCACCCGGCCCTCGGGGCCCCGTCTGCTGGGGCGTGCTGCGCGGCTGCCTGTACCGGACTTCGGCCTCTGACCGCCGCGAGAACAGACGCACAGTGTAGCGAGGAGCGGGAGCAAACACGGAGGGCGGAGCGAGCGGAGGGGGAGTGGCCGCCGGCGGGTGGTGCGAGCCCCGCTCCGGTCCTGCGCACCCGTTGCCTCTTCCCTCCGCTTCCCCTCCGCTCGCTCCGCCCTCCGTGTTCGCTGTCTCTTCCCCCAAATGCGCCGCGGCGCGCCTCCGCGATTGCGAAGACGCGCCGCGACCGATCCTGCACTCCGTTGCCGGAGGGCGGGAGCGAATCCGGTTTACTTGACCGGGTTTTCGCCGCCCCACCACTCGATCGAGTTGAGGACGATGTAGTCGACCCACAGGCAGATGCCGTAGACCGGGATGATGTTGAGGCCGAGGAAGACCGCTTCGTTGACCCAGCGGTTGTCGTTGAAGCCCTTGTTCCACTCGGTCAGGCCGTTGAACAGCTTGTTGGGGCCAAGGCAGCTCGCGCCGAACAGGCCGAGGGCCAGCGACGCGGCGATGAAGCTCTTCTTCATGTTTGAATTGGTTGGAGTGAGGTGATGAGGGGGTTGCAACCGCCCTTCCGCCGCTAACGAGGGCGGTGGGACGAATCGGAAAGGTAGGGATTTGGAGCGCCAGACTCCAGCCCCCAGTTGTCCCGATCCCCCCGGCCGTGGGGGGAGCGGGCGGGGTTCGGAGCTCGCCGGCGGCTCGAACCGGGCCTCCGGGAGGCCGGAATCGGCCGAACAGGGACCTCCGGGAATCAACTCTGCAGCGCCTGCAGTTCCGTGAACTCCTCGAGCCCGTGGCGGCCGAGTTCGCGGCCCTGTCCGGAGGCCTTGAAGCCGCCGAAGGGGGCGAGCAGGTTCCACTTGGCCCCGTTGAGGTCGACCTGACCGGCGCGGATGCGGCGGCCGAGGCGCTCGGCGCGCGCTCCGTCGCTCGACCAGACCGCGGCGGCAAGGCCGTAGGGCGTGTCGTTGGCGAGCGCGAGGGCGTGCTCGTCGCCATCGTGGCCGAAGAGCGCGAGCACCGGGCCGAACACCTCCTCGCGGGCGAGCTCCGCCGCCGGATCGACGTCGGTGAACACGGTCGGCGCGACGAACCAGCCGCGCTCGAGGCCCGCGGGCGCGTCGGGACCGCCCACGACGAGCTTTTGGCCGGCCGCGAGCGCGCGCGCGATGAAGCCGCGCACACGTTCGCGCTGGGCGGAGCTCACCAGCGGCCCGAGCCTCGTCGCCGGATCGAGCGGATCGCCCGTGCGGAAGCCGCGCGCCGCCTCGCGCGCGAGCTCGGTCGCCTCCGCGAGCCGCGCGCGCGGCACGATCAGGCGCGTCAGCGCGCTGCAGGTCTGGCCGGAGTTCTGGAACGCGCTCGCGACGCAGGCCGGCACCGCACGCGCCAGCACGCCTTCGTCGAGCACGACGCAGGGCGACTTGCCGCCCAGTTCGAGTGCCACGCGCCGCAAGTCGCGCCCCGCGAGCTCCGCCACGCGCCGCCCGGCCCGCGTCGAGCCCGTGAACGACACGAGGTCGACGTCGCGGTGCGAAGCGAGCGCCTCGCCCACGTCGTGGCCCGCGCCGGGCACGAGCTGGAACACCCCCGGCGGCAGGCCACTCGCCGCGACGACCTCGGCGAACAGGAAGCTCGACAGCGGGCAGAGCTCGCTCGGCTTCACGACGACCGTGCAACCGGCCGCCAGCGCCGGCGCGACCTTCGCGACGACCTGATGCAGCGGGTAGTTCCAGGGCGTGATCGCCGCGACGACGCCGACGGGCTGGCGGACGACGCGCGAGTTGCCGACGGTCTCCTCGCGCTCGACTTCCGTTGCCAGCTGGGCCATCGAACCGAGCACCGCGACCGGCAGGCCGGCCTGAACGCGGCGGGAGAAGTCGAGCGGTGCCCCGAGCTCGGCCGTGATCAGGGCCGCGAGCTCGTCG
>JAPLOE010000078.1 GCA_026692705.1 Planctomycetota bacterium
GTTCGTGTCGGCGATGGACGCGGCCGATCGCGAGCTGGGGCGCGATGGCGTCAACTTCGCGAAGCAGCTGAAGAAGGTGACGCTCACGCTGCCGTTCCTCGGGCTGGCGCTGCTGCTGCGGCCGCGCTGGCTGCGCCGGAACGCGAGCTGGGTGTACGGCTTGAGCCTCGTGTTCCTGCTGCTCGTGCCGGTGTTCGGCGAGATGCGCAACAACGCTCGCCGCTGGATCGCGCTCCCCGGCGGCTTCGACCTGCAGCCGAGCGAGCTCGCCAAGCTCGGGGTGATCGTGATGCTCGCGCGTGTGCTGTACACGTCGCGACTCTCGCGCTGGGGCGACTGGTTGCGGCCCGCGGCGGTCGCGCTCGTGCCGATGGCGCTCGTGGCGCTGCAACCCGACCTCGGCACGGCGATGACGATCGTTCCGGTGACGCTGGGCATGCTGTACGTCGCGGGAGGATCGGGGCGGCGCATCGTCGCGCTGGTGGGCAGCTGCGTCGTCGCGTTCGCGCTCGCGTACCAGTTCGGGCTGATCCACGACTACCAGATGCGCCGCGTGCAGACCTGGGTCGACTCGATGGCGGCCGAGAGCCTGATCTCCGACCGCAACGGCACCGCGTTCCACACCTACCACGCGCGCGTCGCGATCGGGAACGGCGGCTGGTTCGGACGCGGGCTCGGCCGCGGCGTCGCCAACGAGGCCGCGATCCTGCCCGAACGCGACTGCGACTCGATCTTCGCCGTGATCGCGGAGGAGGCGGGCTTCGTCGGCACGGCCGGGCTGCTCGCGCTGTACGCCCTGATGATCGTGCTGCTGCTGAAGAGCGCCTCCGGCGTGCGCGAGCGCTTCTCGCGCCTCGTCGTCACCGGCCTCGCGCTGTACTTCGCGGCGCACTTCTTCGTCAACATCGGGGTCAACCTCGGCCTGATCCCGATGACCGGGCTGACCCTGCCGCTGTTCTCGACCGGCGGCTCGTCGATGTTCACGAGCTTCGTCGCGCTCGGCCTCGCGCTCGGCCTCGCCGCCCAGCGCGAGGCGGCGCTCGACGGCGACGCCTTCCGCGAGTGAGCGAGAGCGGCGTCAAGCGCCGCTCAAGCTCCGCCCAACGTTCCGGCATCGTCGCGAGCGATTGCGGAGCGTGCCCGCGCTCCCTAGACTCGCGCGCTCGCCGGGTCCAACCCCCTTCTGCCCGCGGCCATTCCACCCCGGCCGCACCCGGCGCCCAGAGGCAAGCCACATGGAATACAACGCGATCGGCATGGTCGAGACCAAGGGCCTGATCGGTGCGATCGAGGCCGGTGACGCGATGGTCAAGGCCGCGGAAGTCGCCCTGTTCGGCAAGGTCAACGTGACCGCCGGGCTCAACACGATGTTCGTCTCCGGCGAGGTCGGTGCGGTCAAGGCCGCGACCGACGCCGGCGCGGCGGCCGCCCGTCGCGTGGGCGAGCTCGTCAGCGTGCACGTCATCCCGCGCCCGCACGAGCAGCTGTGGAAGATCCTCCCCGAGCTGAAGCCCGTGAAGAAGGGCGCTTGGGACGGCAAGGCTGATTGAGCAGGCTCCGGGTGTCGCTCGACGCCCGGAAACTGCCTGATTTCTCGAGGTCCACGCCGTGACCCAGCTCGACCCTGACCTGCTCGCCCTGCAGGAAGTGCGGGATTACTCGGAGCGCGCCTGGCGCGCCTGCGAGGCCGTGCATTCGTTCTCGCAGGAGCAGGTCGACGCGCTGTGCAAGTCGATGGCCGAGGCCGGCGCGCGCGCGGCCTACGACCTCGCCAAGCTCGCGGTCGAGGAAACGGGCATCGGTCGCGTCCACTACAAGGTGCTGAAGAACCTGTTCGGTTCCGAGGGCACGTGGGCGTCGATCAAGGACCTCAAGACGGTCGGGATCGTCTCGCGCGACGAGGCGCGGGGCCTGATCGAGGTCGCGACGCCCGTCGGCGTCGTCGCGGGCATCATCCCGACGACCAACCCGACCTCGACGGCGCTGTTCAAGTCGATGATCGCGGTCAAGGGCCGCAACGCGATCGTGATCAGCCCGCACCCGCGCGCCAAGAAGTGCATCGGCGCGACGGCCGAGGTGCTGCGCAACGCGATCGCGCGCGCGGGCGGGCCGCCGGACCTCGTGCTCTCGCTCACCAACCCGACGATCGAGTCGACCGGGGCGCTGATGAAGCACCGCCGCGTGTCGGTGATCCTCGCGACCGGTGGCACGGGCCTCGTGCGCGCGGCCTACTCGTCGGGCAAGCCGGCCTACGGCGTCGGCCCGGGCAACGTGCCCTGCTACATCGACCGCTCGGCCGACGTCGCCGCCGCCGCGCGTGGCGTCGTGCAGAGCCAGAGCTTCGACAACGGCACGTTCTGCTGCTCGGAACAGGGCCTCGTCATCGACCGCCCGATCCACGACGCGCTGATCGCCGAGCTGCAGCGCAATGGCGCGCACGTGTGCGACGAGGCGCAGACCAAGCTGCTCGCGAAGCTCTGCAACCGCGGCGGCCATATGAATCCCGACGTCGTTGGGCAGGATCCGGCAAAGCTCGCGGAATGGGCCGGTTTTCAGGTGCCGCGCGACACGACGGTGCTGCTCGCCTACCAGGGCGGCGTCGGCAAGGACTGGCCGCTGTCGATCGAGATCCTCGCGCCGGTGCTGTCGATGCACGTCGTCGACGGCTGGCAGCAGGGCTGCAAGATCTCGATGGAGATGCTGCATTTCGACGGCCTCGGCCACACCTGTGCGGTGTGGGCGCGCGACGAGCGCGTGCTCGAGAGCTGGTACCTCGAGAAGCCCGCGAGCCGCATCATCGTCAACGGGCCCTCGTCGCAGGGCGCGGTCGGCTACAGCACGAACCTCGTGCCGTCGGTGAGCCTGGGCTGCGGCCCGCAGGCCGGCAACATCACGAGCGACAACATCAGCGCGCGCCACCTCGTCAACCTGAAGCGCGTCGCCTTCCCGCGGCGCGACTGGGAAGAGGCGCAGCGTCGCGACCACGCGCGCGCGGCCGGCTACAGCGGCGATTCGAACCCGCGCGGGTCGCTGCTCAACGGCGCGCCGTCGCAGGTGCGCGAGAGCGCCGCTCCGCGGGAATCGTCGACGCCTTCGAGCAACTGGACCGGCAACCCGGTGTTCCGTCCGCAGGCCGAAGCGCGTCCCGCGCCGCGTCCCGTCGCTCCGCCGCCTTCGATGCCGAGCGCGCCCGCGAGCTCGAGCGCGACGCTCGGTGGGGGAGCCCCGCGCCCCGCTCCCGCGGCGCCCGCCGGACGCGCTCCGACGTTCACGACGCAGAAGGTGCAGGCCGCAGCGAAGTCGCCTGCGGGTTACGCGCCGTCGAGCGCGAGCTCTTCGACGCCCGCGAGCGCGCCCGTCGCGGTTGCACCGACGTTCTCCGCGCCGCGTGGCGGCTCGCACACCGTCGGTGCGTCGCTCTCGGCCGCCGAGATCCAGAAGCTCATGGAGCACGCGGGCGCCGGCTGCCCGCTCGGCCCCTGCAAGGGCTGCGCTCACCAGAATGTCGCCACCGGCGCGTGCACCGCGTGATGGCCGACCTCGGACTTTCCTCTCCCTCTCTCACGAACTCCTGATTCCCCATGGCAACTGAAAACCTCGTCGCCCTCGGCATGATCGAGACCAAGGGCCTCGTCGGCGCGATCGAAGCGGCGGACGCGATGTGCAAGGCCGCGAAGGTGACGCTGCTCGGCCGCTACGAGAAGTCGGGCGGTGGCCTCGTGACCGTGATGGTGCGCGGCGAAGTCGGCGCGGTGAAGGCCGCCGTCGAGGCCGGCGCCGCCGGTGCGCGCCGTGTCGGCGAGCTCGTCGGCACGCACGTCATCCCGCGTCCGGCGATCGACCTCGCGGACTTCCTCCCGGCGACGGAAGAGAAGAAGAAGTGAGCCGCGTGTCGCGCTCCAGCGAGCGCGGCGCCTAGCCCATGCCTCCGCGGTCCACCCCGCCCCTCGAGCTGCGCGGCGCGCTCGTCATCGACCACATGCAGCCGCAGTTCGCCGCGACCGTCGCGGCGTCCAGCGACGGCTATTTCCCGGTCGTCGGCGAGAGCGCGTTCTGGCTGGAGGCGCGGCCGGGCATCGTGATCAACCGCCTGATGGACGTGGCGCTCAAGCGCTGCCGCGTCACGCCGGGAGCGCTGGTCACCGAGCGCAGCTACGGCACGCTCGAGGTGCACGGTCCCGATCAGGGTCAGGTGCGCGAGGCCGGGCGGCTGATCCTCGAGGCGGCCGGCGTCGGCTTCGAGGACGGGCTCAGGCCCAACCTGCTCACCGACGAGATCATCCGGCAGGTCGACAGCCACCACGCGATGCTGATCAACCGCACGCGCAGCGGGATGCTGCTGCTCGCGCACGACACGCTCTACACGCTCGAGGTCAACCCGGCGGTGTGGGTGCTGCTCGCGGCCAACGAGGCCGAGAAGGCGGCGCCGATCCGCATCGTGGGACTGGGCGCGCACGGTGCCGTCGGGCGCCTGCGCCTCGCCGGCACGGACGCGGAGATCGAGGCAGCCGTCGCGGCGGTGCACCGCGCGCTGGGCTCGGTCCGCGGGCGCGACAACACGGGGGTCGACTGATGTTCCTCGGTCGTGTGGTGGGAGAGGTGTGGGCGACGCGCAAGGCCGCCGATCTCGAGGGCAAGCGCCTGCTCGTGATCGAGGCGCTCGACGAGCGTCGCGAGCCCGGTGCGCCCAAGGTCACCCCGGTCGTCGCGGCGGATCCGCTCGGCGCCGCCTTCGGGCAGCGCGTGATCGTCGCCTTCGGCAAGGCCGCGCGCGTGGCCTGCGGCGGCGACGGCGAATATGCGTTCGAGGCTGCGGTGGTCGGCATCGTCGATGAGCTCGATGCGCCGCTCGCGCCCGCCCATTGGATGGACAACCCCGGCGGTGGCGAGCCGCCCGCGCGCGAGTCGCGCAAGAAGGGGAGCTAGCGATGCTGCTTGGAACCGTCGTCGGTCACGTGTGGTCGTCGGTCAAGGATCCGACGCTCACGGGCTGTCGTTTTCTCGTGATCCAGCCGTACACGACCGACGGCAAGCAGAGCGCGGAGACCCTGATCGCGGTCGATCCGCTCGGCGCCGGCATCGGCGAGCGCGTGCTCGTCGTCTTCGGCCGCGCGGCGCGCCACGTGATCGGCAAGGGCCACGACATCGGCTTCCAGACCGCCGTCGCCGCGATCATCGACTCGATGGAACTCTCCGACGGCCGCACGGTCGGCCCGACCGCAGCTCACGACCGAGCTGGCCCCCACGAACAACCCGCCGCCCCCGAGCGCAACGCCGCGCGCAGCGACGCGAGGAAACCGCGATGAACCGCAATGACCTGAATCCCGAGCTGCGCGAGGACGCGAAGCTCGAGCCGACCATCGGCCTCTTGGAGCTCTCGAGCGTCGCGCGCGGCGTCGAAGTGGCCGACAGCGTGCTCAAGGAAGCCGCCGTCGAGCTCCTGTTCGCGACGCCGGTGCAGCCGGGCAAGTACGTGCTGCTGTTCACCGGTTCCGTGCAGGACGTGCGCTCGGCCGCGCGCCGCGGCGCCGAGCTCGCGGGCACGGACCTGGTCGACCAGCTGGTGATCCCGCAGGTGCACGAGCAGGTCGTGCCGATGCTGCGCCGCAAGGGCGGGCGCATCTCGGGCCAGCTCGACGCCTTGGGAGTGATCGAGACCACCACCGTCGCGAGCTCGATCGTCGCCGCCGACGCCGCGCTCAAGACCGCCAGCGTCGACCTCATCGACCTGCGCATCGCCAACGGCCTCGGCGGCAAGAGCTTCTTCGTGCTCACGGGCTCGCTCTCCGACGTGCGCTCGTCGGTGACCTCCGGCGCGAGCCTCGCGGGTTCCCGCGGCCAGCTCGCGCGCGAAGTCGTGATCGCGCGCCCGCACCCCGAGCTGTCGAGGACCTTCGGCATCTCGGCTGACCCGTCGGAGTGACCGCACTCCCGCAGGCTGGGGAGACCGAGCTGCGCGTCTACCTTCTGCTCGAGGATCTGCAGCCGCAGTTCGCCGCGTACCTTGGCACGCCTACCCGGGCGCGCGGCTATCCGCCGTATTCGGGGCAGAACGCCCTGATCGTGGAGGTGGCGCCCGGCCTGGCCATCGAGAGGGTGACCGACCTCGCGCTGCGCTCCGTTCCCGGCATCGAGCCGGGTGGTCGAAGATGCTTGGCAGCGACGCGACCTACGTCGTGGTCGTCTCCAACGGCAAGGCCAGCGTCGCACGAATGACTCCCACGGGCCCCGTGCCCTTCGCGTGAACCATGACCCGATTCCTCACCAGTGAAGACGTCCGCCGCGCGAACTCGCGCGTGATCGAGGTCGACGAGGGCACGATCGTCACGCCGCAGGCGCAGGACACCGCGCGCGAGTCGGGCATCGTGATCCAGACGCGCGGCGGTGCCTACCGCGAGCCTCAGCCCAGCCGCGGCCCCGACGCCGCCTTCGCGCAGCGCACGCTGCCGCACCTGCCCGAGCCGCCCGCCGAGGGCGAGCTGCAGAGCTTCACCGGCGTGGTCGTCACCGCCGCCGGCAAGAACCGCCCGGGCGTGCTCTCCGAGC
>JAPLOE010000079.1 GCA_026692705.1 Planctomycetota bacterium
CTCCGTGCGGCCCGTGCCGTCTGCTCGTCCCGCGCGCTCCGCGCGTGCCGCGATTGCTGCTCGTCCCATGGCTCAGCCCCCCACCGCGGCGCGCAGCCGCTCGTCGGACACCGACAGGTACACCGCCGTCGACGCGATCGAGGCGTGTCGCATCGCGGTCTTCACCAGGAACAGGTCGCCCGTGCGGCGCAGGAGCCGCGTCGCAAAGGTGTGGCGCAGGCTGTGCGGCGTGCCTTCGCCGAGCCCGGCGCGATCGAGCCACAAGGTGATGCGGCGCTGCGCGTGGCGCTTGGCGAGGCGCTGGCCCTGCGGGCCGCAGAAGAGAGCTTGCGCGCGGGGCGAGCCGGAACCGCCGGAGGGGAGCGTCGAGATCAGTTCGGCGAGCGCGACCGCGGCGTCCTTCGAGATGAAGACCCGCTCGGGCTTGTCGCGCTTGGTCTCGCGCAACCGCAGCGTCCCCGCGGCGAGGTCGACGTCGCTCGTATCGAGCGCCAGCGCAGACCCGATGCGGATCCCCGTCCCGAGCAACAGCCGGATCAGCGTGCGATCGCGACGCGCGGCGAGCCCGAGCGCGCCCTCGAGCGAGTTGCTCGCTTGCTCAAGCACGCGCAGGAGCCGCTCGACATCGGCGTCGGAAAGCGCCTTGGGCGGCGGCGGCGAGCAGATCGCGCGGCGCACCAAGCGGGCGGGGTTCGAGCGCGCGTGGCCAGCCTCGTGCGCGTGGGCGAAGAAGACGCGCAGCGACGTGCGCGTGGCGTTGACCGTGACGGTCGCCTTCGGAACGCCGTGGGCGTTGGTGCGCACGTCGGGCGAGATCAGAAAGCGCGCGAGCAACTCGGGCGTCAGCGCGTCGAGGTCGGTAGGCAGGCGCTCGCGTTCGAGCCAGCGCGTGAGCAGGCCGATCGCACGTCGGTACTGGCCGATGGTGTGCGCACTGCGACCGTCGGCTTCGAGCTGGAGCGCGAAGCGGGCGAGAGCGTCTTGGAGGTGCATGGGGAGCGCGGGGCGCGCGGAGGGGCGCGGAAGAGGGCGCGGCGGGAAGAGGGACAACGAGGACAGCTGAAAAGGTCGGCGTGTGCACGCGCAGCGCCCGGCCCAGCGGGTCGCGATCGAGGGCGACGCGGGTCGCCGCCGGGCCGGGGTGCGCGAGCGGCTCACTGCGCGAGGCTCGCTTCTTCGAGGAGGACGCTCGACTCGGGGCTCTGCGCACCGCTCGCGTCCGCGATCTGCTGCTCCGCGTCGCGCGCCGCGGATTCCGCCTCGACCTGCGAAACCTCGAGCGTGATCGCGCCGCGACGCTTCTTGCTGGCGCGCGGGGCGCGCTTGGCAGCGGGCTCTTCGGTCGCGATCGGCTGTTCGCTCGGCACGTCCTGCTGCGCGTCCGTGGCGATCGGCTGAGTGTCGAGCGCCGCTTCCTGCTCGGCCGTCTTGGCGCAGTCGGGGCAGGCGTTCGCGAACTCGTCCGTCGGCGTGAACGTCGCGCGGCAGACGCTGCAGCTGATCGTCTCGGGCTCGATCGCTTCGCGCTTGGAGCGCTTCGCGGGCTTGGCGTCCTTGCTCGCGGCGCGCTTACCCGTCGCATCGTTCGCGCCCGCGCGCTTGCCCTTGGCGCCCTTCCCCTCCGCATCCGCGCGCAGCGCATCCTTCTTGGGATCCACCACCGCGTGGTCGATCAGCCCCTCCTGGTGCGCCCACGTCAGCGCCAGCCGCAGGACGCGTCGCGTCTTATCGATCGAGAGCTGCGACTTCGGCCGCCCCGACTTCAGCGTCGTCACCCGCGGAGCCTCGTTGAACAGCGCGATCGACTCGGGCGTCAGGTACGACACCAGCGCGTCCGAGCCCAGCTCAGCTTGCGCGAGCTTGAGCTCCATCGAGTAGCTGAAGCGCGTCCCCTCGCTCTTGCCCTGCTCCGCCATGTGCGTCAGGTAGCGCGCGGCGAGGTCGGCGAGCGTCAGCGCGGGCGCGCCCTTGGCGAAGCCGCTGAGCGGGGCGGAGGCGGTCGTCGCGTTGGTCGTGGCGTCGGTCGTGGAAGCGCTGCGGTTCGTGGTCTTGCGTGCCATGTGTGGCGTCCTTTCGTGGTTTGCGTCTAGCTGCGCGTCGCGTTCGTGCGGCGCGACGGACATGCACGCTCGAAAGCGCAAAACCATCGAGGCCTTCTCGCTGAATCGATTGATTCTCACGTGTAAGGTCGACATCGGACGTGAGGGTGTGAGTCGCGCTTTTCGGCGCGAATGCGCGTTCTTCGCGCGACAGCGCGCGGCATTTCGCTGTTGAGGTGCGCGCCTCACGGGCGTTCCTCCGCTCGCGCGCGCGCGTCCGTGTCCTCGCCTTGCGCAGCAATCCACGCTTCGATCTCCGCGCGCCGCCAGCGCAACGAGCGCCCGAGCTTGATCGGCTCCGGCACCTGCCCCTCGTGGCGCAACACCCGCAGCGTGCGCGCGTCGAGCTTCAAGAGCGAGCACAGGTCCGCGGCGGTGAGCAGCTCGCAAGTGGGTGCGCGCTGTGCGGGCGTGGAGCCAGCGGCGAGTGAAGCCGTCTCCTCCGTTCCCCTGGCGTCCTGCGCCAACGTCGCCAGCGCGGCTACCCCGCGCAGCTCGTCGCGCAGCCCCTCGACGTCCGAGGCGATCCGCTCGAGCAGCGCCAGAACGCGCGCGTCGCGGGAGAAGCCCGAGGGCGGACACTTCGACGGCAGTCCCATTCCGGTCGCTCCGTGCTTCATCGCTTCGCCCCTTCCTGCTGGTCGATCCACTTCAAGACCGCCCGCTCGATCTCTGCGTGCTCCTCCCGCGTCG
>JAPLOE010000080.1 GCA_026692705.1 Planctomycetota bacterium
CGCGCATGCGCTCGGCCGTCGCCGCGGCCTGCGCGAGCGTGGCACCCGGGCAAATCGCGATGAATTCCTCGCCACCGTAGCGACAGACCCAGTCGTCCTTGCGGATGCTCGCGCGCAGCACCGCCGCGGTCTCGCGCAGCACGAGGTCGCCCATGCCGTGGCCGTGCGTGTCGTTGATCGACTTGAAGCGGTCGAGGTCGATCATGATCGCCGAGAGCGGCTCGCCCGTGGCGACGGCGTTCTTGACGCTGTCGTCGAGCGTGCGCATCGCGAAGCGCCGGTTGGGCAGGCGCGTGAGCACGTCGGTCATCGCCGCCGTCTCGAGCTTGCGGTTGAGCACGCTCATCTCGGCCACCTGCTGGTCGCGCATCTGGCGGTCGCGCTCGACCTGCTCGCGCAATTCGATCGTGCGCTGGCCCGCGCGCACGCGCGCACGCAGGATCTGCGGATCGAAGGGCTTGGTGACGTATTCGTCGGCGCCGGCGTCGAGCGCCTCGACCGCGCGCCCCTCGTCCTCGCGCGCGGTGAGCATCAGGACGTAGATGCCCTTGCACTCTTCCGTGCTGCGCAGCGTGCGGCACAGCTCGATGCCGTCCATCTCCGGCATCATCCAGTCGGTGACGACCATCTGCGGAGTGTTCTCGAGCGCTTCGATCAGCGCCTGGCGGCCGTTGGTCGCGCGCACGACTTCGTGCCCGTCGCGCAACAGGTGCAGCGACAGGAGCCGCAGCGACACCGGATCGTCGTCGACGACGAGAATCTTCAGGCCGCGACGCTGCGGGGCACGCTGCGTCCCGTCGACGATGCGCATCGGCGTCGGCGTCGGCGCAGGCGGCGCCGCAGGACAGGCGGCCGCAGGCGCATCTGCAGCCGGTTCCGGCTCTTCCGCGCGCGTGGCGACCTGGATGTTGAGCGAACGCCCCCACTCGGCCCAGTTGGCCTGCCAAGAGCGCCGCAGCGCGACGTACTCGTCGGCCTCGACACCGACGGCGGCGAGCAGCTGGTGCAGGCGCTTGTGGACGTGCGGCTCGGCGACGTCGCCGTCGAGCGTGAGCTGCGCGAGCGCGCGTGCGGCCCGCAGCACGCGAGCAAGCGCGACGGTTCCCGGAGGCACGCCTTCAGCGGGCAATTCGCGCATTTCCAGCGCTCCGACCGCGTACGCGAACGCGTCGGGCAGGCGCCAGTCGGCGAGCATCGCGCAGGCGAGCTCGCTGTGGTCGAGGTCGAAGGCCTCGCGTTCGAGCAGCACGATGTCGGTCGTGCGCTCGGCCGCGGCGCGCGAGAGCATCTGCGTGTAGCGCTCGGAGTGGATGCTCGCGAGCGCGAGCGAGCCGATGTCCGACAGCAATCCGCAGGTGAACGCGTCGGCGGGCGAGACGCCGCCGCAGTGCTCGGCGAGGCCCTGCGCCATCACCGCGACGGCGAGCGACTGCGACCAGTAGCGCTCGTAGTCGAAGCCGTCGCAGCGGCCGCTGCGGTTGCCGGAGACGAGCGTGAAGCCCAGCGCGAGGTTGCGCACGCTGCGCGCGCCGACGCGCATCGCGGCCTGCGCGACGGTCGTGATCGGATTGGCGGCGGCGAAGCTCGCGGTGTTCGAGAGCTTGAGGATGCGGCCGGTGAGCGCGGGGTCGGACTGGATGATGCGCGTGACGTCACCCATCGAGTAGTTGTCGTCGCGCGTGAGCTGCAGGATCGCGAGGCCGACGCCGGTCGGACTCGGGAGGTTGCCGGTGAGCTTGAGCTCGTCGAATTGCCGTGCGTCCATCGCGCGCGCCTCAGCCCTTGCCCAGCGCGCCTCGCAGCGCGGATCGGACCTCGCGGAAATGCTCGACGAGCTCGACCACGAGCTCGCGCGCAAACAGCGCCTCGCCCCCGTGCCCCGCGCGCTCGAGGTCGCGGCACACTCTCGCGAAGCGTGCGGCCCCGACGTTCGCGCTCGCGGATTTCAGCAGGTGCGCGGTGCGCTCGAGCTTGAGCAGGTCGCCGCCTTCGGAGGCCTTCACCAGCGACGCGACATGGCCTTCGGCATCGGCGAGGAACAGCTCGACCAGCTCCTCGGCGAGCCCCGGCTCATCCTCGCCACCCAGCTCGCGCAGGCTGGCGATCACGGAGTTGTCGACGACGGGTTCGGTGCGCGGGTTCTGCATGGAAGGGCTCCGGCACCGACCGGCGCGGTGGCCGGAACGGCGGCAGGGACTTGGGCTCTCCATCGGCGCCGCGCCGCGCACGCTCTAGGAACTTCCGGCGAATTCGCACTGGCGCCCGGAAGGAACTTCCCGGTGGCGGCCAGACCCGTCAGTGCAGGATCGGAAGGTCGCCGAGCGGCATGTCGGGCACGGGCGGAGGCGGCGGCGGGATCGGGGGCAGCTCGAGGCCGAAGACCTCGCACACGTGCTTCACGACCAGCACCTCGTACAGGAGGCGCGTCGGCGGCAGCTCGACGAAGTCCGCCACGTTCGCCATCACGCTCGCGTCGAGGCCGCAGGGCCGGAACTGGCGGAAGTGCGCGAGGTCGACCGACAGGTTGAGCGCGAGCCCGTGCCACGTGACCCAACGCCGCACCGCAACCCCGATCGAGCAGACCTTGCGCTCGCCGATCCACACGCCCGTCAGGCCCGGTCGGCGCGTGCCGTGCACGTCGACCTCGGCCAGAACCCGCAGGACGACCTCCTCGAGATCGCGCAGGTAGCGGTGGAGGTCGCGCCGCCCCTCGGGCAGCGCCAGGATCGGGTAGGCCACGAGCTGCCCGGGACCGTGGTAGGTCGCCTCGCCGCCCCGCTCGACCTCGACCACCGGCAGGGTCGAACCGGCGATGTCTCCCCGGTCGGTCCCGCGCCCGACCGTCACGACTGGCTCGTGCTCGGTCAGGACGAGCACGTCCCCGATCCTTCCGGCGAGCCGCGCCTCCAGCAGCTCGCGCTGGAGCGTGTGGGCGGCCCTGAAGTCCGTACGGGGCAGGCGGCGGACCTCGAGCACCCCTTCGGGCAGCGGCTGGGAGGGCGTTTCCATGGAGGCCCGAAGTGTAGCCCGCGAGCGGCCCCTTCCCGACCCGCCCGGAAGCCCTGTCCACCCCCGGACTCCTTGCCTGATTGTCCCGGGACGGATTCCGTGATGCCCGTTGCGAATTCCTAGCCCACAGCATTGAATCGGGGGTCGGCCCGGATGTCTCAGGTGAAATCCAGGCCCGAAGGCCCCCGGCTCCCGCCGGGGCCCTCTGTCGCATCTCCCCTCCTACAGGAGCCCTTCATGCTCTCGTCTCCCCGCCTGCGCGCACTGCTCGTTGGTGCCGCAACCCTTTGTGCTGCGCAGTTCGCCAGCGCACAGGTCAAGATCAGTCAGGTCTACGGGTCCGGTGGCAACACGCTTGCGCCGACCCGTTTCGACTACATGGAGATCTACAACGCCGGAGCAGCGGCGCAGAGTCTCAGCGGCTGGTCGGTCCAGTACGCCTCCTCGACCGGCACCACGTGGACCGTCACGAACCTTCCGGCAGTGACCCTGAACCCCGGCCAGTACTTGCTGGTCCAACAATCGACGGGTGGCACGCTCACTGTCGGCACGGTTCCTGACCTGCCGACGGCCCAGCAGACCGGCACGACGGCCATGTCGGGCACCGACGCGAAGATCGCGCTGGTTTCCGCGACGACGGCCCTGGTCGGCGGCACCCCGCTCTACTCGACGAGCCCGGCGCTGGTCGACTTCGTCGGTCTGGGCACGGCGAACTGGAACGAGAGCGCGGCCCTCGGCGGCACGTTCGCCTCGGCGAACAACGCTCCGGGCATGAACACCGCCCTCGCGGCCTTCCGCCGCGGCGCGGGCACGCTGGATTCCGGCGTCAACAAGGATGACTGGGCCGTCGGATACCCGTCGCCCCGCAACACCCTCACCGTCGTCAACGGCGGCCTCACGGGCTCCGGCACGGCTTTCCCGCTCACGGTTGAGCCGACCCAGTCGACCCGCCTGCTCTTCACGCCCTACGACGCGGCCACGATGGCTGTGTCCGCGGGCCTGACGGTCACCGCGAACCTCTCCGCGATCGGTGGCAGCGCTACGCAGGCGCTGCTCGACAACGGCACGGGCGGTGACGACCTCGCCAATGACGGCATCTTCACGGCGGTGGCCACGGTCGGCGCCGGCACGGTGACGGGCTCGTACAGCCTGCCGATCACGCTGGCGGACGCCGGCGGCAAGAGCGGCGGCACGTACCTCTCGATCGTCGTCACGCCGACGACCACGCCGGACAACGACAACTGCTCGACCGCGCAGGCGCTCACGATCGGCGTTGCGGCCTCGGGCACCTACACGGGTGCGCTGCCGGAATCGAACCCGGTCAACTCGATGAGCACCCCGACCACGGCGGCCCACGGCTCGCGCCGCATCATCGGCGGTGGTGACGACAACGGCCCGGCCTGCCTCAACTCGAACGCCTCGTTCACGTGGTGCTCGCAGGTTGGCCAGACCTACCTGATCTGGCTCGCGCCCTTCACGGGCGGTGCGCAGACCTCGGCCTACAACCTCGTGATCAACGACAGCGGCACGCCGTGCACCGGCGCGCTGCCTGGCACGGTGTGCACGGGCGTCGCGGGTCCCTACACGGAGACCGAGCCCGGCTTCGGCATCGCCACGAACGACGGCTGCGGCTCGTCGCCCAACGGCTTCACCAACATCGCGACGCCCGGGTTCCCCGGCATCACGGTGCGCGGCACCGCCCGCGGCATGGTGAACTCGCGCGACATCGACAGCTACCGCTTCCAGGCGACGACGACGGACACGATCCAGATCGTGCTCAACACGCTCGGCACCAACGCCCAGGCGCAGCTCCAGAAGCTGTCGGCTGGCGGTGTCTGCCCCGCGACCGCGCTCGTTCCCGCCGCGAACACGACGCTCTTCGTCACGCGCTGCGCCAACGGCATCCAGACGGTGTCGGCTCCGGTCGTCGCCGGTGACTGGTACGTCGTGAACGTCGTCGGTGGTGTCGGTGTCCAGCAGACGCCGGCCTCGACGTACTTCGGTGCGCAGATGCCCGGTGGCTCGACCTACCAGTACGAGCTCTACATGGAAATCGGCGCTCCGCCGACCAACAACGCCTGCGCCAACGCGGCCGCCCTCGCGACCTCGCCGGTCTCGGGCAACCTGCTGAACGCCAGCAACGACGGCAGCTCGACCTGCGACGCGGTCGGCAAGGACGTGTGGTACACGTTCACGACCGGCATCGACGCGGGCACGCTGAACCTCAACACGTGCGGCTCGACGACCGACACCGTGATCACCGTCTACTCGGGCGCCTGCGGCTCGCTGACGGAGATCGCCTGCAACGACAACGCGACGGTGCTCTGCACCGCCCCGGCGTCGGAGCTCTCGGTGCCGCTACTCGCGGGCCAGACGTACCGCATCCGCATCTCCGAGAAGCTCTCGGGCGGCTCGAATTTCACGCTGACCTGGGCGTTCGTGGTGCCTCCGCCGGCCAACGACGAGTGCACGACGGCGACGGTGCTCGCGGCGGGCAGCACGACCGCGGTCGCGGACACGCGCTTCGCGACGCCGATCACCGCCACGGCCCCGGGCTCGACCTGCCAGACGAGCCAGAGCCGCGACGTGTGGTACCTGTGGACCTCGCAGGGTGCGGGCTCGGTGCAGGTCGACACCTGCGGCGCGCTGCAGCCGGCGAGCGACTCGGTCATCACGGTCTACACCGGCGTGTGTGGCACGCTGACGCAGATCGCCTGCGATGACGACACCTGCGCCACGCCGACGCTCGGCAGCCAGCTGAGCTTCACGGCGACCTGCAACACGCCGTACTACATCCGCGTGTCGCAGTTCGGCACGTCGGTGCCGACGGCGCCCTGGACCCTGAACATCACGGCCCCGGGTTACGTCGACAGCGACGGTGACGGCACCAACGACTGCCTCGACGGTTGCCCGAACGATCCGCTCAAGATCGCTCCGGGTATCTGTGGTTGCGGCGTCTCCGACGTCGACAGCGACGGCGACGGCACGGCGGACTGCATCGACGGCTGCCCCAACGACCCGGCGAAGACCGCCGCGGGCGTCTGCGGCTGCGGCGTTGCGGACGTCGACTCCGACGGCGACGGCACGCTCGACTGCCTCGACGGTTGCCCGAACGACCCGCTGAAGGTCGCTCCGGGAGTCTGCGGCTGCGGCGTCTCCGACGTCGACAGCGACGGCGACGGCACGGCGGACTGCCTCGACGGCTGCCCCAACGATCCTCTGAAGATCGCTCCGGGCCAGTGCGGTTGCGGCGTGGTCGACACCGACAGTGACGGTGACGGCACGGCGGACTGCCTCGATGGCTGCCCGAACGATCCGCTCAAGATCGCGGCGGGCATCTGTGGCTGCGGCATCGCCGACACCGACTCCGACAGCGACGGCACGCCCGACTGCAACGACGGCTGCCCGAACGACCCGGCGAAGACCTCGCCCGGTTCGTGCGGCTGCGGCGTGGCGGACACGGACACCGACGCCGACGGCGTGGCGGACTGCAACGACAACTGCGTCGCGATCGCCAACCCGACCCAGTCGGATTGCGACGGCGACAACGTCGGCGATGCCTGCGAGATCTTCGCCGGCACGCAGCTCGACACCAACGCGAACGGTACGCCCGACGACTGCGAGCTCGGCTCGGTCTTCACGTACTGCACCGCCGGCACGACGACCAACGGCTGCAACGCGCTGATCACCGCGATCGGCACGCCCAGCGCGTCGGCGACGTCGGGCTTCGTGCTCGTCGGCACTGGCATCGAAGGCCAGAAGCAGACGCTGCTCTACTACGGCGTGAACGGCCCGTCGGCCCAGGTGTGGTCGCCTGGCTCGTCGAGCTTCAAGTGCGTCAAGCAGCCGGTCCAGCGTGTCACCCCGCAGAACTCGGGCGGCGCGGTGAACACCTGCTCGGGCGTCTACGCGATCGACTTCTCGAACTACCTGGCCACGAAGCCCTCGGCGATCGGTAACCCTGCCTTCGCTGGCGAGGTCTTCAACGCCCAGCTCTGGTTCCGTGACCCGCCGGCCCCGTCGACGAGCAGCCTGTCGAACGCGGTCCAGTTCACGATGGCCCCGTGATCGCGTGAAGGCTGGCCGCTTCGGCGGCCAGCTCTGATCCGCAGGGCGTCCCCAGTTGTCTGGGGGCGCCCTGCTTCCGTTTCGTCCTCCCTCTTCGGTGCCTTCGCGCTCTGCTTCGCGCCGCTCTTGGGGCGGCGGACCGGGTGCGGGCGCGGAGAAGGAAACGGTCAGGAGGAAGAGGAGCGGCGGATGTCGATGCGGGTGCTGTAGAGCGAGTTGCCGTCGCCGAGGTCGGTGACGGTGCCGGGGACGAGGGCGTTGATGCCGAGGCGCTCCGGGGTGTCGGAGGATTTCGGGAGGCCGTCGACACGTGCGAGGCCGGCGGGCAGGCGCGGGTCGAGGCCGACGGGGAGCGAGAGCGAGGCCTGTTCGTTGGAGAGGACGGCTAGCTCGTCGGCGGAGAGGCCGAGGGTGGAGGCGTCGGTGGGGTTGAGCCAGACGCGCGCTAGGCCGCGGCGCTTCAAGTGGCGCGGGCTGTGCGAGAAGGTCGAGTTGTGCGTGTGGATGCTCGGGGCGCAGATGAGCCCGAAGCGGCCGCGGCCACCGGCGCCGTCGTCGGGAACGTACGTCGCGAGCGCGGGTTGACCGGCGGCGGCGGCGGCGTTGCTCACGAGCTCGATCTTGCCGCTGGGAGTGCCAGGACCTTCGAGGCGCGGCTGCTCCATCTTCACGGGTTCGCCACGGTCGAGCGCGGCGAGCTGTTCGGACGAGAGCGGGCGCGAGCTCGCGCGGATCAGGTCGTCGACGAGGCCGACGGACGTGACGTCCCAGGTCTCGCGCGGAAGTCCGAGCGCCTTCGCGATGCGCGCGAACGTGTCGACGTTGCACAACGGTCCCGCCGGCGCGTCACAGGCCTTGCGCGAGCGCTGCAGCCGCCGGTGGCCGTAGCTGCGGTACAGGTCGTCGTTCTCCATCGCCATCGTCGCGGGCAGCACGACGTCGGCGAGCTCCGCCGTCTCCGTCAGGAACGAGTCGTGCACGACGTAGAACACGTCGTCGCGCGCGAGGCCCGCGCGCACGCGGCGCGACTCCGGGACGGTGACCGCGGGATTGTGCCCCCACGTGAAAACGGCTCCAAAACGGCCACTCTCGAGCTCACGACCGACCTGCACGTGCTTGATGACGTCGGCGCGCGCGCCCGCGGGCCGCAGGTCGGGGCGCTCGATCGTCGCGTCGTCGAGCTGGAAGTTCGAGTAGCTCTCGTAGTGCATGCACTCGGGGTGGCCGAAGAGCGCCACGAGCGAGGCGATCGCCCGCATGCTCATCCCGCCGACGCGGCGACGGCCGAAGCCGACCCCGGTCTTGAGCAGGAAGTTCGAGGAACGGCCGAGCAGGTCCGCGAGCGCCGAGATGTCGCGCTCGGACACGCCCGTGGTGCGCGCGGTCCACGCGAGGTCGTGGCCGGAGCGCACGTGCGCCTCGAAGACCTCGGCGCCGAGGCAACGCTCCGCAAGAAACTTCGAATCGGTGTAGCCACGCTCGAACGCAAGCCGCGCGACACCGAGCGCGAGCGCGGCGTCGGTGCCGGGCCGCACGATCACGCCGCGTCCGCCCCAGCGCTCGATCGCCTCGATCGTGTCCGTGCGGTAGATGTCGATCGCGACGACCGGCACGCCGGATTTCGCGAGGCGCTGCACGGCGGGCTGCAGGTGCTGCACGGTCCGCACCATGTCGCAACCCCACAGCAACACGAAGTCCTTGTCGTCGAGCTGCTCGAGATCGGTGCCGTAGGCGCCGCCGAACACGCACTCGTAGCCCGCGGTGCTCGTGTTGTCGCACAGGCCGCCGTCGACGTTCGTCGCGCCGAGCGCGTTCATCATCCGCATCGGAAAGAAGCGCTGCACGCGCCCCATGTTGCCCGCGTACCACAGCGCGAGGATGCGGTGCGGCTCGGCGCGCAGCGGAGCGACACGCTCGACGATGCGTGCGAGCGCTTCGTCCCAGCTCGCGGGCTCGAGCGGCGACGACGACTTCTTCCCGCGGCGCACGAGCGGCGTGAGCAGGCGCTCGCGAGACTGCAGCAGGTCGCCGTAGATCGCGGTCTTGCCGCACAGCACTCCGCGCGAGTAACCGTGCGCAGGATTGCCGCGCAAGGCGATGAAACGCCCGCTCGCGTCGCTCTCGACGAGCATCCCGCAGGCGTCGGGGCAATCGAGCGGACACGTGACGGGCGTGATCGGCATGTTGGGTGAGGTTATCCGAGAAGCTCGCGCACCAGCGCCTCGAGCCGTGCATGGCAAGTGTCCCGCGACGAGCCCGCGACGCAGGCGCGGATGCGCTCGCGATCGAGCGAGCCGCCGCGAATGGCCGCGAAGGTGTCTCGCAACGCCTGCGCGAGCGCGGGAACATCGCCCGGCGTATCGAGCACGACTCCGGCGCCTGCTCCGACGTGACCGCAGGCGCCGGCCGCGCGTGTGGTGATGACGGGAACGCCGCTCGCGAGCGCCTCGAGGATCACGAGGCCACTGGTGTCGCGCCAGGTCGGATGCGCGAGCACGTCCGCGGCCGCGAGCAGGTCCGCGACGTCGGTTTCGCCGCAGGAACGCCAGCGTTCGCGCACGGCCGCGTTCGCTCCCGCGGGCTCGCCGTCGGTCGCCGCGACGAGCCAGTCGCGTTCGCCGGACTCCGCCAGCTTCGCGAGCGCCTGCAGCAGTGTCGGAAGGCCCTTCAGCTCCGGATTGCGGCCGATGAAGGCGACGACGCAGGTCCGCGGGCCCGCCAGCAGCTTGCGGCGCAGTTCTGCGCCGACGCTCGCGCGACGCGCAGCGGAAAAACGCTCGAGATCGATGCCGTTCTCGATCACGACGAGGCGTTCGCGGCTCATCGGCCAGTGCTCGAGGAACTCCGCACGCACGAGCTCCGACACGCACACGATCTTGCGCGCGCCACCTTCGACCAGCGCGCGCTCGAAGGCCGCAAACTGCGCGTGGCGACCGCTCAACGGCCCCGGCGCGACGCCGCGCGCTCGATCGCGTTGGGCGAGCGTCGCCGCGTGAACGCCGCCGTGCGGCCAATAGAGATCGCATTCGTACAGGTGGCGGCAGCCGATCGTGAGCTGCGCCCCGGCCGCGCGCGCCGCCTCCACGAGCGCGCGCGCGCGACGCCGCTCGAGTCCCGAGCGCGTCAGGCCGAAGCTGCGCGTCACGACGGGAATTCCCGGCGGATCCGGCGCATGGCGCTCGGCCACGGCGAGCACACGCAGTCCACGCCGCTCGAGATGGGCCGCGAACGCGCACAACGCGCGCTCGGCGCCACCACGCGCCGGTTCCCAGCGATCGATCAGGAACGCGATCGTGGCGGGCTCGGGATCAGCGGGAACGGCACCCATCGGCCCGCTACGCTAGCGCGCCGTGCCCCCGCTCCGCATCGGCTTCGACGTGTCTCCGCTGCACGTCCCCCATCCGCCGGGGGTCGTGCGGGCCACGCGTGGCCTCGTGGAAGCGCTCGAACGGCGCGGCGAGCTCGAGATCGTGCGTCTGGTTCCGCAGGGCGAGCTGCGCCCGTGGCGCCACTCGAGCCTGCCGAAGCTCGTCACGAGCGAACGCCTGTTCGGGATCCACTCGCCGGTGTCGGCCTTCGCGCTGCGAGGGCCGGGCAGGCGCGTGCAGACCGTGCACGAGCTGCCGTGGCGCCATCAAGTGGCCGAAAACGCCGATGCGAAGCACCGTTTCTGGGCCGCGTGGGGTCCGGTCCGGGCCGACCGTGTGCTCGTGCCGAGCGAGTTCGTCGCGCGCGACCTGCGCAAGCGCTGGCTGCCGGGTGCGAACAAGGTGCGGGTGGTGCGCTGGGGCGTCGGAGCGCCGTTCGGCGACCTGCCGGAGCCCGGCACCGTCGACGAGGTCGTGCTCGGCAAGTACCGGCTCGGCGCGGATCCGATCGCGCTCTGTCCGGGCGCCGTGCGCGAGAAGAAGAACCTCGCGGCGGTGCTGCACGGGCTCGCGGAAGTGCGCAAGCGCCACGGGCCGCGCATCCAGCTCGTCGTCACCGGTCCGCAGACCTCGGACCTGCGCCGCGACCTCGGGCTCGTGTCGCAACTGGGCCTGTCGCGCTTCGTGTCGACGCCGGGGGAGCTCGACGACCGTGACCTCGCGGCGCTGACGCGGCTCGCGAGCGTCGTGCCGGTGCTCTCGCGCTCGGAGGGTTTCGCCTTTCCCGTGCTCGAGGCGTTGGCGAGCGGAACGCCGGTGGTCGTCGCACGCGACAGCGCGCAGGCCGAGCTCGCGGGCAGCGCCGGCATCGTGGTCGACGCGCAGGATCCGACGAGCGTCGCCGACGGCCTCGTGCGCGCCGTGATGGAGCGCGAGAGCCTGCGTTTCGATGGCCTCGAGCGCGCCGCGGAATTCACGTGGGAACGTTGCGCCCAGGAGGTCGAGGCGCTGTGGAAGGAACTGGCGTGAGCGCGCCGCGTGTGCTCGTCGTCGGGACGCTTTTCGCGCAGGGCCTCGGCGGCGTGCAGCGCCATCAGCGCGAGCTCCTGCCGCGCGTCGCGCGCGAGCTGCGCAGCCGAGGCGGGAACTTGAGCGTGCTCCTCGGGCGCGAGGGCCTCGACTTCGAGCTTGCGGGCGACATCGAGCGCATTGCGAGCGACATTCCTGCCCACCCTGTGGCGGCGCGTTTCCTGCGGGAATCCGAGCGGATCGCGGAGCTGCGCGACTTCGACCTGATCCACACGGGGCACCTTCCGTTGCCACTCGGGCTCGAGCGACCCTGCACGCTCACGCTGCACGACCTGAAGAGCGTCGCGGGCGCGGCATCGACCCGTTCACGCGCGGTGCTCGGCGCGCCGGTGATCCGCGACTCGGTCGCACGCGCGCGCAAGGTGCTGTGCGTGTCGAAGACGCTCGCCCGCGAGGTGCGCGAGCTCACGGGGTGCGCGCCGGAGCGGCTCGCGGTGGTGCCCAACGGTTGTGATCATCTCGAGCTCCGCGAGCGGGCGCCGGCGCGGGAGAGCTTCCTGTTGTGCGTCGGGAGGCTCGAGCCGCGCAAGAACGTCGAGACGTTGCTGCGCGCGCTCGCGCTCGACCGCGATCTGCCGCCGGTCGTGCTCGCGGGGAGTTCGCAGGGCGAGCACGAGGCGAAGCTGCGCGAACTGGCGAAGGAGTTGAACGTCGAGGCGCGCGTGAAGTTCGCTGGAGCTCTGACGGATTCCGCGCTGGCCGAGGCCTACGCAAGTTGTGTGGCCGTCGTGCTCCCCTCGCGGCGCGAAGGCTTCGACTTGCCGCTCGCGGAGGCGCTGCGGGCGGGTGCGCCCGTCGCGGCAAGTGCTCTCGAAGTGCACCGCGAGCTCGCGGGTGATGCGGCGACCTACTTCGATCCCGAGGACCCGCTCGCGCTCGCAAAGGCCGTGCACGAGGCTCGTGCGCCAGAGGTTGCTCCTTCGCTTCCGACCTGGGACGCTGCGGCGCGTGCGTGCGTGGCGGAGGGGAC
>JAPLOE010000081.1 GCA_026692705.1 Planctomycetota bacterium
CGGCCTGCGTCGAAGGCCGGGCCTTCGACGCAGGCCGCAGTTAGCAGAAAAGATTGCTCTGGCTCGGTATTTCTGCTCCGGCGCGACGATCGTCAACGTTCCAGCGGATCGAACTCGAATCCGGTGAGCATCACCGGCGACGAATGGCCCGTGGCACCGGCGCGCGGGAGCACGCGCACGACGACGTCGCCGCGCTCGCGCAGGCGGAAGGCCTCGCGCACGACCTGCGGCGAGCGGTCGTCGACCACGTTCAGCGGATCGAACTCGTGCGACCAGAGCGGCTCGGGCCGTCCGGTGACGAGCACCTCGACGACGAAGCCGTCGTTCGGCTGGTCCGGCTTCCAGCTCCAGGCCGGCGCGACCGCGAGTGCGCGCAGGCGGTACCGGCCGGGCTCGAGCGTGAAGCGCAGCTCCGAGGTCGGCGCGACGAGCAGCACCTCGCGCTCCCCCAGTCGCTCGCGACGGCTGAAGAACGGCTCGGAAATGGCGCTCGGCACCGTGGTGAGCATCGACCAGCGCAAGGCCTCGTCCGCACCGCTCCATGCGCGCCGCGGAAGCCCGTCGACGTTCTGCAGCGTGAGTTGCGCCTTCGGCTCGTAGTCGTCGGGGTAGGCCTCGTCGGCGACGATCCGCAACGCGCGCGCGTGCAGCGGCTCACCCAGTGCCCAACCGACGACCTCTTCCTGCCCGACGAGCAACGGCCGCAGCGGGAACGGCGACTCCACGAGCGCGGGGAAGAGGCGGAAGCGCCACAGGCGCTCGCGCGAGTCGCGCACCTCGAGCCAGAACGGCGCCGAAGCCGCGACGAGCGCGCGAGCTTCGCCGCGCGCGGTGCGTCGCACGTCGAGACTCGCGAGCAGATCACCTTCGCCGTCGAGCTCGATCCACTCGCCGAACACGAGCTCACGCTCGCCCGCGGGCGTGATCGCGAGCTCGCGCCGCTGCTCCGCCGGCTTGCGCTGCCACAGCAGGAATCCGCGCTCGACATCGACGGGAACGTAGTTGCCGAGCACCTCGAGCAGCGCTTCGGTGTCGGTGCACGCGGCATAGCGGTTGTCGATCGCCCCGAGCCTCTGCAGCACGAACTCCGGCGCGCTCGGTCCGCGCAGGAACTCGCCGTTGCGGCGCTGGAGCTCGACCGACTGCGCACCGTAGGACTGGAACGCCGGTCGCGGAGTCCAATGCAGCCCGTTGAGGATCGCGAGCGCCTGCTCGTCGCCGAGCACGTCGACGCTCGCCTGCCCGATGCGCGCGCCGAGCCGCTCGAGCCGGAAGCGAGCGCGCTGGTGCTCGCGTTCCTCGAGCGCGCGCGCCTCGACGCTCGCGGCGTCCTGCAGCAGCGTGATGCCGGCGCGCCAGTGCGTGAGCGTGGCTGGAGCGCGCTCGAACACCGAAGCCGCCTCCTCGCGCGGCACGAGCAGCACGAAGGCCACAAGCGCAAGGCGCACGGCGCGGCCAGCGACCCACGCTCGCGCTTCACCTGCACGTGCCCCGGGCAGGAAGAACGCACCGACAAGGGCCACCAGCACGAACGAACCCGCGTGCTCGTGACGCACCGAGTTCGACCGGTAGGCCGCGGCGAGCACGGCCATCAGCACCAACGCCTGCATCGCAGGCTCGCGCTTCTCGCGTGCGCCGCGGATCCGCAGCGCACAGACGAGCGCCGCCAGCGCCAGCGCTCCGAATCCCAGCCACGCGAAGCCCGAGCTGCCCTCGGCACGCGACATCGCCGCCGCATAGGCCGTCGAGACCTCGAGGCTCGACACGAGGAACTTCGGGAACGTCGTGAGCCGCTGCCCGGCCGCGAGCCACGCCGCGACCACCGCGACGGCGAAGAACAGCGCGCGCACCGCACCGCTCCACCACGAACGCGACAGCAGCGGCGTCGCGCAGATCGCCGCAGCCGCGAGCCAGGCCTGCGGGAGCAGCGTGAACTTCGTGAAGCCGACGACGGCGAGCACCGCGAGCGCGAGCGCCCTCGTCCAGCCCGAGTGGACGTTGCGGATGCCGATCGCCGCGGCCCCGAGGCACAGCAGGCTGCCGAACTCGTCGAACGTGCTGCCCGTTGCGACGAGCAACGCCGCGATCCACACGCCTTCGAGCCAGTCGCCGACGCGCACGAGCGCGACCGCGATCAGCAGGCACGCCGCGAGCTCGAACAGCCCTTCCCACAGCACGAGCCGGTTCCACGCGAGGGCGGGCTCGAAGTCACCGATCGGAAAATGCGACAGCGGGCCGTACGTGTAGACGTAGTCGACGCCTGCCTGCAGGCCCTCGAGCGCGAAGCGCGGATAGGCCGCGACCCACGACGGATCGAGCGCGATGTCGACCGTCGGGTCGGCGATCGACAGGCCGCGCAGCCACAGCAGCGTGCCGAGCACGAGCCCGACCGCGACCCGCAGGCCGTCGCCGCTCGCGAGCGCGCGGAACGAGCGCCGCAGTGCTCCGAAGCACTTTCGTGGCCCGCAGCCGAACACGTACATCAGCGTGGTCGAGGTCAGCGCGAGCGCCACCGCGAGCTCGCCGTTGCCGAGGTTCCAGGCCGCCGAATGCCGTGGATTCGCCCACGGAAGCGCGAGCGCCGCGTCCCACCAGCGCATGCGGCCGCGGATCTCGCGCGCCACGACGATCACGGCGCCCGCGAGCCACGCGTGCAGGAGCGAGAGCCCGAGATCGCCGGCGCTGCCCGGCTCGCGCCAGCTCGCGCTCGAAAGGAGCCACGCGACGAAACCGGCCCACACGAGCCACACCAGCGCGGGCTCCACCATCGCCATCGCGTACCACTTGAGGTAACGCGGCGCCCAGGCCCAGACCTTGAAGCGGCTCTCGCCCGCGGAACGATCGCGCCACGACGTCGGCACCTCGGCGACCCCCGCCTCGGCGAGGTGCGCCTTGACCGTGAGCTCGAGCCCGATGTCGAACGCGCCTTGCGCCTCGACCTTGACCGACTCGAGGAAACGCTTCGAGTAGGCCTTGAAGTTGTTGGTCGCATCGTGCGTCGCGACGCCTGCGACCCAGTGCAGCGAGAGCCCCGCGACACGCGACAGCGTGCGCTTGACGAGCGGTCCGCCTTCCTGCGAGCCGCCGGGCATGTAGCGCGAGCCCGCGACGACCGCGACGCCGCTCTCGCGCATCTTGCGCGCGAGGTCGAGGATGCGCTCGGGCGGATCCGACAGGTCCGCCATCGTCGTGACCACGACATCGCCTCGTGCGGCCTCGAATCCGGCGCGAATCGCGTTCGCCGCGCCCTTGCCGATGCGGTTGCGCACGAGCTGCAGCGTCGCCGGCACGTCGGGCATCGCGCGAATGCCCTCGAGCGTCGTGTCCGCATCGAAGTCGTACACGACGAGCAGCTCGTGCGGCTCGCCCGCCAGCGCCGCCGCGAGGCCGCGCAGGCACGTCGCGATGTTGTCGCGCTCGTTGTAGACGGGAATGACGACGCTGATCATGGCTGAGCAGCGTCGGTACAGCGGCGAGAGGCCAGCGCGGGGGCCAGGTGAAGTTGCATCCGGCGCCGCGCTCGGGAATCGCGGCCGGACCAGATTAGCAGCCAGCTGTCGAGAGCACCGTCGCGTGCTCGAAGTCGCGCCCTAGCCGCGCTTGCCGCGCCACTTCCAGCCGCGGCCCAGCGCCATCCAGACCAGCGTGCGGCCGAGAATCTCGAGATCGGACTGCAGGCTGACGCGCGCGAGGTACTCGAGGTTGATCGCGAGCTTGCGACGGTAGGCGTCGGCGTCCCGCGGCGTGTAGCCCTGCGTCACCTGCGCGAGCCCGGTGATGCCCGGCTTGATCGCGAGACGATCGGAGAACCCGGGGACCTCGGTGTTGGCCCACGCCTCGACCTCGGCCATCTCCGGCCGCGGTCCGATGAAGCTCATGTCGCCGCGCAGCACGTTGTAGAGCTGCGGCAGCTCGTCGAGGTGCGTGCTCCGCAGGAACTTGCCCCACTGCGTCACGCGCGCGTGGTCACCGCCGCTCCACGCGTCGTACACGCTGCCCTTGGGCTCGCGCATCGTGCGGAACTTGACGAGGCGGAAGATGCGGCCGCGCTGGCCGACGCGCGGCTGGACGAAGAACACGCGGCGCAGCGAACCGAAGGAGATCGCGCTGCCGACGGCGACGACGCACGAGATCGCGAGCGCGGCCGGGAGCGTGGCGACGAGCAGCGCGATGTCGAGCATCGGGCGGCCGAAGCGATACCAGCGCGACTTCGGCGTCAGGCGATCCCAGGCGTCGGAGGCGCGCAGGTGGCGCTCGCTCGCGAGCACCGGTGCGGGCTCACTGCAGGCGGGCGCTGCGGCCGGGTCCATCAGCTCGGCGAGAGCCACCTGACGGGGACGGATGGCCGGCGGGATCTGGAGGGGACGCTGCATGGGGGCACCGCGGGGGTGCGGTGGAGACCGCGCTTCTTTCGTCCCCGTGGACCCCCGATTCTGAAGGCCAAGTCATGTTTCAGAGCTGCGACACCAGAATTGGCACGGGTCTCGGCCGGGTCCGCGCGCCAACCGTTGCAGCCTCAAGCACTCCCGGAAGTGGGTCGATGGGCAAGCACCGCCCCGTTCGCGGCGGCGCTCCGTCATGCCCACTCCCGTCCCGACCGTGCCGCTTGCGGCGAGCCCCGCCGTCGACGCGCCGCGCCGCAGCCTGCGAAGCACGCTCGCACGCGGTGCGGGGCAGGTGCTCGCGAGCCAGGCCGTGCTGGCGGCGGCGGGAGTCGCGACGCTGCCGGTGCTCGGGCGCACGCTCGGCCTCGCGAACTACGGCGAATTCTCGCTGTTCGTGACGTTGCTCGGCGTCGTCACGTACCAGGACGTCGCGCGCCAGCTGCTGATCCACGAGCACGCGAAGCGTCAGCCGAGCCACGCGGACCTCGCGGCGCTCACGCGCCTGTCGACGGTGCTGATCGTCGCGCTCGCGGGTGCGGTGGGCTCGTTCGTGCTGTCGCCGGTGAGCGCGGTTGCGCTCGTGCTCGCCACGTTGCTCCACGGACTCGCCTCGCGCGACTATGCGCGGCTCGCGATCGGAGGAAGCGTCGGCAGCGCGACCGCGATCCGCAACTTCGCGTGGGCAGCGGCGTTCGCGAGCGTCGCGGCGCTGTCGCTCGTCGCGAGCGGGCCGCTCGTGTTCGCCGGTCCGTTCGTGCTCGCGAACCTCGTGACCTGGCTCGCTTACCGCAGGCTCTCGGGCCCTCGCACGGCGGAGCCCGCCGAAAACCAGGACGCAGCGTGGTGGGCGCGCATGAGTGGCTGGGCAACGCTGCAACGCTCCGCCGAGTGGCCGCGCTATCGCACGGCGATCCTCGACCTGCTGGGTTTCACGCTCGCGGCGGCGGCGATCACGTCGCTCGAGCGTGTTCTGCTCGACCGGACGGTCGGTGCCGATGAGCTCAGCCTCTATTGCGGAGCCGCGGACGTCGCGTTGCGCATCCAAGTGGTGGGCTCGGCGCTTTCGGCGGCGATCTACCCGACGTTCGCGAAGCTCGTGAGTGAGCGCGGCGAAGTCCAAGCGGCGCGCCAATTCCTGCGGGTCGCGAGCTGGGTCGTGCCGGCCTATTTCATCGGGTTGCTGGTGCTGCTCGCGCTCGATGAGCCGTTGCTCGGGCTATTGCTCGGGCCCGCGTTCGCCGAGAGCCGCCCGCTGTTCGTCCTGCTGCTCGTCGGAGTGTTCGTGCATTCCCTCGGCTATCTGCTGACGCCGTGGCAACGCGCGCGCGGCGACTTCGCGACGCCGCGGTCGAGCTACATCCGCGCCGCGGTCGTGATGCTCGCCGTCGGTTGCCTCGCCGTTCCGGCCTGGGGCGCGCTCGGCGCCGTGATCGCGTACCTGTCCGCGCGCACCGCCGAACTGCAGCTC
>JAPLOE010000082.1 GCA_026692705.1 Planctomycetota bacterium
CCGCGACCTCAAGCCCGCGAACGTGATGGTCGGGCGTTTCGGCGAGGTGTACGTGATGGACTGGGGCCTCGCGCGCGTGCTCGCGCGCGACGGCGAGGCGCGTGCGATCGACACCGCGAGCGCCGACGCCTCGCTCGGGCCGATCCGCACCGAACGCAAGGAACATTCGAGCGGCAGTGACTCTGGGCTGGGCACGATGGACGGCGACATCGTCGGCACGCCGAGCTACATGGCGCCTGAGCAGGCGCGCGGACGGCTCGAGGACATCGGGCCGCGCGTCGACGTGTATTCGCTGGGGACGATGCTCTACGAGCTGCTCTCGGGGCACGCGCCCTACGCGCAAGCCGGCGAGAAGGTGTCGGCGAGTGCGGTGCTCACGTCGCTCATCAAGGGCCCGCCGGCGGAACTCGCGCGCGAGGCGAAGGACGCGCCGGAGGAGCTCGTCGCGATCTGCGAGAAGGCGATGGCCCGCGACCTGCGCCAGCGCTACGCGGACATGCAGGAGGTCGGCGAGGACCTGCGCGCGTACCTGGAAGGGCGTGTCGTGCGCGCGCACTCGACCGGCGCGATCGTCGAGTTCCGCAAGTGGATCGGGCGCAACCGCGCGTTCGCGGCCACCGTCGCAGCGGCGATCACGGTCGCGCTCGGACTGGCTTCGACGCTCGCGCTGCAGCAGTCGCGCGCGAACGACGAGCTCGCAGTCGAGCGCGACGCCGCGAAGAAGAGCGCCGAGGCGGCGCAGGCCGCGCGCGAACGCACGGAAGAGGTCAACCTCAAGCTCGCCGAAGAGCAGCGCACCGCGCAGCGCAACGCCGACGAGGCCGTGCGCCGCGGCTACCACGCCAACGTATCCGCCGCCGACACCGCGCTGCGCGGGCTCGACCTCGAGCGGGCGCGCGCGCGACTCGACGAATGCCCGGCGGAAGCGCGCGACAACTGGGAGTGGCGCTACCTTGACGCGACCTGCTCGCCGCGCCTGCGCAAGGTCGGCCTGCGCGAAGGCCTCGACACGTCGGCGGAGCGCGACGCGCTCGAGCCGAGCGTGCTGCTCGTCGACGCGACCGCAACGCTGCTCGTGGCCTCGACCGGACGCGAGGTGCGCTCGGAGAAGCTGCTCGACATCGTGCGCGCGTTCTCGCTGCCCACGCTCGAGCCGCTCGGCACCTACGACTGCGGCGACTCGAAGGTGAACGACGTCGCGCTGTCCGCGGACGGGCGGCGCGTCGCGGTGGCGACGAGTGACCGCACGGTGCGCATCTTCGACGCGCGCACGCGCCAGCAGCTCGCGACCTGGAGCCACAAGGACGGCGTCGGCTTCGGGCTTGCGTTCGATCCGAGCGGGCAGCTGCTCGCGCTCGGCACGCTGCGCAAGGGCCTGCGTGTCGTCGAGCCGCTGTCGGGCAACGAGAAATTCGTGCTCGAGAACGCCGGTTCGGCCGTCAGCTCGATCGCCTTCGATCCGCAGGGAGTGCTGCTCGCCGTCGGACTGTTCGACGGGCGCGTGCTGCTCATCGACGCCGCGAGCGGTCGCATCGAGCGCGAGCTCGGCGAGAAGAGCGCGCCGGTGATCGACGTCGAGTTCAGCCCGGACGGGTTCCAAGTCTGCGTCACCGCGAATCGCGGCTACGAACGCCAGCGCTGGGCCAACACCGTGCGCGAGTGGAGCGTGTCGACGGGCACGCTGACGGCGCTTCACGAAAGCCACGCGGAGGTGATTTTCGGCGGTTATTCCGCGCGTGGCGAGCTGCTGGTCACGGCGAACAACGACGGCTCGGCGTGGGTCGCCGATCGCGCGAGCTTCGAGGGCTACGGCGTCGTCACGGGCACGCTGCGCGCGACGTCGGCGGTGGTCGCGGGTCGCGATCTGGTCGTCGGCGATTCCAAGGGCGACCTGCGCGTGCTGTCGCTCGACCGCGCCGGCTCGGTGGACCTGCGCAGCACGCGACAGGGCCTCAGGAACCTCGTGCTGCTCGCCGACCCGCCGCGTGCGCTCGCCCTCGACGGCTCGTCGAGCCTGCGGATGTGGGACGCGCGCGCGGGCGAGCTCGAGAGCCTCCTCGCGCAGCCGACGCAGAGCAAGGCGTTGACGCGCATGGCGGTCGACGCCGCCGCGGGCCGCATCGTGGCGATCCAGCTGCAGGGTTCGAATGCGCTCGTTGCCCACACCGCGCAGCTCTTCTCGAGCGTCGACGGCGAGCTTCTGGCCGAATTTCCGCTGGAAAACAGCTCGATCGAAGGCGCAGTGGCGCTCGCGGGCGACACGCTGGCGCTTGGCATCGCCGGCGGAGTGCTGGAGCTGTGGAGCTGCGCCGAGCGCAAGCGCGCGGCGCGGGTCGAGCAACTCGGCGGAGTTCCGAGCGAGATCCTGCTGCTCGATGGCGCCCGTCGCGCGCTGGTGCGGCTCGACGAGAGCGCCGTCGTGCTGTGGGACGGCGAGAAGGGCGAAGTGCGCCGCGTGCCGACGCCCGAAGGCCGGCGCGTGCTCGGATTCCAACGCACGGAAGATGGCAAGGGAGCGTGGCTCGATCTCGAAACCGAGCTGGCGCGGCTCGATTTCACGACGCTCGAGCTCGGTCCGACGCTCGCGGCGCCGCGTGGCGAGCGTGGCCGCGTGCACTGGCTGCGCGGCGAGCGGCGCATCGCCTGCGTGCTCGGCACGGGCGCGCGCTCGATCGGCATCTTCGAGCCCGGCTCGGAGGTCGCGCTGCTGCAGATCGGCAGCGGCGAGAGCCTCGGCGAGCTCATGGCCGTCTCCCCGGACGGTTCGGCGATCGCCTGCGGCACGTCGAACGGCATCGTGCGCGTGTGGACCACCGAGCCGGCGCAGGTGCGCGAGAGCGCGCGGGCCGAGCGCCGCACGTGGGACGTCGAGGGCGCACGGCTGCTCGAGCGACTGCTGGAACGCGAGGCGCTCGCGCTCGACGCCGCGGCCAGCGCGTTGCGCAACGATCGCGCGCTCAACGAAGCGGCGCGCACGGCGGCGCTGCGGCTCCTGCAGCGCGTCGACGGATCGGCGTCGACGCTGCGCTCGCGCACGCGTTCGGTACTGCTGTTGCCGATGACCGAACGGATCGAATGCCAGCTCGGGCTGTGGCAGGCGCTCGAGCTCGAGCGCCTCGACGCGCGCTCGCGACTCGAGGACACGCTCTTCCTGCAAGGCGCGGCGCGTTACCGTCTCGACCAGCTCGAGGCCGCGCTCGACTGCTTCGACCGCGCCAGTGCCGCGACTCAGCCGCGCAAGCCCGCGCCGGAGCTGCTCGCCTTCCGTGCGATGTGCCTCGCGCGCCTGGGGCGCGTCGAAGAAGCCCGCGCGCTCCTGCCGGAAATTCCGGCGCTTGCGCGTGATGCGCAGCTCGTTCCCCTCGTGTGGGAAGCCAGCGCCGTCGTGCGCCGCGCGTCGCGCTGACGCCCTACAGCCAGACGTCCGCGTCGCCGTCCTGCTCGCGAATGCGGTAGGTTTTCGCATCCGAGCAGACGACCCCGACCGCGCGCCCGTTCTTCGGATCGAAGCGGTAATTGTGCAGCGGGCAGACCATGTAGCGCCCGTCCGCGAGCGGCCCATCGACGAGCCGGCCCCCTTCGTGCGGGCAGCGGCGATCGAGCGCGCACAGCTTGCCCTCGACGCGACCGACGATGAGCTCGATGCCATCGGCGAGCGGGTCGCCGATCGTCACGCGCCGCGACTCGCCCTCACCGATCTTCGACGTGCCGGGAATGCGCACCGGCTTGCCACCGAACAGTCCGAACAGCTTCGAGAACATGCGCGCGGAGAATACTGAGCCAGAGCCGTTTTTTGTGCAAACCGCGGCTCGAGACGAGGGCAAAGCCGACGACGCGGGCCGCGGTTTGCAGAAAAAACCGCTCTGGCTCAGTATTCTCCGCGGCCCTCCGATGCAGCCCGTCGTCCTCATCGATGTCGTCGGCCTCACGCAGCGCCACATCGGGCCGCGCACGCCCGCGCTCGCGGCGCTCGCCAAGCGCGGCACGTGTGCACCGATGGGAGCGATCCTGCCCGCCGTCACCTGCAGTGCGCAGGCCACGCTGCTCACCGGGCGCATGCCCAACGTGCACGGCGCCGTCGGAAACGGCTGGTTCGACCGCGAGAGCGGCGAAGTGTCCTTCTGGCGCCAATCGAACGCGCTCGTCGGCGCGCGCAAGCTCTACGAAGTGGCGCGCGAGCGCGACCCGCAGTTCACCTGCGCCAAGCTCTTCTGGTGGTGGAACATGGGCGCCGCGGTCGACTGGTCGATCACGCCGCGGCCGTTCTATCCCGCCGACGGTCGCAAGCTGCTCGCCGTGTACGGCCAGCCGACGAGCTTCCCCGCGCAGATCGAGCGCGAGCTCGGCCCCTTCCCGTTCTTCGACTTCTGGGGCCCGAAATCGGGCATCGCGTCGAGCCGCTGGATCGCCGACGTCGCCGTGCGCACGCTCGAGCTGCACAAGCCGTCGCTCACGCTCGTGTACCTGCCGCATCTCGACTACAGCCACCAGCAGGATGGCCCCGAGTCCGAGCGCGGCCAGCGTGCGCTCGCGGAGGTCGACGCCGAGGTCGCAAAGATCGTAGCGGCGGCGGACAAGGCCGATGCGCAGGTGGTCGTGGTGAGCGAGTACGGCCTCGAGCAGGTCGACACGCCCGTGCACCTCAACCGCGCGTTGCGCAGCGAGGGCCTGCTCGTCGTGCGCGACACGCCGGTGGGCGAGATGCTCGACACGTTCGCGAGCACCGCCTTCGCCGTGGCCGACCACCAGCTCGCGCACATCTACGCGCGCACCGAGGAAGCGCGGGCGCACGCCGCGCACGTGCTGCGCAACCTCCCGGGCGTCGAGCAGGTGCTCGACCGCGCCGCGCAACGCAAGTACGGCCTCGACCACGCACGTTCGGGCGATCTCGTCGTGCTCGCGCGCAAGGGCGCGTGGTTCACGTACTACTACTGGCTCGACGACTCGCAGGCGCCGGACTTCGCGCGCACGGTCGACATCCACCGCAAGCCGGGTTACGACCCGTGCGAGCTGTTCGTCGACCCGAAGCTCGCGGCGCCGAAGCTGCGCGTCGCGTTCCGATTGGCGCAAAAACTCGCGGGATTCCGCTACCTGATGGACGTGATTCCGCTCGATGCGACGCTCGTGAAGGGCAGCCACGGTCGCCTGCCCGACGATCCGCGCGACGGCCCGGTGTTCCTGTGCTCGCAGCCCTTCGGACCCGCCGGCGACGAGCCGCGCGATGGCGTCGTGCCGATGACGAGCGTGTTCGAGCGTGTGCTCGGTCTCCTGCAGGGTCGGGCCTGAGCGATGGAAGTCGATCGCCGCGAGGCGCTGCGCCAGCGCGCGCGCCAGATCCTCGAGCACAACGCGCAGGCCGGCGTGCCCGCGCCGCCGTTCGGCGCCGACAAGGAGTGGCTCAACGTCTCGCGGGCGCTGACGAGCACGACGGACCTCGCGGGCAAGCTCGTGCTGCTCGACTTCTGGACCGCGTGCTGCATCAACTGCCAGCACGTGCTGCCCGAGCTCGCGTGGCTCGAGGAGCGCTACCGCGGCGAGCCGTTCGTCGTCGTCGGTTGCCACAGCGCGAAATTCCCGGGCGAAACAGGCGTCGAGGCCGTGCGCGACGCGGTGCTGCGCGAGGGCATCGCTCATCCGGTCGTCGTCGATCGCGAGTTCGACATCTGGCGCCGCTTCGGCGTGCGTGCGTGGCCGACGCTGGTGCTGATCGGCCCCGACGGGCGCATCCTCGGCCAGGTCTCGGGCGAGGGGCAGGGTGCAGTGCTGGACGTGCTGATCGAGCAGGCGCTCGACCTCTACCACGGCCTTGCCGATGCGTTCGACGACAGGCCGCTGCCGCTGCGCCTCTTGCGCGAGCGTGTGCTGCCGCGCGAGTTGCTCTATCCGGGCAAGCTGCTCGGCGACGCGGAACGCGGGCGCCTGTGGGTCTCGGACTCCGGCCACCACCGCGTGCTCGAGCTCGACCTCGAGGGCCGATTCCTTCGGCAATTTGGCCAAGGCGAGCCCGGCCTCGACGATGGCGACGCGCACGAGGCGCGCTTCCGCGGGCCGCAGGGGCTTGCGCGCATCGGCGAGCAGTTGTTCGTCGCCGACACGCTCAACCACGCGCTGCGTTCGATCGACCTGCGCACCGGCGCCGTGACGACGGTCGCGGGCAACGGCCGGCCGGGCCACGAGCGCGCACGCACGCTGCCGGCTGCGGCGGCGATGCTCAACTCGCCCTGGGACCTTCGCGAAATCGACGGCGAGCTCGCGATCGCGATGGCGGGACTCCATCAGGTGTGGAGCTACGACCCAGGCACGCAGTCGCTGCGGCCGCTCGCTGGCGACGGCTCCGAAGCGCGGCGCGACGGCGCGTTCGAGCTCGCGGCGCTCGCGCAGCCCTCGGGCCTCGCACGCCTCGGCCAACGGCTGCTCGTCGCCGATTCGGAAGCGAGCGCGATCCGCGCGCTCGACCTCGACACGCGCCGCGTCTCCACGCTCGCCGGCGGCGCCGAGGACGCGCGCAACCTGTTCCACTTCGGCGACGAGGAGGGCGCGGGCCTCGGCCGGCGTTTCCAGCATCCGCTCGCGGTCGAGTGCGAGCCCGACGCGCCGCTCGAGCGTGCGCTCGCCTACGTCGCCGACACCTACAACCACCGCATCAAGCTGCTCGATCCCGACTCGGGCACCGTCGCGAACTACGCCGGCGCCGCGGAGCCCGGCCACGCGGACGGCGAGTGCGACGCGGCGCGGTTTCGCGAGCCTGCGGGGCTCTCGCTGGTCGGGTCGCGCCTGTACGTGGCCGACAGCGCGAACCATGCGCTGCGCGTGATCGACCTCGACGAGCACACCGTGCGCACGTTGGCGCTCGAAGGTGTGCCGGTGCCCGTCGCGTCGCGGCCGGCGACGCTCGAGCTCAGCGAGCTCCCCCACCTGCCGTCGACCGTCGTCCATCCGGCGCTGCGCCGTCGGCTCGCTCCCGGGGACGGCACGCTCGTGCTCGACCTCGCGCTCGCGCCCGGTGAGAGCCTCGCCGCCGGCGCACCGTCGCAGTACCGCGTGCTGCGTGAGGGAGGGCTCGTCGCCGCGCGACAGGTGACCGGCCCGCTGCTCGCGTCTTCGACCCGCATCGAACTCGGCCTCGCGGGCTCTGGCCTGCTGCGTGTGCAGCTGCTCGCCTACATCGCGACGGCCGCCGGGCCCTGCCGGCTGCTCTCGCACGAATGGCGCCTCGACATCGAGGTCGAGGAGCGCGCCGGCCGCACGCTGGCGCTGACGCTCGCCTGAGCCTCGACGCGTTCGCTTGCGGCTTGCGTGGGCCGCTCTTATCGTCGTTCTACGATGAAACGACGCAAGAAGCCCGAGCCGGCGTGCTGCCCCGCACCCGATGATTCGCCCGACCTGCGCCCCACCGAAGGGCCGCAGGCGGACAAGGAGCTGGCGAAGCTCTCCAAGGCGCTCGGCCACCCGGCGCGCGTGCAGATCGTTCGGCTGCTCCTGCGCAGGAATTCCTGCGTTTGCGGCGGAATCGTCGACGAGCTCTCGCTCGCCCAGTCGACCGTCTCCCAGCACCTCAAGGTCCTCAAGCAGGCCGGGCTGGTGCGCGGCGAGATCGACGGTCCGCGGGTCTGCTACTGCATCGAGCCGCGCGCGCTCCGGCGCCTGCGGGCGCTGGTCGGAAGCCTCTGAGACCTTGACGCAGGACCTTCTCCAATCGTGAAACTTCGATGAAGATCCCGAACGACGCTCCGCGCGGCAAGCTCTCCTTCCTCGACCGGTTCCTGACGGTCTGGATCCTCGCCGCCATGGCCCTCGGCGTGGCGCTGGGGTACCTCGCGCCGGCCGTGCCGCAGGCGATAGAGCGTCTGAGCGTCGGCTCGACCTCGATCCCGATCGCGATCGGCCTGATCCTGATGATGTACCCGCCGCTCGCGAAGGTGCGCCACGAGGAGCTCGGCCGCGTGTTTCGCGACCCGCGCGTGCTCGCGCTCTCGCTCGTGCAGAACTGGGTGCTTGGCCCGCTGGTGATGTTCGCGCTGGCGGTGCTGTTCCTGCGCGACTCGCCGGAGCTGATGCTCGGCCTGATCCTGATCGGGCTCGCGCGCTGCATCGCGATGGTGCTGGTGTGGAACGAGCTCGCCTGCGGCGACAGCGAGTACTGCGCGGGCCTCGTGGCGTTCAACTCGATCTTCCAGGTGCTGTTCTTCCCGGCCTACGCCTACCTGTTCGCGACGCTGCTGCCGCGCTGGCTCGGGCTCGAGGGTGCGGTGGTGGACATCTCGGTCGCCGAGATCGCGACCAGCGTCGGCATCTACCTCGTCATCCCGTTCGCCGCGGGCTTCCTCACCCGCCGCGGCCTCGTCGCCGCGCGCGGCCGCGAGTGGTACGAGACGCGCTTCCTGCCGCGCATCGCGCCGCTCACGCTCGT
>JAPLOE010000083.1:0-5751 GCA_026692705.1 Planctomycetota bacterium
GGTCGAGCGGCTGCGCACCGCGGACGCCGCGTAGAGCCGGCGAAACCGGCGCGCGCGCTCCCTAGAATCCGAGGGCATGTCGCGCCGCAAGCACTCCCACGGCCTCCCGTCGAACCCCGGCATGAGTCCGGGCACGCTCACGATTCCCGAGGGAGCGCCGCGGCCGCACGTGCGCGTCGTGCGCTACGACGCGGGCTCGATCGAGGCGCGCGACAACGTCGGCGTGCAGGAACTCGCGAAGCTCTCCGAGGACGGCCGCATCCTGTGGATCGACATCGAGGGCTATGGCGACAAGGCGCTGTTCGAGATGCTCGAGCGCGTCTACCGCGTGCCGCGCCTCGCGCTCGAGGACATCCTCGGCAACCGCTCGCGTCCCAAGCTCGAGCTGTTCGGCGACTGCGCCTTCATCGCCTCGCGCGCGCTCAAGCACACGGGCCGGCCCGAGTTCGAGCAGCTCTCGCTGTTCGTGCGCGGCAAGACGGTGATCACGTTCGCCGACGAGCCTCTCGACCTGCTCGCGCCGCTGCGCAAGCGCCTGCACGCCGCCGACAGCCTCACGCGCCGCAGCGGCGTCGATTTCCTCGTGTACCGCATGCTCGACTGCGTGGTCGACACGTTCGTGCCGTGTCTCGAGGACGTCGGGATGCGGCTGGAGGAGCTCGAGCTGAAGGCGATCGAGCGCCCGTCGTCGAAGCCGCTGCGCACGGTGTACGAGCTCGTCCGCGACCTGCGCCAGGTCGCGCGCGTGGCCCTGCCGACGCGCGAGCTCGTCAACGCGCTCGGCCACGAGGGGCGCGCGATGTTCGCCGCGGAGACGTTGCCGTTCCTCGCCGACTTGCGCGACCACGCCAACGGCATCGTCGAGATGACCGCGCACTACCGCGACCTCGGCACCGACGTGCGCGAGCTGATCCACGGCGCGCTCAACCTCAAGATGAACCAGGTGATGCGCATGCTCACGGCCGTCACGAGCGTGTTCATCCCGCTGTCGTTCGTGACCGGGCTGTACGGCATGAACTTCGAGCACATGCCCGAGCTCAAGGCCCGCGGCGGCTACTTCGTCGTGCTCGCCCTGCTCGCGCTGATCTCGGCGTTCATCCTGAACTGGCTGCGCAAGCAGGGCTGGACGCGGATCGGGGAAGACGAGTGACGGCGCGGGGGCAGAGCGCGTGACCGGAGCGGTCGAGCCCGGTGCGCCGTCGCGGTCCGCGGGGTTCGGTCGGCGGCTCGCTCGGATCGGCGCGGGCATCGCGGCGGGCCTGCTGCTGGTCGGCATCGCGGCCTACGTTTCGCGCAACAGCGTGCTCGGGCCCTTCGCCGTCGCACGTGCGTCGGAATGGCTCGAGCGCGAGCACGGGCTCACTCTCGGCGTCGATTCGATCGAAGGTGGCTGGTTCTCTGACCTGCAGCTGCGCGGAGTCAGCGTCACGTCGGTGCCGGGTGCGCCGCGGCCGCTGCACGTGCACATCGACGAGCTCGAGCTCGAGCACGAGTTGCTGCGGCTCGCGCGCGGCGATCTTGCGGGCCTGCACGCGGTGCGCGGGAGCGGTGTCGAAGCGCGGATCGAGCTCGCGGCGACGGCGGAGACCGAAGGTGGCGGCGCAGGCGGCTCGTTCGACCTCGGGGCGCTGGCGCAGTTGCCGCAAGTGAGCCTCGAGCGCGTCGATCTCGACCTGCGGCTGCCGCAAGGACGGCGCGTCGAGCTGCGCGGGGCGCGCGCGAGCCACGCAGCGGGCGAAATCGAGCTGGACGTACCGACGATCGCGTTGCGCGGCGACTGGCCGGTGCTCCCGAGGGAGTTTTCGCTCGTCGCGCGCGCGCGCAGGGACGGAGCGCGAGTCGACGTCGCGCGCTTCGAGGTGGGTGGCGGAGCGGAGCTGCGCCTGAACGGCGCTTCGGTGACGCTCGCGGACGGGCGCGTGCAGCTGGAGCTGCCGTTCGAGGGCCGGGCGGCGCGCGGATTCGCGCGGGCGGACCTCGGAGGTGGTGCGCTGGGCCTCGCGTGGCGCGTCGACGAGCTCGAGCTCGCGCAGCTCGCGCGCTGGACGCCCCGCACGCTCGAATACGGCATCGAAGGGCTCGTGAGCGGCGAGGGCGAGCTGCATTCCGCGCACGGCGAGCTGTGGAGCACGACGCGCCTTCGTGCGGAGCGCCTGTGCGGGCTCGGGCGCGAGCTCGACTGCCTCGAGGCGGAGTTCGTGCTGCGTCCGGGCTGGGTCGACGTGCTCGGACTCGCGCTGCGCCAGCACGAAAACCTCGCGTGGGCACGTTCGCTCTCGGTGCCGCTCGCGGGCGGGAGCCTGCTCGAGACGCTGCGCGCGTCGCGCGGCGAGATCGAGGTCGCGGTGCACGACGTCGGCGAGCTGCGCGCGGGCGAAGCGGGGCCGTTGCCGGAGCATCGGCTGACGCTCGTCGGTCGCCTCGACGAACAGGGCGTCGAGCTGCAGTCGGGGCGCCTCGACACGGCGACGGGTCGGCTCGTGGTGAGGCGCGGGCGCGTCGTGTGGGGCGAGCCGCTCGAGGAGCGCACGCAGCTCGACATCGACGCGGACGTGCTGTTCCGCGATCTGGGCGAGCTCGGCCCGCTCGTCGATGACCGTCCGTGGTCGGGCAGCCTGCTCGGGACGTTGCACGTCGCGGGCCCGCTCGCTGGACCGACCGGATTGCTCGCGCTGCGCGGCGAAAACGTGGTGGCGAGCGGCTACGAGCTCGGCGCCGCGACGCTGCGGGCGCGCATCGAGGGCACACGCGCCGAGGTCGATCTGCTGCGCACCGACGGCAAGCTCGGGGCGCTTTCGGCGACCGGTGTGGTCGAGCTCTCCGAGCGCCGCATCGAACGCGCGAAGATCAAGCTCGACGTGCCGCGGCTGGACGTGCTGCTGCCGGGGAGATTCGAGCGTGGCGCGGTCGCCATCGAGGCGGATCTGTCCGGGCCGATCCTCGAGCCGCTGGGCAGTTTTTCGCTCGAGGCCTTCGACCTTGCGCTCGGCGAGGTCGAGCTCGCGAGCGTGCGCGCGAAGGGGCGGCTCGAATCCGGCCGCGTGATCGCCGACGACCTCTCGGCCAGTTCGGAGGGTGTCGACCTGCGCGCGCAGGCGGCGCTCGTGCACGACCGCTGGCGCGGGCCGTACCTGCTGCAGGTCGGTTTCGCGATGGCCGCGCGCGACGGGCTCGCGCTAGTGCTCGATCGGCCCGCGGCGGTCGAGTTCGGTGCGGGGCGCGTATCGGCGCCGTCGCTGTCGTTCACCGGCTTGCGCGGGCGGCTCGATGGCAGCGTGGAGCACTCGGGCGAGGTGCTCGACATCGATGCGCGCGTCGAGCACCTCGATCCGATGCCGCTCGTGGCGCCGTTTCTCCCGCGCGGGATCTCGATCGGCTCGATCGACGGCCGCTTGCTGCTGCATCGCGCCGAGGGTGCGCACGAGCTCCACGCCGACCTGCGCGCCATGGACTGCGTCGCGCTTGGCGACCTGCCGGCCTTCGATCTCGAGCTCGTCGGGCGCGCGGGCGGCGAGCGGGCGACGCTCGAACGGCTCGTGCTGCGCACGAAGGTCGGCATCGGCGTCGAGGCTTCCGGCGAAGTGCCCTACGACTCGGGCGCGCCGTGGAAGTGGCGCGACGGCGTGCTGCAGGTGCGCGCGAACGCGACGGTCGAGGACGCGAGCGTCGTTCCGTGGCCGAAATTGGGGCTTCCGGCGCAGCTCGCGGGGCGTGTGGCGTTGCGTCTCGTCGCCGCCGGGCGGCCGCCGGACCTGCGCGGTTCGCTCGAGATCGACGGTACGGGCCTCGCGCTGCACGCGCTCGACAACGGCGGCGTGCTCGCAGGAATGCATGCGAGCGACGGCGCGTTCACGCTGCGGGTCGTGCTCGAACAAGGCATGCGAGTCGAGGCGTTGTCGCTGAGGGCGCAGCCGGAACTGCAGCTCTCGGGTGAAGGCACGCTGCTCTCGCGCGAAGGCGTGGCGGCGCTGTTCGACGATCCGGCGAGCGCTCTCGAGAGTCCGGGGCTCGACCTGCACGTGCGCTGGGAACTTGCGGACATCGGCGTCGTCGAGACGTTGCTCACCAAGGTGCGACGGCTGCGCGGGGCGACGAGTGGCTCGCTCGACCTGACGGGCACGCTGGCGCGACCCGAACTCGCGGGGCGCATCGCGTTGCGCAGCGGCGAGGTGCGCATCGAGGCGGGCCTGCCGTCGATCGAGCGCGTCGAGGGTTCGGCGCTGCTCGCAGGTCGCAAGGTGACGATCGAGACGCTCCACGGCGAGCTTGGCGCCGGTCCGTTCGAGATCTCCGGCGAAGTCGATTTCTCTGAGGAAAATCCGCGTTTCGCGCTGCGGCTCACCGGCCGGGAGATGTTGCTCGTGCGGCGGCGCGACCTGCGCCTGCGCGCCGACGGCGAGCTGCGGCTGTCGGGCCCGCTCGACGCGCTCACGCTCGTCGGTGACCTGAGCACGCAGGACAGCCGCTGGACGCGCAACTTCGACTGGTTCGCGCCGCGGCAGCGCAAGCGCGGTGGCTCGAGCCGCGAGGCGAGCCCGCCACTGTTCTCGATCGCCGAAGGGCCGCTGGCGGCGCTGCGTTTCGACCTGCGCCTCTCGGACGGAGATGCTTTCCGCGTCGATTCGAACGTGCTCAAGGGGTCGCTGCGGCCCAACCTCGCGCTCACGGGCACGGGCAAGGCCCCGGTGCTCACCGGCGCGCTGTTCCTCGATCCGACTCAGGTGCTGCTGCCGGCGGCTACGCTCGAGCTGCGCGCGGGAACTCTCTCGATCGACCGCAGCGATCCGCTCGATCCGCGCCTCGACGCGACGCTCGCGGCGCGCGTGCGCGGCTACGACGTTTCGGTGCGCGTGACGGGCTCGGTGAGCGAACCCGAGCTCGAGCTCTCGTCGGTTCCGCCGCTGTCGAGCGAGGACATCCTGCTGCTCTTGCTCACCGGTCGCATGCCGGGCACGGCGCTCGATCGCGATCAAGGAGCCGACGCTGCCGAGACCGTGATCGTGTTCCTCGGGCGCGACTTGCTGACGCGCCTGCTTTCGGGCGAGGGCGAGTCCGCGGACGCGCTGCTCGAGCGCATCGAGCTGCAGACCGGCGCCGACGTGACGCAGACCGGCGGATCGACGGCGCAGGTGCGCGTGCGCGTCGCGGGTGCGGCCCAGGGCGAGGGCCGCGCGATCTACCTGCGCGGCGAGCGCGACATCTACGACCGCTACAACTACGGGCTCCGGTTCGTGCTGCGGCTGCGATGAAGTCCCTCAGGCTCCTCGCACTCGCGCTGGTCGCGTTCCTCGCCGCGTGCAGCAGCACGGGACCTCTGTCGGGCGGTTCTCGCGGCCCGAAGCTCGAGCTGAGCTTTCCCGGCGCGACGCGCTTCACCACGCGCGACCTCGAGCGTGCGCTCGCGCTCGACCTTGCCGAACTTCCCGCGCGCGCCAACCCGCGCTCGGCGCTCGAGGACGCCGCCTACACGCTGGTCGAGTTCTACCGCGACGAGGGTTATCCCTCCTGCAAGGTCGAGACGCGCCTGCTCGATGCGACGAAGGAGCGGATCGTCGCGGAATTCCGCGTGGACGAGGGCCTGCGCGTGCGGGTCGAGCGCCTCGACGTCGACGGCAACTCGCGCGTGCGCGAGGACGAGCTGCTCGAGAGCGCGGGGCTCGAGGCGCGGCCGCGGACCACGCTGTGGCTCGTCGAGCGCGAGCTGCAGCTCGCCGCGGACTCGATGGCGGCGCACTACGCGGCGCGCGGCTA
>JAPLOE010000083.1:5803-10896 GCA_026692705.1 Planctomycetota bacterium
CGCGCTCGATCGCGGCCGTGCGTTTTCACGTCGAGGAAGGCCTGCGCTACACGCTCGTCGACGTGCCGACGCTCTCGGGCGGCGTGCCCGCGGTCAACGCGCGGATCGATCTGGGGGTCGCGGCCGGACGACCTTTGACGCCGCGCCTGCCGCTCGACTTGCGCGCGCGCGTGACCGAGCAGTACGAGAGCGCGGGCTATCCCGACGTGGCGGTCGAGCTCGAGGAGTCGGAACCCGACGCGCAGGCCCGCGTCGCGATCGCGCTCGCGATCGAGGCCGGACCGCAGGTGCGCATCGGAGAGGTGCGGGTGAGCGGCAACGAGAAGACGCGCACCTCGCACGTGCTCGGGCTCGTGACGCTGCGCCGTGGCGACGTGTACGACGTGCGCGAGATCCGCGAGAGCTTCCGCCAGCTGTACAAGAGTGGCCTGTTCCGTCGCGTCGACCTGCAGCTCGAACGTACCGACGGGAACGAACGTGCGCTCGTGGTCGCGCTCGAGGAAACGATCTCGACCGAGTTCTTCATCGAGCCTGGCCTGGGGTCCTACGAGGGTCTGCGCGCGCTCGGCGGCGCGCGCGAGACGAACCTGTTCGGTTCGGGCCTGACCGTCAGCCTCGACGGCATGGTCGCCGAGCGCGCTTCGCGCGTCGTCGCCGGCATCAGCGATCCTCGTTTCTTCAATTCGCGCTACGAACTCGGCCTCTCGCTGTTCCAGGAACTGCGCGACGAGCCCGCCTACGACAAGGAGGAGCTCGGTGGCGCAGTCACGCTCTCGCGCGAGCTCGCCCCACGCCTGCGCGCCGCGCTCGAGTACCGCTACCGCAACTCGCGCATCAACAACATCGACGTCACCGCGACCGTCGATCCGGCGACGTTCGACTCCGTCGACATCTCCTCGGTCGCGCTCTCGACCATCTCCGACCAGCGCGACAGCGTGTTCGTGCCGACCGGCGGCAACCTGCTGCGCCTGCGCCTGGAGTACGCCTCTGCGACGATCGGCTCCGAGCTCGAGTTCTTCCGCACGCAGGTCACCGAGACGTGGCTGAAGTCGCTGCGCGAGGGCACGGTGATCGCGGCGTCCTGGCGCGGCGGCCTGACCGTGCCCTTCGGATCGACTGACGTCATTCCGCTGCAGGAGCGCTGGTTCAACGGCGGCGAGAACACCGTGCGCAGCTTCCGCGAGGACGAGCTCGGCCCCAAGGACGCGTCCGGAGTGCCGATCGGCGGCGAGGGCTTCCAGGTGCTCTCGATCGAGCTGCGCCAGCGCATCCGCGGCGCGCTGGAGGGCGCGGCCTTCTGGGACGGCGGCACGCTGGCGCCGCAGGCGAACGACTTCTTCCGCTACGACGACGTGCACCACGCGCTCGGGGTCGGACTGCGCTACGTGCTGCCGATCGGCCCGCTGCGGCTCGACTCGGCCTGGAACCCTTCGCCGGGCGACGGCGAGGATCGCTGGCGCGCACACTTTTCCATCGGCATGGCGTTCTAGCGCCCGCTGGGCCGCGCGCGTCAAGAACGCTCGCAGGGGCGGCCGAATCTCGATTGTGCGTTCTCATCCCGCCACGGGCTGGTTCATCGCTCTCGTCGTCACCGTGCTGTACGCGGCGGCCGGGATGCGCGTGGAGGATCCGGTCACGGCGACGCGCCGCACGCGGGCCTGGCTGCCCGAGGACGCCGGCTTCTCGCTGCGCGTGCCGCGCGGCTGGAACGACTGGAGCGAATCGCGCCGCGACGGGGCGGTTGCGCTCGTGCGCGATCCGTCGGATCCTCTCGCGGGCGTGCTCACGTTCCGCATCGAGCCCGACCTGTCGACTTGCGAGGACGGCGCGTGGTTCGACGAGCACGCACGCTCGAACGCGGTGCGCGAAGTGAAGCGCGTCGCCAAGGGTGAGCTCGGCGGCAAGCCGGCGCTGCGCCTCGAATGGGCCGACACGGTTTCGCCCGAGGGCGAGCGCCTGTGCGGCTACGAGCTCGTGTGCGACCGCGGTGCCGCGCGGCTGGTGGTCGAGGCGCGCGCGCGCGAACGCGACTGGGAAGCGGTGCGCGCGGACGCGGCGGAGATGCTCGCGAGCGTGCAGTTCGAGCCGCGCTGAGCGACGGTTCGCCGCTCAGCGCGCGCTCACACGCCCATCACGTGGTAGCCGGCGTCGACGTAGACGATCGAGCCGGTGATGCCGCGCGAGTGCTGGCTGCACAGGAACAGGCACGTGTCGCCGACTTCCTCGGCCGTGACGTTGCGGCGCAGCGGCGCGGTCTCGGCGATGTGGTCGAGCATCGACTTGAAGCCCGAGACGCCGGCGGCCGACAGCGTGCGGATCGGGCCGGCGCTGATCGCGTTGACGCGCAGCCCGCGCGGGCCGATGTCGGCGGCGAGGTAACGCACGCTCGCCTCGAGCGCGGCCTTGGCGATGCCCATGACGTTGTAGTTCTTGATGACGCGCTCGCCGCCGAGGTAGGTCAGCGTCACGATCGAGCCCTCGCGGCCTTCCATCAGGGGCAGCGCCTTGCGCGTGATCTCGGTGAGCGAGTACGCGCTGACCTCGTGGGCGAGCATGTAGCCCTCCTTCGAGGTGTGGAAGAAGTCGCCCTCGAGCTCCTCGCGCTTGGCGAACGCGACCGCGTGGATCACCGAGTCGAGCCCGCCGAACTCGCGCTTGACCGAGTCCATCACGGCGTCGATCTGGTCGGGCTTGGTGACGTCGCAGGGGAGCACGATCGAGCCCTTGAGCTCGGCCGCCAGCTCGCGCACGCCCTTCTCGAGGCGCTCGTTGGCGTACGTGACGGCGAGGCGCATGCCCGCGTCCGCGAGCGAGCGCGCACAGGCCCAGGCGATCGAGCGCTGGTTGGCGACCCCGAAGATGACACCGGTCTTGCCGTCGAGCGTGAGGCCCATGGGATGTCGGACGACCCGCGGAGGGGACGTGCTGGGGAGAGGGGAGTCCCGCGCGCCGCGTCGGCCACGCCGGGCCGCGGATTGTAGCGACGCAGGGGGTGCGGACAACGCCGCGCTGGATCCGCGGGCGCGGGCGCCGCTAGACTCGCGCGCCGCGCGCGCTGTCCGGCGATTCCAGCGGTGAATTTCCGGTGCGCGAGCGCGTAACGGGCGCCCCTCGCCCCCTGCTCCCCACAAGGCTCGCGAGAATCCTTCGATGCCCACCATGCACACCGTCTACGTCGCCGCCGCGCTCGCCGGTTCGGTGATGATGGTCATCCAGGTCGTGCTCGCGCTGATCGGCGGCGACTCCCAGTCGGACATCACGCCCGAGGCGCACGACTTCCACGTCGAGGCCACCGATGCGGCGCACGACGGTGCGCACGGCGCCGGCGGGCTCTCGTTCCGCACGGTCGTCGCGTTCATCTCGTTCTTCGGCGTCGGCGGCTGGGCCGCGGACGACGCCGGCCTGCCGGGCTGGGCCACGATCCTGTGCGGCCTCGCGTCGGGCAGCGTCGCCTTCTGGGTCGTCGGTCTCGTCCTGACGCAGATGTACCGCCTGAAGTCGGAGGGCAACGTCGAGATCCGCAACGCGCTCGGCGCCGACGGCACCGTCTACCTGACGGTCCCCGCCGAGCGCGGCGGCGCGGGGCAGGTGACCGTTCCCATCCAGGGCCGCACGATGCAGTTCAAGGCCGTCACGCGCGGTCGCGAGCTCAAGTCGGGCGCGCTGTGCAAGGTCGTCGCCATCGCCTCGAGCGACACGCTCGAGGTCGAGGCGCTGTGATGTTTCCCGTCTCCCGAGGAATCGGCATGAATCTCCAATCGTTCGTCTGCGCCGTGCTGCCCCAGGACGAGATGGACTCGCTGCTCGCGAATCCCGTGCTCCTGATCGGCGTGCTGCTGGTCCTGCTCTTCGCCTTCAGCTTCATGCTGATGCTGGTGACGCGCTACCGCCGCTGCCCGTCCAACAAGATCCTCGTGATCTACGGCAAGGTGAAGACCGGCGAGTCCTCCAAGTGCCTGCACGGCGGCGGCGCGTTCGTCTGGCCGCTGATCCAGGCCTACGACTACCTCGACCTCGAGCCGATCCAGATCGAGGTCCCGCTCAAGGGCGCGCTCTCGGCCGAGAACATCCGCGTCAACGTGCCGAGCTACTTCACGGTGGCGATCGGCACGCAGGCCAACGTGATGCAGAACGCCGCGATCCGCCTGCTCGGGCTCTCGACCGAGCAGATCAAGAACCAGGCGCTCGACATCATCTTCGGCCAGCTGCGGCAGGTGATCGCGTCGATGAACATCGAGGCGATCAACAAGGATCGCGACGTCTTCCTCAAGAACGTCCAGCACAGCCTCGAGCCCGAGCTCGAGAAGATCGGCCTCGTGCTGATCAACGTGAACATCACCGACATCACCGACGAGTCGGGCTACATCGAGGCGCTCGGCCGCAAGGCCGCCAGCGAGGCGATCCAGCAGGCCGAGATCGACGTCGCCGAGCAGAACAAGAAGGGCGCGATCGGCGTCGCCGCCGCGGATCGCGAGCGCGAGGTCGAGGTCGCCAAGGCCACCAAGCTGCGCGAGCTTGGCACCAAGGAAGCCGAGCGCGACATGGCGGTCGGCGTCGCGCAGCTCCAGAAGGAGCGCGCGATCGGCGAGCAGCGCGCGCAGTTCGAGCGCGAGGCGCAGGTCAAGGAGGCCGAGCGCGAGATGGCCGTGCGCGTCGCCGAGTTCGCCAAGGAGAAGGAGATCGGCGAGCGGACCGCGGGCTTCGAGCGCGAGGCGCAGGTCAAGGAAGCCGAGCGCGCGATGCGCGTGCAGGTCGCCAAGGCGAACGCCGAGGCCGTGACGGGCGAGAACCTGTCGCGCGCGCTCGTCGCGCAGTCGGAGGCCGAGCTGAAGGTGCGGCAGGCCGAGAGCTACGCGATCGGCGAGACCAAGCACCGTCAGGCCGAGGCCGAGGTGCTCGCGGCGCAGTACAAGGCCGAGGCCGTGGCCGCCGAGGCCAACGCGAAGAAGGTCGAGGCCGAGCAGCGTGCCGCGCTCGAGGCGCCGGCCCGCGCCCAGCGCGCGCGCATCATCGTCGAGGCGGAAGCCGAGGCCGACCGCGTCAAGATCGAGGCCGCGGCGCGAGCCTCGGCGCTGACGCTGCAGGCCGAGGGC
>JAPLOE010000084.1 GCA_026692705.1 Planctomycetota bacterium
GCGGCCGGTCGACGTGCGCCCGCTCCTGCGCGAGAGCCTCGCGCGCCTGTCGGAGACGGCCGCCCGCAAGGAACTGGCGCTCGCGGCGGACCTGCCCGACGAGCCCTGCGTCGTCTCCGGCGACGACGAGAGCCTGCGCCAGATCTTCGACAACCTGCTCGACAACGCCTGCAAGTACACCCCGCCCGGCGGCCGCGTCTGGGTGCGGGTCCTGCGCCGCCCCGGCGAGTGGCGGGTCGAGTTCGAGGACACCGGCATCGGCATCGAGCCCGCCGACCAGCAGCGCGTGTTCGAGCGCTTCTACCGCGTCGACAAGGCGCGCTCGCGCGAGCTGGGGGGAACCGGACTGGGGCTCTCGATCGTCAAGCACTTGGCGAGCTCCCTCGGCGCGCAGGTCTCGCTCGAGAGCCAGCCCGGCCGCGGATCGACCTTCCGCGTTCACTTTCCGTCCGGCGACGGCACAATGGCGCAGATCCGATGACCAAGCACCTCCAGAACGACCTCGACAAGCTCAAGAAGGACCTGCTCGCCATGGGCTCCATGGTCGAGGAGGCGATCAACCGCGCCATCCGCGCGCTGGTGGCGCGCGAGCCCGAACTCGCCCGCGAGGTCGCGGCCGGCGACGACGCCATCGACCGCAAGGAACTCGAGGTCGAGGACGCCTGCCTCAAGATCCTCGCGCTGCACCAGCCGGTCGCGGGCGACCTGCGCTACATCATCGCGGTGCTCAAGGTGAACAACGACCTCGAGCGCATGGGCGACCTCGCCGGCAACATCGCCGAGCGCGCGCTGTTCCTCTCCACGCACCCGCCGCTGGAGGTCGACCTCGACATCACCCGCATGCTCGAGGCCGTGCGCCGCATGGTGCGCCAGAGCCTCGACTCGCTCGTCACGCAGGATCCCGACCTCGCACGTGACGTCTGCTTGCAGGACGACGAGGTCGACCGCTGGCAGCGCCAGATGTTCGACACGCTCACCCAGCTCATGCAGCGCGATTCGTCGACGGTCGAGCGCGCCGTGCAGATGCTCTCGGTCTCGCGCCACCTGGAGCGCATCGGCGACTCGGCGACGAACATTGCCGAGGACGTGGTGTTCATGACCGAGGGCGAGGTCATTCGGCACCGGCCGCGCACGCAAAAGTCGGCGGTTCCGCGCTCCTCGCGCTAGGAGGGCCGCGAACTCTCGCGCTCGCTCAACGAGCCGCGAATCGCAGCCCGATCGCGACCGCCGCGACACCCGCGAGCACGGACGCCAGCGCATAGAGAATCGCCACCACCGCGCGCCCCTCGCGGACGAGGGCCACGGTCTCGACGCCAAACGCCGAGAACGTCGTGAAACCGCCGAGCACGCCGACGATCAGGAACAGCCGCAACGATTCGGCGCCCGGTGCGCGCGCGGAGAGCCAGCCGAGGATCAGGCCGGCGGCGAGGCAGCCGAAGACGTTGACGAACAGCGTTCCGAGCGGGAACGGCTGCGCGAAGGCGCGCTGCAGGGCGTTGACCGCGAGGTAGCGCAGGGTCGCTCCGAGCGCTCCACCGGCGGCGACGGCAAGCAGGGGCTGCATCGGGCGCGACTATAGCCAGCCGGCGCGCTCGAGGAACCACCAGAAGCCGCAGGCGGCGACGAGCGCGGAAACGATCCAACGCAGCCACGACGGCGCGAGCCACGCGCGCGGCTCGCCCTCGTGCTCGCGCGCGCCGGGCAGCCAGCGGATCGCGAGGAAGGCGAGCAGCACGAGCCCGAGCTGGCCGGCCTCGACGCCGAGGTTGAAGCCGGCGAGCGCGCTCAGCTTGAGCGGCTCGTAGAGCAGCGATTCGCCGAGAAAACCCGCGAATCCGAGGCCATGCACGAGGCCGAAGCCGAAGGCCTCGAGCCAGCGCGAGGCGGGCTTGCGCACGAGCAGCGTCTCGCAGCCGACGTAGGCGATCGAGAGCGCGATCGCGAGCTCGACCAGCAGGCCGGGCACGTGCACGACTTCGAGTGCGGCGAGCGCGAGCGAGATCGAGTGCGAGACGGTGAAGGCGGTGACGACGGCGACGAGCGAGCGCAGGCGCCGCGCGGCGACGATCAGCGCCAGCAGGAACGCGAGGTGGTCGTAGCCGGTGACGATGTGCTCGACACCAAGTCGAAAGTAGCCGGCGAGCACGCCCGGGCGACGCGCGTCGGCGCATTCGAAGCGCCACGTGTCGAGGCCCTCGCCGAACAGGAACACCGCGGGCTCGTCGTCGTTCCAGCGCACCGTCGCGACGTCGCGGTGCAGCGGGTTGCGCTCCTGGAACAGCGTGCAGGTGAGCTCGAGGCCCGTCGCGCCCTCGGGCAGCTCGAACGCGCGCCGCGCGAACACGTGCTGCGGCTCGAGGCCGCCGCCGGTCAGCTCGAAGCTCCAAGGCGCGCGCGCAGCGGCCTGCGAGATCACGTAGCGACGCTCGAGGTAGCGCCCCAGCTCCTCGCCGCCCGCGCCGAGTTCCTCGGCGGAAATCGCAAGGTTTCCGTCGCGGTCGAGCTCGACCGCCTCGATCACCCCCAGCGCCTGGCAACGCAGCTCGAGCTGCAGCTCGCGGCCGCGCACCACGAGGTTCGAGCTCGACTGCGAGTCGGGATGGACGCCGAACCAGCCGGCGAACAGCGTGAGCAGGAACGCGAGCATCCGGGCTAGCGCCTCGAGCCGCTCTCGATGCGCTGCAGCAGCGTGCGCGCGCGCACGTTGGCCGCGTCCTGCTCGAGCAGCGCGCGCAGGTTGCGCACGGCGTCGTCGCGACGGCCCTGCGCGGCGAACAGCTCGCACACGTCGACCACGTAGTCGCGGTTGAAGTTGTCGAGCGCCTGCGCCCGCAGCAGCAGCGGCTCGGCCTCGGCGTAGCGCGCGGCCGCGAGGTAGAGCTTGCCCTGCGCGTTGTCGACGACCGACGCGGGCACGCCACTGCGGCGCGCGCGCTCGAGCAGCTCGATGCCGGCCTCGACGCCACGGCTCGCGGCCGCCTTCGCGAGCGCGTCGACGAGCTCCTGCACCTTGCCACGCTCGGCCGCCGCCGCGCGGAACACGTACGGCTCCGCTTCCTTGAGCTGCCCCGCCGCGACCAGCGCGCGCGCACGGCCCGCATCGACCTGCGCCCGCGGCAAATTGCCGGATTTCTCGGCCTTTTCCCACAGCGCGAGGCGTTGGGGATTGCGCCCGGCGCCCGCGAGCAGCTGGTCGAGATCGACGTACAGCTGCGCCACGTCCGGCCGGCGCGCGAGGCCCCGCTCGTAGAGCGCGATCAGCTCGTCGGTCTGCCGCCGCTGCTGGTAGCGCGGGCGCAGCGCCGCGAGGCACGTCGACGGATCGGGCAGCCAGAACAGCGGCCGCCCGGCCCAGCGCGGATCCTGCGGGTCCGGCTCCCACTCGACGCAGTCGCGCCAGGCCTGCTCCGCCTCCTCGAGACGACCGGCGTACTGCAGGAGAATCCCGAGCGTGTGCCGCGCGAGCTCGTTGCCCTTGCCCGGATGCGCGGTGACGGAACGGCGCTCGAGCTCGATCGCCTCGTCCCAGGCCTGCCTGCGGTAGAGCGAGGCCGAGAGGTTGTGCAGCACGAAGTAGTTGTCGGGCTCGACCTTGACCGCCTGACGGAAGAGCGACTCGGAGTCGTTCCAGCAGCGCGTCTGCCGATTCGAGGCGAACGCAAGCCCGCCTCCCAGCGCCAGCGCCGCGACGAGCACGACCTTCGCACGCTTCGCGAGCGCCGACGGATCGCGCACGACGAACGCGAGCAACGCTCCCGCCGCGAGCAGCACGAGCGGCACAGAGCCGACCTGCGCGTAGCGATCCGCCACCTTCTGCGAGCCGCTCTGCAGGAGCCCGAGCACCGGCGACACGAGCACGCCGTACAGGAACCAGGCCGCGAACAGCGCGGGCCAGCGCTTGCGCAGCAGGAACAGCGCGACGGTGACGCCCACGACCGCGACCATCGCCGCGATGTACACCGGCTCCAGCGGATCGAAGCCGAGTTCGAGCAGGTAGTGGCAACCGAGGTCCGTGGGCCAGAGCGTCTTGAGGACGTAGAAGCACAGCCCGTAACTCGCCTGCGCGGCGCGGTGCAGCAAGCCGTGCTCGTCGAAGCTCACGGTGGCGCCGATCGCACGCTGCGCCGCCGAGGCCTGCCACGCCGTCCACGCGGCGAACGGCACGAACCAGAGCTTCTCGAGCACGAGCGCGCCCCACGAGCGGCCTTCCCCGCCCTCTCGCGCCAGCCGGCGCAGCGGATAGACGTCGAGCGCGAGCAGCACGACCGGCAGCGTCATCCCCCACGCCTTCGACGCGAGCGAGAGCGCGTAGGCGACGAGCGCGAGCGCGAGCCACGCTCCCCGCACACTCCCCGCGCGCGCGGAGCGCAGGTACGCGAGCACCGTCACGAACAGGAACAGCGCGCTGAGCAAATCGCGGCGCTCGGTCACCCACGCGACGTTCTCGACGCGCAGCGGATGCACGGCCCACGCCACCGTCGCGAAGGCCGCGCACACGTGCAGGGCAAAGCTCTTCGTGCGGTCGAGCTCGACCGGCCCGCTGCGCGCGCTCACCCAACCCGCGCACCAGCGCAGCACCTCGAGCGCCAGCGCCCAGAACGCCAGCACGCCCGCAAGATGGATCACGAGGCTCGTGCGGTGGAACGCCGGCGCGTCGAGCCCCGCGCGCACGTAGTCGAGCCCGAAGGTCCACCACGTCAGCGGATGCCAGTGCCCGTAGTGGTACCCGCTCCACATCCACTCGAGCTGCGCCGGCCCCAGCCCGCGGAACAGGAAGTTCATCTCGAAGTTCGCGTCGTCGTCGAGCGCGACGAACTGCGCGTCGACGCACGGCCAGAAGGCGAAGGCGGCGAGAGCGACGAGCAGGAGCGGAAACGCCGCGCGCACCACCAGCGGCAGTGCGGCGACGTTCGGTGCGGGGCTCTGGGGGGCAGGGCGCGCCATGAGCCGGGAGAAGATAGCGGATCGGGCCGCCGGGAACGCGGGGCTTGGGGCCGCGCTCAGGGCACGAACGTCAGGGACAGGCCGTTGGTGAAGTTCTGCTGGGAGCCGCAGGGCAGGTTCGAGTCGCGGTACCAGCACTGGAAGTGCCAGGTCGAGCCCGGGGTGATCAGGCCGCCCGAAGCCGCGACCATCTGCTGGCGGTCGAAGATCCCGTTGGCGTCCGCGACGCGCACCGAGAAGCGCTTGTTCTGGCCCGCGAGGCAGCGCAGGCCGTCGCCGAGCACGCCCCCCGCGCCGTTGTTCTTCTGCAGCGTGCCCATGTACACGATGCCGGCCTTGTTCGGCGGCATCTGCGACACGCGGATCAGCGTGTTGTCCAGCGAGCAGCTCACGCCGCCGAGGCTCTGGATGCGCGCACCGACGCCGGTCGAGTTCGCGCAGCCTTCCCCCGGCGCGCTGACGTTGTTGCACGGGCAGGGCGTGCCGGTGCCGTCGCCGGAGCAGAACACGACGCCCGGGACGATCTCGCAATCGTCGGGCAGGCCGTTCGTGTTGAGGTCGAGCTGCGTGCCGGCCTGCAGCTCGCAGGCGTCGCCGACTCCGTCGCTGTCACAGTCGGACTGCGCAGGGTTCGCGAGCGCCACGCAGTTGTCGCACGAGTCGCCAACCAGATCGCCATCGAGGTCGGCCTGATCGAGGTTGGCGACCTGCGGGCAGTTGTCGACGCAGTCTGCGAGCGAGTCGCCGTCGCTGTCGAGCTCCGCCACGCCACAGCCGCAAGCACCAGGAAGCACCTTCGCCGGATCGTTCGGGCACTGGTCGATGCAGTCAGCCGTGCCGTCGCCGTCGCCGTCGATGTCGATCACGCCGCAGCCGCAGGCGCCGGGCGCGACCTTCAGCGGATCGTTCGGGCAGCCATCGAGGCAGTCGAGCGTGCCGTCGCGGTCCGTGTCGACGTTTGCAATGCCGCAGCCGCAGATGCCCGGCTCGAGCTTGAGCGGGTCATTCGGGCAGAGGTCGTTGCAATCCGCCGTGCCGTCGCCGTCGCTGTCCGTGTCGCTCACGCCGCAACCACAGGTGCCGGGCGCGATCTTCAGCGGATCGTTCGGGCACAGGTCGTTGCAGTCCGCCGTGCCATCGCCGTCGCTGTCCGTGTCGGGCGCGCCGCAGCCGCAGGTGCCCGGCTCGAGCTTGAGCGGATCGTTCGGGCACTGCTCGTTGCAGTCGAGCGTGCCATCGCCGTCGCTGTCGACGTCCGGCACACCACAGCCGCAGGAACCCGGCTCGACCTTGTTGGGGTCGTTCGGGCAACCATCCGCGGTGACGACGACCGTGTCGACCACGGGGCCGTTGTCGGTCGTGACGGTGAGCCGGAGCTCGTACACCCCGGGAGCGGAGAAGCTCACCGTCGTGCCGAGGTTCGTCGGGTCGGCGAAGGTCGCGACGCCGGGGCCGGAGAGCTGCGACCACTCCGCGACCTCGGGCAGCGACACGACGAAGCACGTGTGCGCGCTCGCGTCGGCGACGATCGAGCTTACGGGAATCACCGCGCCCGTGGTCAGGTCGATGCGCGCGAGCTGCGTGTAGTCGAGGATGCCGCCGGCGATGCCCGCGTAGGAGCCGTACAGCTGCCCGCGGTAGAACATGATGTCCTCGAACTGGCGCCCCACCGCCATCTGCACGAGGATCGACTGCGTGACCGCACCCGTGTTCGGGTTGATCAGGAGCAGGCGCTTGGAGTTGTTGTCGATCGCGTAGAGCGTCGAGCTCGGGTCGTGCCAGGCGAGCGACTTGACCTGCTGGTAGCCGGCGAGCGTCGTGCTCCCCACGCCCGTGATCGCGCCCGTCGTGCGGTTGATGCGCAGCAATTGCTTGCGGTTCAAATCGACCGCGAAGATGCGGTCGCCGACCGGGTCGTAGGCGAGCGACATCACGTTCGACCAGGTGGTCGACCACTGCGTCGCGTTGACGGCGACGGCGAGCCCCGTCGACGGGTTGATCGTGTAGAGCTGGCGCAGCGCGACGTCGCTGCCGTAGTACGTGCCGTTGATGCGGATCCAGTCCGAGGGCCAGCCAAAGACCGTACCGCCCGCGGTCTGCACGACATGGGACTCCACCAGCCCCTGTCCCTCGATCCAACGCAGGATCATGTTCTCGGTGGCGTTGTTGCCGTCACCGGTGAGCCACTCGATCGGCGAGCGGTTGGGCACCGCGCCCGCGAGCGTCGCCGCGGCCGGGTAGGCCACGAGCTGATCGGGGCCGGCGTCGGAGCCGACCTGAGCGAGAACGGGCATCGCCCCGAGGGCGAGCGCTGACGCGAGCTGGAGGATTCGCATGGGACGTCAAGAAGTCTATCCCACGCTGGCCGGGGCGCCGGGACAGCCCCCAAGTGCCCCGGATCGGGGCCGCTGGACAGGAAATCCCTTCCCAGACGGCCCCTTTCCGTTCCCGGGCCCTACTTCGCGAAGGCGGCGTCGAAGGCGAGGCCGGAGCGAGGGAAGTCGAGCTTGCGGACGAAGGCCGCCGCATCGCTCGCCCCGAACTCGCGGTCCATCAGCATGTCCTCCCACTCGACCGTCAGCGGACCCTGGTAGCCCAGCAGGTTGAGCAGGCGCACGATGCCCTCGAAGTCGATCCGCCCGCGCCCGGGCGAGCGGAAGTCCCAGAAGCGCCCGTCGCTGCCGAAGTCGGTGTGGCCGCCGAACACGCCGGCGGGGGTCGGCCGATCCGACCACCAGACATCCTTGACGTGCACGTTCCACACGCGCGCCCCGAACTCGCGCAGGAAGCCGAGGTAATCGACGCCCTGGTAGCCGAAGTGGCTCGGGTCGAAGTTGAAGCCGAAGCGCGGGTGGTCGCCGAGCGCCTTGAGCGCGCGGCGCGTGCTCGGGATGTCGAACGCGATCTCGGTCGGATGCACCTCGAGCGCGAAGCTGACGTCGACCTTCTCGTAGGCGTCGAGAATCGGCTTCCAGAGCTTGGCGAACTCGGCGAAACCCTCGTCGATCTGCGACGGAAGGTTGGGCGGGAACGAGTACAGCAAGTGCCAGATCGGGCTGCCGGTGAAGCCGACGACCACGGTGCGCTTCGAGCGGCCGAGCTGCTCCTTCACGGACGCCGGCGCCGCGTCGAAGAACTTCCGCGCCGCCTTGCCGGTGTCGATCATCTCCTTCGCCGCGCGCTTGCGGACACCCGCGGGATCGCCGTCGCCCCAGGTGTCGGGCGGCAGGATTGACTTGTGGCGCTCGTCGATGCGATCGGCGACGGCCTGGCCGACGAGGTGGTTGGAGATCGCGAAGCTCTGCACGCCGCAGTCGGCGAGCAGCTCCCACTTCTTCTTGCAGTAGTCCTTCTCCTTGAGCGCGCGCTGGACCTCGAAGTGATCGCCCCAGCAGGCGAGCTCGAGTCCGTCGTAACCGAAGGACTTGGCCTTCTTCGCGAGCGTCTCGAGCGACAGGTCGGCCCACTGGCCGGTGAACAGGCAGAGCGGACGGGGCATGGCGGTTTCCTCGTGGAGAGCTACTTGATCTGGGAGAGCTTGATGGCGCGGCGCTGGCGTGCGCTCTGGAGCGCCGCCTCGAGCACACGCTGGGTCTGGTACGCGTCGGCGAAGTCGGGCAGCGGCACTTCGGGCTCGAGTCCCGCGAGCGTGCGCAGCACGTCCGCCGCCATGTTCGTGAAGCCGTGCTCGTAGCCGATCACGTGCGCGTCCGGCCACCAGTTCGCGGCGTAGGGATGGTTCCCGGCCGACGTGCACATGATGCGCTTCCAGCCGCCGGTGCGCGCGTCGCCGCCCTCGCACAGCTCGAGCACGTTCATGTCCTCGAACGAGAAGCGCAGCGAGCCCTTCTCGCCGTTGAGCTCGATGCCGTTGTCGTTCTGGTGGCCGATCGCGAGGCGCGTGGCCTCGAAGCTCGCCGTCGCGCCGCCCGCGAAGCTCGCGAGGAACAGCACGACGTCGTCGACGTCGCTCTTGCCCGTCTCGCCCTTCTTGCCGGGCAGCGGCCGTTCCTTCACGAACGTGCGCTCGATCGCGCCGTGCACCTCGCTCACTTCTTCTCCGACGAGGAAGCGCGCCATGTCGACGATGTGCGCGTTGAGGTCGCCGTGGGCGCCCGAGCCCGCGACCTTCTTCTGGAAGCGCCACGAGAGCGGCGTCTGCGGCCCGCCCCAGTCCTGCAGGTAGCGCGCGCGCACGTGCAGGATGCGGCCGAGCCGACCTTCGCGCACGAGCTTGTACGCGAGCGCCACCGCCGGGCAGCGGCGGTAGTTGAACCACACGAAGGTCTTCACGCCCTTCTTCGCCGCCTTCTTCGCGGCGTCGGCCATCGCGCGCGCGTCCTCGAGCGTGCCCGCCAGCGGCTTCTCGCAGGCCACGTGCTTGCCCGCCGCGAGCATCAC
>JAPLOE010000085.1 GCA_026692705.1 Planctomycetota bacterium
GGCAGGGCCCGAATGGAGCGGCTTTTCCGCGTGGGTTTCGCACCTGCGAACGCTCGGGCGCCAGCCGTTGCTTCACTGCAAGCTGTCCGGCCTCGCGACCGAAGCGCGCGTCGATTGGCATTCCAAGGACCTTCGTCCGCACGTCGACGCGCTCTTGGGAGCCTTCGGGCCGGAGCGCATGATGTGGGGAAGCGATTGGCCCGTCGTCGAGCTCGGCGGCGGCTATGACCGCTGGACGAGCGTCTCGCAAGCGCTCGTCGACCACCTCAACCCCGCAGAACAACTCGCACTGTTCGGCGCCACCGCCGCAGGGTTCTACGGGCTCGAGCTGAAACCTCTCCCATGACCCAAGTTCGCATCACCGGGCTCGAAGCCCGCGACATTCGCTTTCCGACCTCGGACCACGCCGACGGCTCGGACGCGATGCACCCTGACCCCGACTACTCGGCCGCCTACGTCGTGCTGCGCACGAACGTGGAGGGGCTCGAGGGCCACGGCCTGACCTTCACGATCGGACGCGGCAACGAGCTGTGCGTCGACGCCGCGCGCTCGCTGGCGCGGCTCGTCGTCGGCCGCACGCTCGACGGAATCGTGCAGGATTTCGCGGGCTTCTGGCGCGCGCTGGCGAGCGACTCGCAGCTGCGCTGGGTCGGGCCGGAGAAGGGCGTGATCCACCTCGCGACGGCGGCGATCGTCAACGCGACCTGGGACCTGTACGCCAAGCGCGAGCGCAAGCCGCTGTGGAAGCTCGTGGTCGACATGAGCCCCGAGCAGCTCGTGTCGAGCCTCGACTTCCGCTACGTCACCGACGCGCTGCCGCCCGAGGAGGCGCTCGAGCTCCTGCGCGACGGTCGCTCGCAGCGCGCGGCCCGCGAGGCGCAGATGCGCGCGCAGGGCTATCCGGCCTACACGACTTCGGCGGGCTGGCTCGGCTATCCCGACGAGAAGATCCGCGCGCTGTGCCGCAAGGGCATCGCGGAAGGCTGGAACCACTTCAAGATCAAGGTCGGCGCCGACCTCGCCGACGACCTGCGCCGCGCGGCGATCGTGCGCGAGGAGATCGGGCCGCAGCGCAAGCTGATGTTCGACGCCAACCAGCGCTGGGACGTCGGCGCGGCGATCGCGAACATGAAGGAGCTCGCGCGCTTCGACCCGTGGTGGATCGAGGAGCCGACGTCGCCCGACGACGTGCTCGGCCACGCGGCCATCGCGCGCGCCATCGCGCCGATCGGCGTCGCGACGGGCGAGCAGTGCCAGAACCGCGTGATGTTCAAGCAGCTGCTGCAGGCGAACGCGATCAAGTTCTGCCAGATCGACTCGTGCCGGCTCGGCGGCCTCAACGAGGTGCTCACCGTGATGCTGCTCGCCAAGCGCTTCGGCGTTCCGGTCTGCCCGCACGCGGGTGGCGTCGGCCTGTGCGAGTACGTCAACCACCTCGTGATGATCGACTACATCTGCATCTCGGGCTCGCTCGACAACCGCGTCGCGGAGTTCGTGAGCCACCTGCACGAGCACTTCGAGAACCCCTCGGTCGTGCGCAACGGCCACTACACGGTGCCCGAGGCCCCCGGCTACGGCATCACGATGAAGCGCGCGTCACTCGCGGAATTCGAGCATCCTTCCGGTCCGGTGTGGGCCGCGCGGGCGAAGAGGTAGTCCATGGGACGACTCGACGGGAAGCGCGCGCTGGTCACGGCCGCGGGCCAGGGCATCGGGCGCTCGACCGCGCTTGCGTTCGCGCGCGAGGGCGCGAGCGTGCTGGCGACCGACATCGACGAGAAGCTGCTCGCGCAGCTGCGCCTCGACGAGCCGCGGCTCGACGTCGCGCGGCTCGATGTGCGCAGCGACGCCGAGGTTGCCGCGATCGCCGCGCGCGGGCCGTTCGACGTGCTGTTCAACTGCGCGGGCTTTGTGCACCACGGCACCGTGCTCGACTGCACGCCCGAGCAGTGGGCCTTCGCGCTCGACCTCAACGTGACCTCGATGTTCCGCACGATCCGCGCGGTGCTGCCCGGCATGCTCGCGCGCGGCGGCGGCTCGATCGTCAACATGGCCTCGGTCGCGAGCTCGGTGAAGGGCGCGCCCAACCGCTGCGCCTACGGCACGACCAAGGCTGCCGTGATCGGGCTCACCAAGAGCGTCGCCGCCGACTTCGTGTCGAAGGGCGTGCGCTGCAACGCGGTCTGCCCGGGCACCGTGCAGACGCCGTCGCTCGACCAGCGCATCGCCGCGCTCGGCGATCCGACCGTCGCGCGCGCCGCGTTCGTCGCGCGCCAGCCGATCGGGCGGCTCGGGAGCGCCGACGAGATCGCCGCGCTCGTCCTGTACCTCGCCTCGGACGAATCGTCCTACACCACCGGCGCGATCCACGTGATCGACGGCGGCTGGAGCAACTGAAAAAAGGACCAGAGAATGAAGCTCTTCCGTTTCGGCGAGCCCGGCCGCGAGCAGCCCGGCATCCTCGACGCGCGCGGCCAGCGGCGCTCGCTCCAGGGCGTGATCGACGACGTGCGCGGGCCCAACCTCGCGCCGGAAGCGCTCGCGCGCCTCGCGAAGCTCGACCTGTCGAAGCTGCCGCTCGTGCCCGAAGGCGCGCGCTTCGGGCCGTGCGTCGCCGGCACGGGCAAGTTCATCTGCATCGGCCTCAACTACGCCGACCACGCCGCGGAAACCGGCGCGCAGGTGCCCGCGGAACCGGTGGTGTTCATGAAGGCGACGAGCGCCATCGTCGGACCCAACGACGACGTCGTGATCCCGCGTGGCTCGCGCAAGAGCGACTGGGAAGTCGAGCTCGGCCTCGTGATCGGCAGCGCGGCGAAGTACGTCACGCCGGAGCGCGCGCTTGAGCACGTCGCGGGTTTCTTCGTCGTCAACGACCTCTCCGAGCGCGAGTACCAGCTCGAGCGCCTCGGCCAGTGGGACAAGGGCAAGGGCTGCGACACGTTCGGGCCGATCGGCCCGTTCCTCGTCACGCGCGACGAAGTGCCCGACCCGCAGAACCTGCGCCTTTGGCTCGAGGTCGACGGCCACCGCTATCAGGACGGCAACACGCGCACGATGGTCTACACCTGCGCGTTCCTCGTGTCGTACCTGAGCCAGTTCTTCACGCTGCACCCCGGTGACGTGGTCTCGACCGGCACGCCTCCCGGCGTCGGCCTCGGCCAGAAGCCCGAGCCGATCTACCTGCGCGCGGGCCAGGTGATGCGCCTTGGCATCGACGGCCTCGGCGAGCAGCGCCAGCGCACGCTCGCGGACAAGTAGGCGCGCCTCACATCTTCCAGCCGGGCAGGCGGTACTTCTCGGGCTCGGCCTCGAACTGCTCGCGCGTGTCGGCCGATTCGAAGAAGTAGCGCACGCCCGCATGCGCGAAACGCGGCGATTCCTGCGTCGGGCGGAAGCGTCGGCGCGACACCGGGTCGGTGAGCAGGCCGCAGTACGTGACGACTTCGTCGAGGAAACGCTCGCGTTCCCACAGGTCGGCGAAGAAGAAGCTCTCCCAGTTGATGCGCACGCAGTGTTCGGTGTCGATCACGGCCTTGCGGCGCGGGTCGAGGTAGCTGTCGAGCGCGAGCCCGCGCTTGATGAGGAATTGCGGCACGTCCTGCACGAAGACGTCGGGGCAGGGGACTCAGCAGAAGCCGATCGGACGGCCGTTGACGTAGGCCGGCGGCACGCGGCGGCTCAGCTTGTTGCCCGTGAGCACGATGCACGAGTCGTTGAGCGAGTCCTGTCCGTCCGCGTAGTGCACGCGTGGGTGCAGCGGATCGGACGTGGGGACATAGAAAGCACCGGAATCCGTCGGCAGTTTCGCGCGCATGGCCGGCATCGCGTCCATCGGCGCGGGCTCGGGCTGCGGCGCGAGTTCAGGAGGCTGCGGCGCGGGAATTGGCGGCGTGGGCTCGATCGGAGCGCTCGAGCACGCGGCGAGAGGCGCGAGCGTGATCCAGAGTGCGAGCCACTTGGGTTGCATGGCTGCGGCTTACGGCTGAACGCCGCTCGGCGTTGGAGCAATTTGCGAACGCGCCTCTTTCCGGACCGCGGAGTCACGCTAGTTTCCGGCTCATGAAGCTCCTTCCTCTCGCCCTCGCGCTCGCCGCCGCATCGCTCGCCGGTTGCGCCTCCAACTCTCCGCGCCAGGAGACTCCGCTCGTGACCATGAACAAGGTCGTGCCGTGCCTGTGGTTCCAGAGGGACGCGGAAGCGGCGGCGAAGCGTTATTGCGAGCTCGTGCCGGGCTCGCGCATCGTCTCGGTCGCGCGCTACGGCCCGGGCATGCCGATGCCCGAGGGCACCGAGATGCTCGTGCAGCTCGAACTCGGCGGAACGCAGCTGACGTTCCTGAACGGCGGGCCGCAGTTCAAGCTGAGCGAGGCGACCTCGCTGTTCGTGCGCTGCGAAGATCAGGCCGAGATCGATCGGCTGTGGAGCGCGCTCGGCGCTGGCGGGCGCGAGATGGCCTGCGGCTGGCTCGAGGATCGTTGGGGCGTCTCGTGGCAGATCGTCCCGCGCAAGCTCGACGTGTGGATGGCGGGCCCGCCGGAAAAGGCCGGCCGCACGATGATGGCGCTGCTCGGCATGGTGAAGCTCGACATCGCCGCGCT
>JAPLOE010000086.1 GCA_026692705.1 Planctomycetota bacterium
AAGTGACCAACAAGTGGAAGGTCGAGCTGTCGGGCGGCTCGCTCTCGGGCAGCGCGACGATGCGCGGCCCGTTCGGCGAGACGACGAGCGAGGTGACCGGTGAGCGAGTGCCGAAGTGGCTCGAGGACGAAGTCGAGTACGAAGGGGAGGAGGCCTGCTGTGGTCACCACTAGCCTGATCCGCAACATCGCGCTCGCGGCGCTGGCGCTTGCGCCGGTCTCGCTCGCGGGCGACCATCCGTTCGAGACCGACGCCGAGCGCAAGCCGGCGCAGCGCACCGGTGGCACGTGCGTCGTGCGCAACGTCGTGATCCACACTGGCGTGGCCGAGGCGTTCCAGGGCGACGTGTTCGTCAAGGACGGCAAGATCGCCGCAGTCGGCAAGGTCGAGGCGCCCGCGGGCACGCTCGAGCTCGACGGGCGCGGCATGCACCTCTCGCCGGGCGTGATCGATTGCCATTCGCACATGGCGATCTCGCGCGGCGTCAACGAGGGCACGTACTCGATCACGGCCGAGTGCGACATCAGCGATGCGCTCGACGCGGAGGATGTCGGGCTGTGGCGCGCGCTCGCGGGCGGCGTCACGGGCGCGCGGCTCCTGCACGGATCGGCGAACACGATCGGCGGGCGCCACGAAGTCATCAAGCTGCGCTACGGCAAGAGCTTCGACGAGCTGCGCAATCCCGACGCGAAGGAAGGCATCAAGTTCGCGCTCGGCGAGAACGTCAAGCGCTCCAACGGCGGCGGCAATTCGAGCCGTTTCCCGGCGTCGCGCATGGGCGTCGAGGCGCTGCTCGTGCGCGCCTTCACGCGCGCGCGCGAGTACCAGTCGGAGTGGCTCAACTACGAGGCTGCGAAGGCCCGCGGCGAGGATCCGGTGCCGCCGCGCAAGGACGTGCGGCTCGACGTGCTCGTGGGCATCCTCGAGAAGCAGGTCGACGTCCACAGCCACTGCTACCGCGCGGACGAGATCCTGATGCTGCTGCGTGTCGCCGAGCAGAACGGGTTCCGCGTCAAGACGCTGCAGCACGTGCTCGAGGGCTACAAGGTCGCGCACGAGATCGCGCAGCACGGCGCGGGGCCGTCGAGCTTCAGCGACTGGTGGGCCTACAAGATCGAGGCCTACGACGCGGTGCCGTTCAGCCCGGCGATGATGGTCGAGGCCGGTGCGGTCACGACGATCAACTCCGACTCGGACGAGCTCGTGCGGCACCTCTTCAGCGACGCGGGCAAGTCGATGCGCTACGGCGGCCTCGATCCCGTGCGCTCGCTGCAGCTCGTCACGCTCAACGTGGCGAAGCAGCTCGCGCTCGAGCAGCACACGGGCTCGATCGAGGTCGGCAAGGACGCGGACCTCGCGCTGCACACGGGCGATCCGCTGAGCGCGTACTCGCGCGTCGAGTGGACGATGGTCGATGGCGAGCTCGAGTTCACGCGCCGCGACGCGTTCGAGCTCGCTGCGCGGCCGGCGCCGCTCACGGAAGTGACGGAGCCGCGCACCGAAGCCGGAGTCGAATGGCGCGCCGACGGTGGAGCGACGGTCGCGATCGTCGGCGGCACGCTGCATCCGGTGACGGCGCCCGACATCACGAACGGAACGATCGTGTTGCAGGGCGGGCGCATCGTCGCGATGGGCGCCGGCATCGCCGTGCCCTCGAACGCGCGCGTCGTCGACGCCACGGGGCGGCACGTGTGGCCGGGCCTGATCGCGCTCGACACGCGGCTGGGCCTGTTCGAGATCGGCTCGGTGCAGGCGACGGTCGACACCGACGAGATCGGCGGCAGCCAGCCCGACATCCGCGCCTCGGCCTCGCTCAACGCGGAATCCGTGCACATTCCGGTCACGCGCTTCAACGGCGTGACGCGCGCGCAGGCCTCGCCGCAGGGCGGTGGCCCGTGGATGGGGCAGTCGTGCGTGATCCGGCTCGCCGGCGACACGTGGGAGGAGCTGCTGCACGTCGACCGCGACATGCTGCACCTGTCGTTCCCGCGCGTGGGCAACACGGCGAAGGAGAAGAAGGAGCCCGAGCTCCTGAAGGAACTCGCGAAGCAGCTCGGCGAGGCACGCGAATATGCGCGGCTCCTCGACGAGTCGAAGTCGAAGGGCAGCGCGAAGCCGCCGTACGACGTGCGACTCGAGGCGCTCGCGCCGTTTGCGCTCGGGCAGAAGCGCGTCGCGGTGCACGCCGACGGCGCGCAGACGCTGCTGTACGCGATCAAGTGGATCGGCGAGCAGAAGCTCGACGCGGTGATCGTCGGCGCACGCGAGGGCTGGAAGGTCGTGGACGAGCTCGCGAAGTCGAAGCTCCCCGTGATCGTCGCGGGCACGCTCGCGCTGCCTTCGGGCGAGTTCGATCCCTACGACGCGCCCTACGCGAACCCGGCCGTGCTGCACCGCGCGGGCGTGCCGATCGCGATCAGCTCCGGCGACGACGAGAACGTGCGCAACGTCGGCTTCCACGCCGCGATGGCCGCGTCCTTCGGATTGCCGCGCGAGGAAGCGCTGCGCAGCGTCACGCTGTACGCGGCGCGCATGCTCGGGCTCGACCAGGAGCTCGGCAGCCTCGCGCTGGGCAAGCTCGGCGACGTCGTCGTCACCGACGGCGACATCCTCGACACGGGCACGCAGGTCCACTACGTGTTCGTCGAGGGCGTGCAGCAGCCGATGTCGAACCGCCAGACCGAGCTCGCGGAGAAGTACCGCAAGCGTCTCGAGCGCCAGAAGGCCGAGAAGAAGTAGAGCGCGACAGTTCAGGCGCTCCGATCGAACGCTCCCCCGTGCTCGTGGCGGGGGAGCTTCGTTTTCCTCGGGATTTCAGGCCTTCGCGTGGCTCGCGGCGAGCTCGCGCGCGGAGGCGGCGAGGTGGTTGACGCCGATGCCCTTGAGCCAGTTGCCCGCGAGGCCCAGCCCCGGCGGCGTCGCGTTCTCGATCGCCCTGACCCGCGCAGGATGGTCGAGGTCGAAGCGCGGCAGCGTCGCGCGCCAGCGCTGGATCGCAGTGAAGACGGGCTCGCCCTTGAGCGAGAGCAACCGACCGACTTCGTCGCGGACGATGCCGAGCAGCTCCGCCTCGCTCGCGTCGATCAGGTCCGCGTGGCGCGAGCCGCCGATCAGCGTGCGCAGCACGACGTGACCGGGATCGCAGGCGTCGGGAGCGATCGACGAGCTGAACAGCGTGCCGAGGTGGTGCAGCTTCTCGCGCGAGGCGACGAGGTAGCCGAAGCCCGCGAGCGAGTGGCCGACGTCCTCGCGGCGCCGCACGTGCACGCAGGACACGACGTTTTCGCAGCGGATCGTGCCGACGATGCGCGCGAGGTCGGGCGCGAGGCCCGAGAGCAGGCGTGCGGCCGTGGGGGCGGACACCGCCAGCACGACGCGGCGCGCGGAGAATTCGCCGGCGGGACTCGTGACGCGCCAGCGCTCGCCGTCGCGCGCGATCGAGCTCACCGGAGTCGAGAGGCGCACGCGCGAGCCGAGCTTGCGAGCGAGCGCGTCGGTGACCGACTGGCAGCCGCCTTCGGGCTTCATCACGCTCGGCGCAGGCTCGCCGCGAGTCTTGAAGAGCGCCTTGAACAGGCCACCGTGGGCCTCGACGAGATCGACGAGACGCGGGAAGCAGGCGCGCATCGAGAGCTGCTCGGGATCGCCGGCGTGGATGCCGCTCACCAGCGGATCGAGCATCGCGTCCAGCGCTTCCTGCCCGATGCGGTGGCGCACGAACTCGGCCACCGAGCCGTCGTTGCCGACCTTCGGATCGCGGAAGGGCTCCATCGCCATGCGCAGCTTGCCGCGCAGCGTCATCAGCGGCGACATCAGGAACTTGTGCGGCGCGAGCGGCGCATCGACGAGCCGCCCCTTGCACACGAGGAAGCGCTGCCCGGCGGATCCCGGCGGCTTGTGCGCCGCGAGGCCGAGCTCGCCCAGCATGTCCGTGAGCCCGCCCTTCACCTCGAAACGCAGCGACTCCGGCCCAACCTCGTAGCGCCACTGGCCATTCGGCCCGCCGCGCTCGGTCTGCACCAGCCCACCTGGCCGCGCAGCCGCCTCCAGCACGACGATTTCCGCTTCGGGCCCGCGCGCGTGCGCGTAGGCGAGGCCGGAGATGCCGGCACCGACGACGACTGTGTCGAGCGTGGTGACCATGGAGAGTCCGTTCCGTCAGATCGTCTTGCTGAAGCGCGGCCCTTCGGCCTTCTTCTTGCGCAGGTACTCGTCGAACACCATCGCGAGGTGCCGCAGGAACAGGCGGCCGCGCGGCGCGACATCGACGCGGCGGCCGGAAATCGTGCAGAAACCTTGGTCCGCGAGCGGTTGCAGCTCGCTGAGCTCGCGCGCGAAGTGCGTCGCGAGATCCTTGACGCCGCAGCGCGCCTCCATCTCGTCGAGGTCGAGGCGCATGCCGCACATGAGCGACTGGATCACGGCGCGGCGCAGGTCGTCCTCGGCGCTGCGCACCATGCCCTTCATCGCGGAGAACTGGCCGGAATTGATCGCGGCCTCGTAGCTCTTCGTGTCGTGGTTGTTCTGCACGAACGCGCCGCCGAAGTCGCCGATCGAGCTCATGCCGAAGGCGAGCATCTCCTCGGCGGGATGTGTCGTGTAGCCCATGAAGTTGCGGTGCAGCGTGTCGGACTCGAGCGCGCGGTAGAGCGCATCGGTCTTGAGCGCGAAGTGGTCGAGGCCGATCACTTCGTAGCCCGCCTTCGAGAGCTCGTCGATCGCCACGAAGAACAGTCGCGCGCGCTCGGGCGCCGTCGGCAGGCGGTAACGCTCGAGCGCGGTCTGGTGGCGCTTGAGCCACGGCACGTGCGCGTAGCCGTACACCGCGAGCCGGTCGGGCTTGATGCGCGCGATCGTCTGCAGCGTGGCCGCGAACGTCGCTTCGGTCTGCTCAGGCAGGCCGTACATCAAGTCGAGGTTGATGCCGCCGATGCCGCGCTTGCGGCAGTGGGCGACGAGGTTCTCGGTCTCCTCGGTCGTCTGGTCGCGGTGGATGACCTCCTGCACGTGGTGGTCGAGGTCCTGCACGCCCATCGAGACGCGGTTGAAGCCGAGCTCGACCAGCGTGTCGATCTGCTCGAAGCTCGTGACGTGCGGGTGCACCTCGATCGAGATCTCGGCGCCCTTCTCGATCTCGAAGTGGCTCGAGAGGATGCCGTACAGGCGGCGCAGCTCCTCGGGCTTCAGGTGCGTCGGCGTGCCGCCGCCCCAGTGGATCTGCGCGATCTTGCGGCGCTTTCCGAGCAGCGCGCAGGTCATCGCGACTTCCTTCTCGATCGCCGCGAGGTAGCTGTCGACCTTGCCCTGGCGGCGCGTGATCTCGACTGTGCAGCCGCAGAACAGGCACATGCGCGCGCAGAACGGCAGGTGCACGTAGATGCACAGCGGCTCGTCGGGCTTGGCCGAGGCGCGCACGAGCGCCGCGCGTGCGTCGGCGTCGCCGAAGTCGTGCCACTCGGGCACGGTGGGGTACGAGGTGTAGCGCGGCCCCGCGCCCGACATGCGCAGGATCAGCTCCTCGTCGACGCGCAGTTCCGCGGTCTTCATCTCGCGCGCTCCTTCGCGGCGCGCACGAACGCGCCGACACATTCGGGGTCGGTGTCCTTGAACACGCCGTGCCCGAGGTTGAGCACGTGGCCGGGCCGCCCGCCGACCTCGTCGAGCAGCGCGTTGGTGCGGCGGAAGACCTCGTCGGGCGCGGCGAACAGCGCCGCCGGATCGAAGTTGCCCTGCAGCGCGCAGCGGCCGTTCGCGCGCGTGAAGGCCTCGCCGATCGAGGTGCGGTGGTCGAGCGCGACGCCCTCGGCTCCAAAGGCGAACAGGTCGTCGAGGAAATGGCCGGATTCCCCGGCGAAAAGCACGCGCGGCGCGACGCCGGCGAGGCCGTCGACGACGCGCTTGGTCCACGGCGCGGCGTACTTCTGGTAGTCGGCGCGAGTGAGCGAGCCCGCCCACGTGTCGAACAGCACGACCGCCTCGGCGCCGCTCGCGACCTGGAACTTCATGTGCGCGATCACCTGCGCGGCGAGCTTGTCCATCAGCACGGAGTAGCTCGCGAAGTCGAGGTACATCATCTTCCGCAGGAAGCTGAACTGCTTCGACGTGCCGCCCTCGACGGCGTAGCTCGCCAGCGTGAACGGCGCTCCGCAGAAGCCGAGCAGCGTGGTCTCGTCGGGCAGGCCGGCGCGCGTGAGGCGCAGCGCCTCACCGACGAAGCCCATCGTTTGCGCCGGATCGAGCACGCGCAGCGCGTCGATCGCCTTGCGGTCGCGCACGGGAATCGGGAGCGAAGGCCCGTGGTCGTCGAAGATGAGCTTCATGCCCATCGCCTCGAGCGGCACGAGGATGTCGCTGAACAGGATCGCCGCGTCCATGCCGTAGCGGCGGATCGGCTGGATCGTGACCTCGGCGGCGTACTTGGGCTCGCGGATCATCTCCATGAAGCCGCCGGCCTGCTTGCGCACCTCGCGGTACTCGGGCAGGTATCGGCCGGCCTGGCGCATCAGCCAGACGGGAGCGCGTTCGGTCTTCTCGCGCCGCAGGGCGCGCATCAGCAGGCGTTCTTGGGACTTCATGGCGTGAGTCGGTAGCCGGTGCCGCGCACGGTGTGGATGTAGCGCGGGGACTGGGGATCGGGTTCGAGCAGGCGGCGCAGGCGCACGATGAAGTTGTCGATCGTGCGTTCGGTCGGGAAAGCGTCGTAGCCCCACACGCGCTCGAGGATCTCGGCGCGCGCGACGACCTCGCCGGGCTTTTCCGCGAGGCAGCGCAGGATCATCGTCTCCTTCTCGGAGAGCTGGATCTCGCGGCCGTCGACGATGGCGAGGAAGCGCTTGAAGTCGACGCGCGCGGGGCCGAGCGCGAGCACGTCGCCGACGGGCGACGGGCCGTTGAACCACGTGGCGCGCTTGAGGATCGCGCGCACGCGCAGCATCAGCTCGCGCAGGTCGAACGGCTTCGCCATGAAGTCGTCGCCACCGAGCTCGAGGCCCTTGACGCGATCGTCGAGCCCGCTGCGCGCGGTCAGGAACAGGATCGGCATGTTGTGGCCCTCGCGGCGCAGCGTCTCGCAGATCGTGAAGCCGTCCATGCCCGGCAGCATCACGTCGAGCAGCACCAGCGCGGGCGCGGGCTCGCGCCGCAGCCGCTGGAGCGCCGCCAAGCCATCGATGACCACCTCGACCTCGTAGCCCTCGAGCTCGAGATTGTCCGCGATCACCTCGGCGAGGTGCTCCTCATCCTCGACGACGACCAGTTTCTCCGCGCTCACGATTGACTGTCCTTTCCCGACGCGGGCAGCGTGACTTCGACGGCGAAACCGCCGCCTTCGAGGCCCGTGACGGCACGGGCGTCACCGCCCTGGGCGCGGGCGAGCTCGGCCACCAGGAACAGTCCCAGCCCGACACCCGGCCGCGTGCGCACGTTCTCGTCGCCACCGCGTACGAAGGCGTCGAAGATGCGGCGCGGATCGGCGCCCTTCAACCCCGGACCGAAGTCTCGCACCACGAGCAGGGCCTCGCGGCCGCGGCGTTCAACCTTGACTTTCACGCGCGGGGCGGGCCCGGCGTACTTGACGGCGTTCGACACGAGGTTGCGCAGGATCGTGCGCAGCGCGAGCGGATCGGCCCGCACCGGGAGCGGCCCGGCGAGCTCGAGCTCGAGCTTCGCCGTCGACGTCTGCGGGTCGTGCCCGAGCTCGGCGGCGATCTCGCGCGCCTCCCCGGCGAGGTCGAGCTCGCGCACCTGCACGTCGGGACCGGTCGTCGTCATGCGCGCGGTCGCGAGCAGGCTCTCGACCATCTTCTGGAGCCGGTCGAGGTCCTGGTGCGCGTGCCGCAGGTAACGCTCGCGCTTCTCGCCCTCGGCGCGGCCGAGCTGCAGGCTCTCCACGTACAGCTTGGCCGACGCGATCGGGCTCTTGAGCTCGTGCGTGACCGCAGAGAGGAAGTTGCGCTGCTGGCGGTGCACTGCGAGCTCCTTCTGCAGCGAGCGCACGACGAGCGCGACGCTCGCGAGCAGCAGCAGCCCGAGGAAGCCGCCCTCGAACACGAACATGCGCATGCTCTCGTCCGTCGCGGTGCGCAGCGCGCCCTCGACGTCGCCGGGCACCGTCACGCCCTGCGCCGTCACCTTGCGCAGCAGGAAATCGCTCTGGTGGTAGAAGAAGAACAGCCACCACCCGAACACAAGCAGGTACAGCGCGACGACCGCGACGTACGAGTAGAGCTTGCGACGGGTGGAGTCCACGTCAGCCTTCCTTCACCGTGGCGGCGAGCGCGCGATCGAACGCCGCGTTCGCGCGCTCGAGGTGCTCGGGCGCGTGCGCGAGCGAGACGAACGCGACCTCGAAGGCGCTCGGCGCCATCCACAGGCCCTCGCGCATCAGGTTGCGGTGCAAACGACCGTAGAGCTTCGCGCCCGAGGTCTCGACCTGGTGCCACGCACGCGGCGCCGGGCCCTTCTGCAGGCTGAGCCACAGGATCGAGCCGACGCGCGCGACCGTCGCGGGCACGCCATGGCGATCGAGCGAAGCCTGGAAGCCCTTCTGCAGCGTCGCGCCCTTCTGGTCGAGCTCGGCGTAGACCTTGCGGTCCTCGAGCAGCTTGAGCGTCGCGAGTCCCGCCGCCATCGCCACGGGATTACCCGACAGCGTGCCGGCCTGGTACACGGGTCCGAGCGGCGCGACCTGCGTCATCAGCGCGTCCTTGGCGAGGTACGCGCCGACCGGCATGCCACCGCCGACGATCTTGCCGAGCGTGACGATGTCGGGCTCGATCTTCGTGAGCTCCGTCATGCCGCCCATCGCGACGCGCAGGCCGCTGATGACCTCGTCGAAGATGAGCAGCGAACCGTGCGCGCGCGTGAGCTTGCGCAGGTGCTCGAGGAACTCCTGACGCTGCACGAGCAGGCCGGAGTTCGCCGGCAGCGGCTCGATGATCACGCACGCGATTTCCTTGCCTTTTGCGGCAAAAAGCTCGTCCGCGGCCTGCTCGTCGTCGAGCGGCAGCACCTCGGTGAGCTCCGCCAGCACCGGCGGCACACCCGCGGACGACGGGATGCCGAGCGTCGCGAGCCCCGAGCCGCCCTTGACCAGCAGGCTGTCCGCGTGGCCGTGGTAGCAGGCCTCGAACTTGACGATGCGGCTGCGTCCGGTGGCGCCGCGCGCGAGGCGCACCGCGCTCATCACCGCCTCGGTGCCCGTCGAGACGAAACGCACCTTGTCCGCCCACGGGAAGCGGCACAACACGGCTTCGGCGAGCATCACCTCGCGCTCGCACGTCGCACCGAAGCTCAGGCCGTCCTGCGCCGCGCGCGTGATCGCCTCGACCACCGCCGGATGCGAATGGCCGAGGATCATCGGTCCCCAGGAACCGACGAGATCGGTGTAGACGCGGCCGTCGACGTCGGTGACTTCCGCACCGCGGGCCTTCGCGACGATCGGCGGCTCGCCACCGACCGCGAGGAAGGCGCGCACGGGGCTCGACACCCCGCCCGGCATCACCTTCTTGGCGCGTTCGAGCAACGGATGCATCAGATCCAGCCCTTCTCGCGCGCCTCGCGGCCGTGGTAGCTGATCACGAGGTCGGAACCGGCGCGGAACATCGAGTTGAGGATCTCGCGCACGACGAGCTTCTCGTCGATCCAGCCGTTCGCCGCCGCGGCCTTCACCATCGAGTACTCGCCCGACACGTTGTAGGCGGCGAGCGGGACCAGCGTGCGATCCTTGATCGTGCGGATGATGTCGAGGTAGGAGAGCGCGGGCTTGACCATCAGGATGTCCGCACCTTCCTGCTCGTCGAGCAGGCTCTCGCGCAGTGCCTCGCGCGCGTTGCGGTGGTCCATCTGGTAGCTCTTGCGGTCGCCGGACTTCGGCGCGCTGTCGGCGGCCTCGCGGAACGGCCCGTAGAAGGCCGAGGCGAACTTGGTCGAGTAGCTCATCAGCGTCGTGTCGCTGTGGCCGCTGGCGTCGAGCGTCGCGCGGATCGCGGCGACGCGGCCGTCCATCATGTCGCTCGGGGCGACGATGTCGGCGCCGGCCTTGGCGTGCGCGAGCGCCATCGCCGCGAGAATCGGCAGCGTCTCGTCGTTGAGCACCTTGCCGTCCTTCAGGACGCCGCAGTGGCCGTGCTCCATCGAACGTCGTCGATCACGAAATGCGGCTGGATCAGCTGGTTCACGCGGAACTGCGTCTCGGCGACGGCCTCGCGCAGGGTGGCGGTGGTGCGGAGTCGGCGGGGGCGGATCTTCATCGTTGGCTCACGGTTTTGCGGACGAGACGAGAGAGCTCGGCGACGAGCTCGTCGGTGATCGGGGCGCTCGAGCAGCCGGGCGCGCGCGCGGGCAGTGCGGCGGCCTCGAGCGCCTTCGCGGTCGAGTGGCCGAGCGCAAAACGTTCGGTGGCGCGGCCGGGATTCGCGCGTTCCCACGCGAGGCCGGCTTCGACCGCCGAGGGGCTCATGTACACGCGCACGTCGACGTCGCTCGACAGCTGCGCGCCCTTGACGACGCGCGTGTGGTAGATCGCGAGCTTGGAGAGCGCGATGCCGCGTTCCTTCAGCGCTTCCTCGAGCTCCGGCAGCGCCTCGGCCGCGCACGGCCAGAAAACGCTGTTTTTCCCGGTGATTTCGAGCTTGTGGCCGAGCTCGCGCGCGCCGCCGTCGCCGGTCCAGCTCGCCTCGAAGCCGCTCTCCTTGAGCTGGCGCGCCGTCGAGTGGCCGACCGCGGCGAAACGCACGCCGTCCTGCACCTTGCAGCCCGCGAGCATCCGCGCCGCCTGGCGGCTGGTGACCGCGATCACGTCGCCGGAGCGCGCTTTCGCGACGAAACCGGCGAGGTCGACGCCCGCGAGCGGCTCGAGTTCGATCACGCGCTCGGTCACGACGCGCGCACCGAGCGCCGCGAGCCGTTCCGCGAGCTGCGAACCATCGTGCGCGGAGCCCGCGAGCGCGACACGCAAGCCACCGAGCGGCCCGGCGCCGGTCGCGTGTCCCGCCGTGAGGTGGCCGAGCACCGTCGTCATCGCTTCGCGCGGCGAGGCTCCCTTGGCGACGACCCAGCGCGCGTGCGCCGTGCCGGCCGGGTGGCCCGCGCCGAGGAAGCCGTAGGCGACATAACCGGCCGCGTGGCGCTGCACCGCGGCGGCGAGCGGCAGGCTGCAACCACCACCCGCGCCCGAGAGCAGCGAACGTTCTGCGGCGATGGCCACTTCCGTGCCCTCGTCGTGCATCACGCGGCGCACGAAGTCGTAGGTCGCGCGGTCGTCGGAGCGCGTCTGGATCGCGAGCGCACCCTGCGCGGGCGCGGGCACGAACAGCTCGATCGGCAGGTCGACGGGCACGAGGCCCTCGGTCGAGAGCTCGAGGCGATCGAGGCCCGCCGCGGCGAGCACCACCGCGTCGTACTGGCCCTCGCGCGCCTTGCGCACGCGCGTCGGCACGTTGCCGCGCAGGTCGAGCACCACGAGGTCGGGCCGCAGCGTGCGCAGCTGCTCGAGCCGCCGGGGCGCGCTCGTGCCGACGCGTGCGCCGCGCTTGAGCGGCAGGAACGCGGCGCTCTCGTCGAGCGCGTCCGGCCGCACGAGCAGGCGCTCGTTGTGCGTCGCGCGCGGCGGCACCGCCGCGATCACGAGGCCCGGCGTCATCTCCGTCGGCAGGTCCTTGTGGCTGTGCACGGCGACCTCCGCGTCGCCGTCGAGCAGTGCGCGCTCGATTTCCGCCGTGAAAAAGGCCTTTCCCTCGACCTTGGACAGCGGGACGTTGTCGATCAGGTCCCCGCGCGTCTTGAGCACGAGGATCTCGACCGTCGCGCCCGCGCCCTCGAGCTTCGACTTCGTGTAGTGGGCCTGCCACAGCGCGAGCTCCGACCCGCGCGTCGCGATGCGAATCTTCAAGCAGCACCTTCCGCGCCGTTCGCGTTGCCGAACAGCGACTTGTCGTTGGCGAGGCGCTTGATCGCGCTGATCGGCACGTGCGACACGCGCCCGAAGGCGGTGCGCGCCCAGTGCTCGATCGCGCGGCGATCGGCGGCCTCCAGATGGGAGAGCTTCCCCACGAACAGCTGGGAGAGCTCCTTCTCGAACACGCTTTCCGACTCGCTGCGCATCTCGGCGATCGTCTCGTTGATCGCCGACTGCGTCGCGCGCCGGACGAACGAATCCAGCTTGCGCTCGATCAGGCCCTCGGCCTGCGACGCGGCGGCGGCGCGCAGGGCGCGGTTGCCCTCGGCGGCGCCACGCAGGCGTTCCATGTCGATCACCTCGACCTTGGCGTGCTCGACCGGCTCGACGTCGCGCGGCACGGCGAGGTCGATCGCGACCAGCGGGCGGCCGAGCGGCGTGCGCGCGGCGAAGGCGAGCAGCGTGTCGCGCTCGAACACGTACCCGGGCATCGAGGTCGCCGTGATGAACGCGTCGAAGCCGCCGCGGTCGTCGAACAGCTCGTCCAGCGTCAGCGCCTGCGCCCCGCAGGTCGTCGCGAGCCGCTCGGCGCGCGCGCGGGTGCGGTTGGCGATCGCCGCGAGCTTGACGCCGTGCTCCGGCGCATTCTTGGTCACGAGCTCCGCCATCGCGCCGGCTCCGACCAGCGCGACGCGCGGCATCGCGTCCTTGAAGTGGCGCGCGATCTCCTCGAGGCCAATGCTCACCACCGACACCGGGATGCGCGAGAGGTCCGTCTCGGTGCGCACCTGCTTGCCGATCTGGAAGGCGTGCTCGAACAGACCCCCGAGCAGCCGCCCGACGAGGCCGGAGCGCTCGCTGCGGGCCCACGCGTCGCGCACCTGCGCCAGGATCTGGTCCTCGCCGAGCACGACCGAATCGAGCGAGCAGGCGACGCGGAACAGGTGGCGCACCGCGTCGCGGCCGGCGTGCAGGTGCAGGCGTTCGCGCACCGGCTCGCCCGGGGCGAGCTCGAACAGCCGCGCGACCAGCTCGCGGTCGGCCGCCGTCGGCAGGTGCCCCAGCTCGCGCGCGAAGATCACCTCGATCCGGTTGCAGGTGGCGAGGTACACCAGCTCGCTGGCTCCGAGCTCGTCCGCCAGCTCCCGCGCGAAAAGCTCGAGCCGCTCGGGCGACGGGCGGTGCAGCCGCTCGAGCCCGGCGACGTCGGTTTCCTGGAGCGAGAGGCCCACGATCCCGATGCGTTCCATGACGAGCGCAAGGTAGAGCCCCGCCGGGGTCTTTTTGTCATGGGTCTGTCATGCCCTCGGGAATTTCCCGCGTTTTGTCCCGGAGTACGCATGTGGGAGTTCTTTCCTACGCACTTGGGCGCAAATCTGCGCTCTCGTGCTGCTTGGAAGGCCTATGGGGGCCCGTAGGATGGCGCCATGCATCGGGTCGCCCCCCTCCTGATGGCTGCGCTGTGCTTCGTGCCCTTGGCATCGGCGCAATCCGTCGCGGCCCGCTCGATCGCCGAGGTCCGGGCCGGCTTGCCGCACGCGGATCCGCGTTGGTTCGAGCTCGGCCTCGAGCAGGCGCGCCATGAGCTCGAATGGGACGTGAGCCGGGCCCTGCGCACCTCGGTCGAGCTCGTCGACGCCGTCCGCGACGGCGACCCCGACCGGCGTTCGGTCGCGGCCATGCTCGCGCTGCTCTCGGCCTCCTCGCTGCAGGGTCCGACGGCGGCGCGCACGCACCAGGACTGGCTCGAGTGGAGCTCGCAGCCGCCGTCGGACCGGACTTCTCCCGCCCTGCGTGGCCACTACTTCACCGCGCGCTCGGCGGCGGCCTGCAACGCGGACGATCCCTACGAGGAGCTCAAGTCCGCGGTCGCCGCCCTCGAGGCCGTTCCCAGCGGCGGCCCGCTCTTCCCGCGCATGCTGGCCGTGTCCTGCATGCACCACATCACCGACGACATCGGTGGGGCGCTCGATGCGGAGGTGACGGCCGAGCTCGAGCTGCTCGCCGACGACCCCGCGCTCGCCTCGCGGGCGGCCTGGTGCAGCCTGCACGACTACCTGCACCTGCGCGAGGAGCTCGACTACGAGCAGAAGGCCACGCGGCTCGACGCGGTGCGGGAGCTCGCGCGCCAGCTGGGCGACCTGCGCACCGAGATCAGCGTCGTCACCGAACGGGCGCGCATCGAGGACGAGCGCAACGACTCCGTGCGCGCGCTCGAGCACCTGAACGAGGCTCTCGCCCTCGCCGAGCAGGGTGGTTTCGTCGTCGTCGTCGCGGCCTACTACCAGATCGCGAGCCAGATCCTGATCGAGAGCGGGCGGCTCGACGAGGCGGCGGCCTTGCTCGACGAGGCGGGCGGACGCGTCGAGGGGCTCGGCATGCCGACCGTCGACGGCTCGCTGCTCGAGACGCGCTTCAACCTCGCCGTCTCGCTCCGCGACGCGGAGCTCGTGCTTGAGCTCACCGACGACATGGAGCAGTGGCGCCAGTCGCAGGTGGCGATGTGGGGCAACTACGGGGCGCTGCAGGAGGAAGTGCTGAGCGCGCAGCGCCAGCGCATCGAGGACGAGCACCACGTGCGCGAGGCCGGTCGCGACCGCGAGGAACAGCGCGCGAGCCTGTTGCGCGGCGTCGGCTACGGGTCGCTCGGGGTGCTGGCGTTCGGCGTCGTGCTCGCGCTGCGCAGTCGCCGGCGCCTGATCCTCGCCAACCGGCGCCTGCAGGTCGAGATCGAGCGCGCGGAGAACGCCGTGCGCGCGCGCGAGGCGCTCGAGGAACGCATGCGCCAGATCGAGCGCACCGAGAGCCTCGGCCTGTTCGCGAGCGGCATCGCGCACGACTTCAACAACCTGATGGTCGGCGTGATGGGCAACGCGGAGCTGCTGGAGCTCGACGAGCGCGACCCGCGGCGGCTGCAGCTGCTCGGCGCGATCACCGGTGCGGGCGAGCGAGCCGCGCGCCTGTGCGCGCAGCTGCAGACCTACGCCGGCGGCGAGCGCGTCGAGCTCGCGCCGGTCGACTTCGCACGCCTGCTGCGCGAGATCGAGCCGGTGCTGCGGGCCGCGGTCGGCAGCGGCGTCGAGGTGACGAGCGACCTGTCGCCGGAGCTGCTCGTCGTCGACGGCGCGCGCTCGCAGCTCGAGCAGGCGGTGCTCAACCTGGTCGTCAACGCGCGCGACGCCAAGGCGCGCCACGTCCAGCTGCGCGCGAGCCGCCTGAGCTTGCCGCAGGCCGCTTTCGCGCAGGAAACTCCGCTGCGCGCCGAGGTCTTGCTCGGCCTGCCGGGCGTGCAGGTGCGCGGCGAGCTGCGTCCGGGCGAGTTCGTCGTGCTGGAAGTCTCCGACGACGGCGAGGGCATGAGCCCCGAGCTCGTCGAGCGCATCTTCGACCCGTTCTTCAGCACGCGCTTCCCCGGCCGTGGCCTCGGCCTGGCAGTGGTGTTCGGCGTGATGCGCCGCCACGGCGCGGTGATCGCGGTCACGAGCAAGGCCGGCGGCGGAACGAGCTTCCGCCTGCTGTTCCCGCGCAGCGGCGCCCCGCTCAGCGAGACCGGCCCGGCCGAGCGCGTCGGCGCCGCGTTGCCCCGCCGCGTGCCGCGCCTGCAGGTGCTCGTGGTCGACGACGAGGCCGACGTGCGCGACTTCCTCGTGCGCGCGCTCGGCGCCCGTGGCCACACGGCCGCGACCGCGACGGACCTCGACTCGATCGGACGTGCGCTCGCGAGCTTCGGTTCCGGCCCCGGACGTGTCGCGCTGGTCGACCTCACGCTGCCGACGCTCGATGGCCGCGATGTCGTGCGCGCGCTGCGGCGCCTCGCCTCGCCGCCGGCGATCGTGCTGATGAGCGGCCACGCCACGACGCACCTCGAGCAGCTCGCGCGCGAGCTCGACGTCGAGGGCTTCATCTCCAAGCCCTTCACCTCCGCCGACCTCGAGCGCGAACTCGCGCGCGCCATCGAGGTGCAGGCCGCGCGCACGACCGCCAAGTGAGCCGAGCGACTCCGGCGCGCGTGACCTGACGGCCCGCGTACGCTAGCCCTGCCATGCGGCTCCCCGCGTTGATCCTGCTCGCGCTTCTTCCGGCCCTCGTGGGGTTTCAGGCACCGGTCGACCTGCGCAAGGAAACGTCCGAGGCCCGCGAGCAACGCCTCAAGGCCCTCGTGGCGACCGAGTCGGGCTGGAAGCTCGAAGTGGCGGACGACTACTTCGTCCTGCGCGATTTCGCCGACGCGAAGCTCGCGCGCGAGCTCGCCGAGCGCGCGGCGCTGGTGCTGCGGCAGGTCGAGCGCGACCTCGATCCGCCGAAGCCCGACACGAAGTGGGAGCGCACGCGGAGCACGCTCTACCTCTACTCGTCCGAGCCGAATTACCGCACCGCCGGCGGCAACGGCGTCGACAGCGCCTTCTGGCGCACGAGCGATGCTTCGCTGCACCTGTACGTCAGCGACGCGACCCACGGCCAGCGCGTCGTCGAGCGCGCGCTGCAGAGCGTCGTCGTCGCCGAATACATCGACCTGCGCGGCGGCCCCGGTGGCCACGCGCCGTGGTTCCTGAACGGCCTGCAGATGCACTATTCGAGCTACACGCTGAAGGCGAAGAAGCTCGTGCCCGCGCGGCGCGACGACTTCGTGCAGCTCGTGCGCGAGATGACGAAGCCGGGATTCGACTGCTACGTTCCGCTCGAGCGCCTCTTTCGGTTCGAGTCGGGCGAATACAACGGCAACAACGACCTCCACGTCGATGGCGGCGAGGTCTGGGCCGAAGGTGGCTCGCTGCACGATTTCCTGCGGCTGGGCACGAAAACCGACGGTTTCCAGCCGCGCTGGGCCGACATTCCGCGCCTGTACTGGACCGAGTGGAAGAGCTCGCACGATCCCGCGATCGCGACGAAACTCGCGCTCGAGGGCGTCGATCTCGCCGCGCTCGAGCGCGCCTGGCTCGCCTGGGTGCGCTGAGCACGTTGGCTCCACTCGCGCGACGCGTCCGCGTCGAACCCACGGGCACGAACGTCAGACGAGAACCTCAGCGCTCGACGACGATGCGGAAGCCGAACTTGTCGTCGGCGCGCTCGGGATCCTCGCGGGCGATCACCGCGCTGCGCATCTCCGGCGGCTTCAGGCACCACGGCCCGCCGCGCAAGTGTCCTTCTTCGGTCCACTCCCAGATGTTTCCGGCGAGATCGAGCACGCCCTCGGGAGTCGCGCCGCTGGGGAACGAACCGACCGGGGCCGCCTCCGCGAAACCGTCGAGCCCGCCGAAGCTGTCGCCCGAGACGTAGTCGCCGAAGTTGCAGCGCGTCGCGTCCCACTGGTTGCCCCAAGGATATTCGCGGCCCTCGGGCCCGCGTGCCGCGAGCTCCCACTCCGCGTCCGTCGGAAGTCGCACGCGCCGCCCGCTCGCCTTCGAGGCCCACTCGCACCAGGCGCGCGCGTGGTGCACGTTCACGTTGCAGACCGGGTGCAACGCGAGCCCGGACGGCGGCGACGCGCCGTTCCAGCCGTCGAGGAACGGCTCGCTGGGTTTCGAACTCGGATGCGCGGCGCCGTCGTAGCCCGTGGCGCGCACGAAGGCGGCGTATTGCTCGTGCGCGAGCTCGGTCCGCGCGATCCAGAACGACGCGATTCCCGCGTGGGCTTCGATGGCGACGAGCTCGAGGGGCGCAAGTCCATCGATGGCGAGCCGAGCTCCCGGCTCGCGTGTCGACGCCTCCATTCGCGCCGCGGGCCCGCCGCAGGCCGCGATGCACGCGACGCCGAGCAGAATCGCTCGCGTGACCCAGCCGCGCCACGTGAAGTTCGCTGCGTGACCCATGCGCTGGAGGATCGCATCGCGCGCGCGCCTGCGAAAGGCTTGCCCACAGTTCGTCGCTCGCCGCAGCGTGAGCGGACGCGCTCGCCCGGCGGGGAATTTCTCCGATTGCGCCGCGCGCCCGCGTCGGGCAGCATTCTTCGATGCTCCCCCGCATCTCGTTGTTCGGTTGGATCCTGCCCGCGCTGCTGCTCCTGCTTTCGGCCTGCGAGTCCGATGGTGCGAACGAGGTGACTCCGTGGGTGCCGCCGACGGCGGAAGAGCTCTTCCAGTACGCCAAGTACAAGGAATCGCTCGACGTGCAGGCCTCGATCCCCGAGTACGAGATCGCCGCGAACTTCGGATCGTTGCCGGCGGCCAAGCGCATCGCGGAGATCTACCTGCACGGCATCGGCGGCGTGCCGGTCGACCATGCGCTCGCGGTTCCTTGGCTCGAGCGCGTTGCGGACGCCGGTGACCCGGAAGCGCGCTACAACCTCGGTTGCGAGTTCTACGAGGGCCGCGGCGTGCCGCAGGACCGTGCGCTCGCGGCGAAACACTGGCGCATCGCGGCGGAAGCGGATTTCGCGGCGGCGCAGAGCAATCTCGGTGCGCTGTACTTCGTCGGTGAAGGCGTAGCGATCGATCAGGCGGAGGCTGCGCGCTGGTTCCGGCGCGGAGCGGAGCTCGGCAACGACGAATGCCAGCTGAAGCTCGGGATCTGCTACAAGAACGGCTACGGCCTCGAGCGCGACGAGCGCCTCGCGCTGCGCTGGCTGCGTCGCGCGGCGACTGCGGGCAACGGGATCGCCCAGATGCAGCTCGGCCAGCTGTGCGAAACCGGCGTCGGCACCAAGGCGGATCTCGTCGACGCGGCTTACTGGTACCTGCGCGCGGCGCAACAGGCGGAAGCCGGCGCGGCGACGGAATACCGGCGCGTCGAAGCTCCGCTGCGCGAGGCCGAGGCCCGTGGCGAGGCCGTCGGCCAGCGTTTCCTCGCGGTGGTCTGCACCGAAGGCGCCGAACAACCCGTCGATCTCGAGCGCGCCTACGCCTACCTCGAGAGCGCGGCGAAGCAGGGGGACGCGCGGGCCCTGCTCGCGTGCGCGGCGTGCCTCGCGAACGGCACCGGCGTGGCCGAGGACGACGAGCGCGCGATCGAATACTGCGAGCGCGCGGCCAAGCTCGGCGACGCGACGGCGCAGTACGAGCTCGGCATCCTGCTGGAATTCGCCGGCGAACACGATGCGGAGTCGCACGCGCGCGCCTTCGCGTGGTTCGAGAAGGCCGCGGCGCAGGGGCACGACATCGCGCAGCTGCACGTCGAGATCGAGCCGATCTGGCAGCGGGCGCTCGTGGGGCTCGCCACGGGCGAGCGCGACCTCGGCCTCGTGCTGCTGCGCAACGACGTGCTGCGCCGCGACTACGAGCTCACTGTGCACTGGCTCTCGCGCGCCGCGCGGGTCGACAGCGAGTCCGTCAAGGAACTCGGGATGCTGTACCTGCGCGGCGGCGACACCGTGACGATCCTCGGCCGCCGCTCGCACGCTCCCGATCCGGTCGCCGCGCTGCCGCTGCTCGAGGCGGCGGCGCGCGATGGGGACACGGAATGCCGCACGCGGCTCGCGCTGCTCTACGCCGACCGCTCGAGCGGCGTGTACGACATCGAACGGGCCATCCACTGGGTCAACCTCGCGGCCGTCAACGGCGACCGCAGCGCCGTTCCCGCCGTGCAGGCGGCCTACGACGCCGAGCAGGCCACAGCGAGCGTGCAGTGGTCGGACGCCGAGCGCACCAGCGATCCGTTCCCGCCGGCCGTGTGCGGGTTCTGCGGAGGCGGCGGCCTCGTGCTGCAGTCGCGCGGCCAGTACATCAACGGCAACTACTGGCCCGACACGTACACGACCTGCCTCGAGTGCAACGGCACGGGCCTGCTGTACCACTAGAGAGCGCTGCACGAGCGCGAAGCCGGCGCACCCTTGCTGCCGACGGCGGCCCGAGTGTTCCGGCAGCTTCGAACGCGCAAACCGCTGTCGGCAGAAAAAAGCGCTCCGGCTCCGTATCGTCTGCGCCCGTGAAACCGATCGGTGTGCTGCTCGTCAATGTCGGATCGCCGGACGCGCCGGAGACGGCCGCCGTGCGCCGTTATCTCGCGGAATTCCTCGGGGATCCCGCGGTGGTGCAGGCGCCACGCTGGTTCTGGCTGCCGCTCCTGCACGGCGTGATCCTGCCGTTCCGTGGCCCGAAGAGCGCGGAGCTCTACAAGCGCGTGTGGACGGAGGAGGGCTCGCCGCTGATCTCGATCTCGCTCGCGCAGGGGCGCGCGCTGCAGGCGGAGCTCGGGCCCACGTACAAGGTCGAGGTCGCGATGCGTTACGGCAATCCGACGATCTTGTCCGCGCTCGAGCGGCTGGCGAAGGCGGGCTGTGGCGAGCTGCTGCTCGTGCCGATGTTCCCGCAGTACAGCGGCACGACGTCGGGCACCGTCGTCGACGAGGTGCGGCGCCAGCGTGCGGCGCGCGGCGAGAGCGAGCCGCGAGTGGTGACGGCTTTCCACGACGATCCCGAGTACGTCGCGGCGCTGGGAAACAGCGTGCGCATGGTCGTCGACGATCAGGTCGAGCACTACGTGTTCAGCTTCCACGGCATTCCGCTGCGCTACGTGCAGGCGGGCGATCCGTACCGCGAGCACTGCGAGCGCACCGCGAACCTGCTCGCGAAGGAGCTCGGCCTCGCGCGCGAGCGCTGGACGCAGGTCTACCAGTCGCGCTTCGGCCGCGAGGAATGGCTGCGGCCCTACGCGCTCGAGGCGATCCCCGAGCTCGCCAAGCAGCACAAGCGCGTGGCGGTCGTGTGCCCCGCGTTCACGACCGACTGCCTCGAGACCCTCGACGAGGTGCGGCGCGAGCTCGGCCACGTGTTCCACTCGGCCGGGGGAGAGCGCTGGACGTTCGTGCCCTGCCTGAACGACGACCCGGCCTGGATCCGCGCGCTGGGGAACCTCGTGCGCCGCCGCAGATTTGCCACGGTTCGCGAGTAGCGCGAGCGTCCCGACAGGCAAGGGATGGAACTTGCGAGCCGTTCGGCGCACAAAGGAAGACATGAAGTTCCATCGCGCTGGCCTCGTCGCTTCGCTCCTCGTGGGCCTGTTCCTCTCGAGCTGCTCGACCTTCTACGACGCACGCTTCGCCCCGGCGCCGCTGGAGGTGCGGCTCGAGGACTCCGCCACGGGCCTCAACGGGCGTGTGCTCGCGACGGTCGTGGGGGTTCGCCGGCCGTCGGAAGGCGCTCCGGCGCAGGTCGAGGTCGGGCTGCGCCTCGAGAACCTCGGGAACGTGCCGCTGCAACTCGACGCGGGCTCGCTGCAGGTGACGACGGCCGATCTCGTGACGCTGCCGGCCGGAGCGCTCTCTCCCGAAGTGCCGCCGCAGCTCGCTGCGGGCGAATCGGGCGAGGTGCTCGTCGCCTTCCCGCTGCCTGCGGGCCGCTCCTACGGCGGTCTCGACTTCAACGGCCTCAACCTGCGCTTCGCGGTGCGCTGCGGAGGCAGCTCCAAGATCGTCGGGGCGAGCTTCGAGCGCCGCCCGGATCCGTGGAGCTATCGCTACGGGCCGTACTACCCGGGCTGGGGCTGGGGCGGCGGATGGGGCGGTGGCTTGGGCTTTGGCTGGTCGCGCTGGGGAACGCGCTGCCCGCCCTACGTGGGCGGATTCTGGGCGTACTGAGCGAGCGGGTCGAGCTCGCCCGCGTCGGAGTGTGCGAATCGAGGCGCAAGGCCCGAGCGATTTCACACGCCGAGGCTGACGAGCACGAGCGCGAGCACGACCCACAGCAGGTAGCCGAGTCGGCGTTCCTGACGCGAGACGTGCTGGGCGTAACCTTCGACCGGAGGAACGGTGCGGGTGCTCGGAGTCGCCATGTCGCTGGAGTAGTCAGGCTGCACGTGGGCTCCTACGCCAGTTGAGGCGTAGGCGGGGCTGCTTTTCGTCGTATTTTTCTCGAACGTTTCATCGCCGCCCTCGTCGGAGCGGGCCGTTCCGTCCATGCCGGTGACATCTCGGGTCCCGCGCGCGAACATGCCCGAGCCTCAAGGAATCCGCGGCGCGAGACGACCGGAAGAGGCCCGATGGACACCAAGGAATTCGAAGTGACTTGCCCGTGCTGCTCCGCGCGGCTTTCCGTGGACGTGCGCACCCAGACCGTGCTTCGCGCGCGGCCGAAGGAGGAAGTCGACATCGCCGGCAAGCCCAAGCTGGGCGAGAAGGACTGGGATCAGGCGCTGGGGCGCGTGAAAACCCGCTCCGACGAAGCCCCGAGCCGGCTCGACGACCTGCTGCAGAAGGAGCGCGACAAGCGCTCGCGCCTCGACGACCTGTTCAAGTCGGCGAACGACAAGCTCAAGGGCCCGGACGAGAAGGCCTGACCCTTGCTCACCTCCGTAGCCTTGCTCGTGGCGCAGCTCGCGCCCGTCACCGTGGATTCCACTTCCGGCCTGTTTCGTGCGTCGATCGCGCGCGCGCCCGGCCAGGAGCGCGTCGCCGACACGCTCGCGCGCTGGCGCCTCGAGGTGCACGCGCGTTGGCCCGAGGCGCCGACGGAAGCGGTGTGGAGCTGCAGCTACCCGCACCGCGACACGCCGCGCTGGCACTTCCTCAGCGACGACGGCCTGAGTTTCGTCGCGCTCGATCGTGAGTACAGCGAAGCGCGTTCGCTCGTCAGCGTCTGGCGCATGGGCGAGCGCGTGGCCGAGCTCTCGTCGACGCAGCTCGCCGTCGACCGCAGCCGACTGCCGCGCGGTGACTCGCACCCGTGGCTCGCAGACATGGGCCCGCGCCTCGACTGGGGCGAGACCTCGCTCGGCCCGCAGCCGTACCTCGTGCTTCCGCTCGCCTACGAGGAAGTGCGCTACGTCGACCTCACCGACGGCAGCGTGCGCGACGAGCTCGGCGAATGGAGCGAGCCGTGGGCCGAACCGCCGGCGTCGCGCGTCGAGAAGCCGGGCCTGCGCGCCTGCCTGACCGAGCGTTTCTCGCTGCCCGCGCAGATCCGCTGGGGCGAGACGCTCGAGGTGCGCGTCGGCGGCAACCACGCGACGCCGAACTGGATGTTCGTCGGATTCGAGCTCGCGCTCGATCCGGAGGATCCCGCGACGATCGTGCTCACTCCAATCTCCGCTCCGCCGCCCAAGGGCACGTCGCAGACGATCGAGCGCCAGCACTTCGACGCCGTCGGCCACGTGAAGGGCCTGATGCCCGGCCGCTACCGCCTGCGCATCGCCGAGGCCGCCGCGGGCGTCGATCCGCAGCCTTTCGAGGTGCTCCCCGCGCGCCCGTTCCTCGAGTACGAGCGCAAGGGCGGCATCGCGGGCATCGATCAGGTCGTGCGCGTCTACCCGACCGGCGTCGTCGTCGACGAGTGGCGCTCGCCGCAGCGCGATCCGCCGCGGCGCTACTTCGTGCTCACGATCCCCGAGGCCCGGCGCCTCGCGGACGCCGCGCGCGAGGTCAGCGCGGGCTCGCAACGCGCCGACCCGCGCGTGCAGGACGGCATGCGCTGCGCGATCACGGTCTGGGACGGCGACAAGCCGCGCCGCGCCGAGTTCTCCGACGCGGGCGCGAGCGGCGTCCTGCGGCAGATCAGCGAGCTCGTGCTGCGCTAACCGCCGGGCTGGCGCGCTGTACTGGCGCGGGGCCCGACGTTCCCACTACGCTGCTGCACGCCATGAACACCCAGCTCGACTATTCGATCGACGGCGACGACTTCCAGTACGTGCAGGTGCGGCTCGGCCGCGGTGACGCCGTGCGAGCCGAGCCCGGCGCGTTCGTGTGGATGGAGACGGGCATCGAGATGGAGACCACGACCGGCGGCGGCGTGCTGTCGGGTCTGAAGCGCATGATCGGCGGCGAGAGCTTCTTCGTCACCACGTTCACCAACCAGGGCTCCGCGCCCGCGACGGTCGCCTTCGCCGCGCCCTATCCGGGCAAGGTGCTGCCGATCGACCTCTCGCGCGGCACCGTGCTGTGCCAGCGCGACGCCTACCTGTGCTCGACCACCGACGCGCAGATCTCGGTCGCCTTCACGCGCCGCTTCGGCGCCGGCCTGTTCGGCGGCGAAGGCTTCATCCTGCAGCGCATCGAGGGCCGCGGCACGGCCTTCCTGCACGCCTCGGGCTCGGTCGTCGAACGCACGCTCGGTCAGGGCGAGACCCTGCGCGTCGACACCGGCTGCATCGTCGCGATGGAGAGCGAGGTCGACTACGACATCCAGATGGTGCGCGGCGTGAAGAGCTTCCTGTTCGGCGGCGAAGGCCTGTTCTTCGCCGCGCTGCGCGGGCCTGGCCGCGTGTGGCTGCAGACGCTGCCGTTCTCGCGCCTCGCCGGCCGTTTGATGGCCGCCGCCGGCGGTCGCAAGGAGCAAGGTGGCCTGCTCGGCAACCTGCTCCAAGGCGATAACTGACGCGCGTCGGTTCCAGCCCGACGCGTCGGACCCGCGTCAGTTCGAGTTCGACAGCCCGAAGGACGAGCGCACGTCGGCGCGGTTGAGCACCATGATCGCCCAGATGCCGATCGGCAGGCCGAGTACGCAGCAGCATCCGGCGCCCGTGCAGGGGAGCATCGCCACGATCGCCGCGCCCATGCAGGCACCGTGGTTGCGCCGCTTCATCATCTGCAGCCCGCCCCACAGCACGTAACCCGACAGCGCCGTCTTGGCGATGTCGAGCACGATGCCGATCGCTCCCGCGGCGCCGAGCAGCCCGCTGTTCAGGAGCGGCGCGAGCGCGGGCGGCAGCTCCTGGCCGCTCTCGGCGAAGGACTCGAGCAGCTGCTGCTGCAGCGGCATCCCGATGATCGAGATGACGATCCCCGCCAGCCCCAGGAGGATCGACAGCCCGCCATAGATCGCGAGCAGCATTCCGGGGGCACGGACCTTCTCCGCAGGCTGATTCTGTTCGCTCATGGGCTCGGAGCATCACGCGCCCCGTCCCCGCGCGCCAGAGGGCTCCGGCTGGGCCGCGGTGCCCGGCTCCCCAAAGCGCGAGAGCGCCTCCGCCGCGGCGAAAGCGCTCTCGTGTGAGGTCAGTTGGTCGGCCGTTACAGGTAGCCGAGTCCCGCGAGGCTGCCCAGCGCTTCGCTGTCGCCGGCCTTCTCGGCGGCGACCTTGATCGCGTCGCCCATGGCCTTGATGTCACCGTCGCCGGGGTGCTGCTTCAGGCCGGCCTCGAGGATCGCGATCGCTTCCTTGAACTTGGCCTTGGCCGTCAGCTTGCTCATCACGTTGCGCCAGTCCTTCGAGCTGGCCGCCGAGCCCTGCGCGGTGGCGAAGGCCAGGAACTCGCTCTTCGCCTTCTCGGGCTCGAGCTGGATCAGGGCCTCGACCTGGCCGAGCTTGGCGCTCTTGTAGGCGGGGTCGGTGGCCGGGAGGGCGGCGAGGGCCTTGTCGAAGCTCTCGCGGGCGGCCTTCCAGTCGCTCTTGCCGAGCGCGGTCGAGCCGGCGGTGACGTTCTCGGCGGGCGTGGCGTCGCCGCCGCAGGAGGTGACCGCAGGGGCGAGCAGGGCGAGGCTGAGGGCGAAAAACAGGTTCGGACGCATCATGGTGGTGAGAAAGGTACCCGCCTGAAGCGGGCGAGGCTGGGAAAGGACTCCCGGGGGCGTGGGGAGAGCTTACGGCGTGGGTGCGGCGGCCGCGGGTGACGGCTTGGAGGGTGGCCAGTCGCTGTGGCGCAATTCTTTGACTGCCAAGGGTTTGCGAGCGTTGCCCCGGGCCGCCGGAGAGCTCGCGGAGAGGCTCGACACTCCAATCGCACTCCGATTGGAGTACGTTTTCGCGTTCCCGGCGGCCGAATCCCGCCCCGGGACGCTCAACCCTACCTCCCCCGAAGCCCGAGCGTGTCTCCCGTGCGTGAGCCCAAGGTCACCGTCAAGATCCCGCGCCCGCTGTATCGCAAGATCCAGCAGGTGGTCGATGGATCGGGCTTCAGCTCGCCGACCGACTTCATCGTGTACGTGCTGCGCGACGTGATGGGGGAGCACGACCCCCGCGAGGCCAAGGAGAACTACTCCGAGGCCGAGCTCGAGGACGTCAAGCGCAAGCTCAAGAACCTCGGGTACCTGTAGCCCAGCTGCCGCGAGCCCTTTCCACCAACGCCAACCCCGCCTGAACGCCATGGGACTGTTCGACTTCCTGAAGAAGAAGCCCGCTCCGACTCCGCCGACCGGACCGCGCCCGATGCCGCGCCCGCTCGGTGGCCTCGCGCCGCACCCGCAGCCGCAGGCGGAGAACAACTTCATCATCATCACGCTCGACAGCTGCCGCTACGACTCGTTCATGCGCGCGGCGCCGAAGATCATCCCCAAGCTCTCGGGCGGCAAGGTCGAGAAGCGCTACAGCTACGCGAGCTGGACCGCGCCCTCGCACTACAACCTCCTGACCGGCCTCCTGCCGCACACGACGCCGCCGAACGTGTACGCGTCGGAGTACTACAAGGAGGACTTCTTCAACTACAACGCGCGCCTCGGCGCGAAGGGCGTCGACTTCGCGAAGATGGTGCCGGCGCTGTGGTTCCCCGGCTTCCTGCGCAACACGCTGGGCTACCGCACCAACGCGCGCGTGTCGCTGCCGGTGCTCAACCCTCGCACGGGCATCAACCGCGACTTCGACAGCTTCCAGCTGATGGACAAGCACAACGACATGGCGTCGATGCTGCCCACGCTGACCTTCACGAGCGACCGGCCGAGCTTCTACATGCTCAACGTCGGCGAGACGCACTACCCCTACGCGAAGCCCGACGAGGACAGCTCGATGTGGCCGCGCATCTCGGGCGTCAACGGCGTCTTCAAGAAGATGCACGAGGCCGTCGACGAGCAGGGCAACCTCGTCAAGGACGACACCGCGTTCTTCGACGACGACAAGATGGCGCAGCTGCACGAGCGCCAGGTCGACACCGTGCGCTACCTCGACACCGTGTTCGAGAAGCTCTACGACCTGTGCCCGAAGAACACCCACATCGTCGTCACCGCCGACCACGGCGAGCTGTTCGGCGAGGGTGGCTACTTCGGCCACGGCCCGATCATGCACGACAAGTGCTTCGAGGTGCCGTACCTCGAGGGCAAGATCCGCTGAGGCGGCGTCCATGAGCACCAACAAGGGCTGCATCCTGTGGTTCACCGGCCTCTCGGGCGCCGGCAAGTCGACGCTCGCGGAGTTCGTCGCGCCGCTCTTGCGCGACTTCGGCCTCAAGGTCGAGGTGCTCGACGGCGACGAGGTGCGCGAGAACCTCTCCAAGGGCCTCGGCTTCTCCAAGGAAGACCGCGACACCAACATCCGCCGCATCGGCTTCGTCGCCAACCTGCTCGCGCGCAACGGCGTCATCGCGATCACCGCCGCCATCTCGCCCTACCGCCCGATCCGCGACGAGATCCGCTCCAAGTCCCAGGCGCCCTTCGTCGAGATCTTCGTCAACGCCCCGCTCGCCGTCGTCGAGGAACGCGACACCAAGGGCCTCTACCGCAAGGCCCGCGCCGGCGTCCTCAAGCAGTTCACCGGCGTCAGCGATCCCTACGAGGAACCGCTCAAGCCCGAAGTCACCGTCTTCACCGACCGCGAGGACATCGAGGAATCCGCCACCAAGGTGATCGCCTACCTCGAGTCCCAAGGCCTCGTCCCCCCCGGCTCCGCCGCCAAGGTGCGCGGCTAGAGCGCTTTCTCAGCTTCAGACGAGCTTCTCGGAGCCCCACGGCGGTGCGCGGCTCCGGCCCCGCGAGGGATCCCGACGATGTCCGAGACAAGCGCGGAATTTCCCGTCGTTCTCGAAGCCTGCCGCGCGGTGCTGGGCGGCGGGAAGTCGATCGAGAAGGTCGCCGACGAGTACACCTACGCGAGCCTCCCGCTGTGCGTGATCGACTCGGTGTTCTCGATCGGCGTGCGGTACGAAGGCGTGCGCAACGTGCTCGAGCGCTACTGCGCCTTCGCCGGGGTTCCGAGGTTGTCCCCGACGCGGACGGTGCCACCCCGAGCTCAACAGCAGTCGATCACGGCGTTTCTGCAGCTCGCGATCGCGTTCGATGCCGAGCGGCTCGCCGTCGAAGTGTTCGGCAATCGCCAGCGCACGTCTGCCAGGAGCGGCATCCTCAAGGCTGACGCCGTAGTCCGATTTGCAGGTGTGCTGGCGCGGCATCGGATCGAGTGCCTCCAGGACGTCCTCGAGTCTCAGGGACTGGCTTCCGTCGAACGCGACGTGCGCACGATCCCGGGCCAGTCATCGGGCCTCTCCTGGCGCTACTTCCTCATGCTCGCGGGGCGCGAGGACCTCGTGAAACCTGACCGGATGATCCTGCGCTTCCTCGAACGCACGCTGCGACGCTCGGTCAGTCCCGACGAGGCTCAGGCGCTCCTTCGCGCCGCGGCGGACGCGCTCGGCCGCGAGTTCCCCGGCCTCACCGCGCGCACGCTCGACAACCTGATCTGGGCCGAGGAGCGTTCGAGGCCGAGCGCGGGCCGAGGAGCAGGAGCGGTGGGTGGTGGTTTTTGACGATTTGCGAGAGCGCAACTCGAACAGTTTTTTCTGGGGGTGGCGGGTTGTGAGGGCGCGGCGGGCGGGCTACGGTTCGCGCGTCTCCATCACGAGGAGGCCTCTGCGATTGCGAGCCGCGGGGCTTCCCGGGAAGCGTGATGGGGAGACAGGGCCGACACGTCGTTTCGACGATGGGTCGGCCCGCTTTCTTTTCGGGGCCAGTGGCCTGCGCTGCCGGAGGGGCCTGCGCGGGGCGGGGTGCGCAGTCCGGACACCCTAGAAAGTTGCAAATGCCCTCAAGGGGCGCGCCGGGCGCTTTCCGAAGAGCTTGGGCATGGGTGAGGGCTCCTCGGGAGGGCGCTGGGTCGTCGGAGCGGCGGTGACGCTCGCGCTGGTGGGTGCGGCGTGGCGGCTGTGGCCGCGCGACGTGCCCGAGGCGGCGCTTCCGGAGGCGCGCGACGCGGCGCAGGAGTCGTGGCGGGAGGCCGTGGCGAGCGACGAGACGCTGCGCGAGGAGCTCGAGCCGCAGCAGCAGCCCGCGCTCCCCACGCAAGAGAACAAGCCGCTCGAACCGCTCGCGCCCGCGATCGCGCTGTGGCGCACGCTCGAGGGCGAGCCGCCGCCGTTCCCCGGGGCCGTCGAGGGCTTCGTGACGGAGAAGAAGCGCGTGCGCATCGATCGCGAGGCGCTGTCCGCGGTCGAGGTCGGCGCGCGCATCGTGTTCGAGCTGCCCGATGGCACGCGGCACGTCGCGCTCGTCGAGCGCCTCGTCGCGCACGACAACGGCGATCGCACGTGGTCGGGCCATCTCGCCGGAAGCGGCCTCGATCACCCGGTCGTCTACACGCAGGGCGAGCCATGGACGTTCGCCACGCTGGTCACGCCCCAAGGCCTGTATGCGCTCGAGGCCGAGGGAGAGGACGGCGTGCTGTTCAAGGACGGGCGCGAGGCCATGCAGCGCGACCACGAAGGTTGCGCGCTGCTCCCAGAGTGAAACCATGCGATTTCCCCGCACGCTCCTCGCCCTCGCGCTCGCGCTCCCCGCTGCGGCGCAGACGCCCAGCAACGTCAACGTCGACCTGCTCGTCGTCTACTCGAACACTGCGGCGGCGCTCTATCCCGGCGGCATCGACACGCGCATCCAGCACATGCTCGCGGTGTCGAACCAGGCCTACTCCGACAGCACGGTCGGCATCACGCTGCGGCTCGCGCACAAGACGAGCGTCACCTACGGCGACACCGCGAACTCGAACACGGCGCTGAGCGCATTCCAGCAGAACGCCGCTCCGTTCACGTCGGTCGAGAGCCTGCGCACGCAGTACGGCGCCGACATGGCGGTGGTGTTGCGACCGTACGTCAACGACGGCATCGCGGGGCTCGCGTACGTCGGCGGCACGGGCACGCAGGGCAACCTGTCGGGCCACAAGCGCTGGATGTACAGCCACGTGTCGATCAACACGGCCGACTACGTGCTCGCGCACGAGCTCGGTCACAACTTCGGGCTCGTGCACTCGCGCCTGCAGAATCCGGCCGGCGGCACGTGGTCCTACTCGGCGGGCTACGGCGTCGCGGGCCAGTTCGTCACGATCATGGCCTACGCGAGCGCCTTCAGCGTCAACGACTCGTCGGGCAAGCTGTACCGCTTCTCGAACCCGCTGCAGACGCACAACGGCATGCCGATCGGCATCGCGTCGACCAACGCGAGCCAGGGTGCGGACGCAGTGAAGAGCCTCAACGGCGTGCGCCAGCAGGTCTCGGACTTCTACGCGTCGACGGCGTTCCTCTCGAGCCGCGCGGGCGAGTTCGGCGGCGACACGCTGACGGACCTCGTGCGCCACGATCCCGACGACGGGCAGGTGTACCTGTGGATCACGGGCACCGACAGCGCGCCCGGTTCCGGCATGGGCACCGCGATGCAGCTCGCGGCGAGCGCGGGCCAGTCGCTCGTGGCCGCCGGCGACTTCGACGGCGATGGCGACGGGGACGTGCTCCTGCGCGCGAACGGCAACGACAACACCGGCTGGCTGCTCGACAACGGCACGCAGACGGCCGTGACCTATCCGGCGCTCGCGGGCTCGACCTGGAGCGTCGTCGGCACGGGCGACTTCGACGGCGACGGCGACGACGACCTGCTGTGGCGCAACTCGTGGACGGGCGCGAACACGATGTGGCGCATGAACGGCGCGAGCGCACCGACGGTCGCCACGGTCTCGCCGCTGACGAACCTCGCGTGGAGGCTCGGAGCCGCGGGCGATCTCAACGGCGACGGCCGCGCGGACCTCGTGTGGCGCAACTACTCGACCGGCGCGAACGCGCTGTGGCTGATGAACGGTGCGACGGCCACGTCGTCGACGGGCTTGACCGCGGTCGCCGACGTCAACTTCCGCATGGTGGGCGCGAGCGACTTCGACGGGGACGGCGACGACGACCTCGTGTTCCAGCACGCGAGCGACGGGCGCATCGTCATCTGGCTGATGAGCGGCGCGACGCTCACGAGCTCCTATGCGCTCGGGGTCCGCTCGACGTTCACGCTCGCGGGGCTCGGCGATTTCGACGGCGACGGGCGCGGCGACGACCTCGCGTGGACCGACTCGGTCTCGCAGGAGGAGTACATCTGGACGACGCAGGGCGCGACGGTGCTCTCGCGCGTCTCGCTCACCACGGGCAAGGACCTGTGCGACGACGTGCAGGTCGCGGGCGACCTCGACGGCGACGGCAAGGCCGACCTCGTGTGGCGCAACTCCGGCATGGGCAGCAATCGCGTGTCGTTCATGAACGGCACGGCGGTGGCGTCGTCGAGCGCGCTCGACACCCTCGCGGGCTCGGGCTTCACGGTGCTCTCCAGCGGCGATTTCGACGGCGACGGCAAGCGCGATCTGCTGTGGCGCGACTCGGCCAGCGGAGCGGTGCGCGTGTGGCTGATGGACGGCGCGACGGCGACCGGCAAGCACAACCTCGCGACCGTGGCCGACGCGAACCAGCGTTTCGCCGTGGTGGGGGACCTCGACGGCGACGGCAAGGACGACGTCGTGTTCCGGCACGCGACGACGGGCGTGAACACGTACTGGAAGCTCAACGGCGGCGCGGCTCCCGTGGTCGGCACGATTCCGCTGCTCGCGGACACGGGCTGGACGATCGCGGCCGCGGCCGACATGAACGCCGACGGGCGCGACGACCTCGTGTGGCGCCACCTGACGCAGGGCAAGAACGCGGTCTGGTACATGAACGGAGCGACGCGCACGGGCGCGGCGAACCTGACGGTGCTCGCCGACGTGCAGTGGAAGCTCGTCGGCGCGCGCGACATGAACGGCGACGGCAAGCCCGACCTCGTCTGGCGCCACGGAACGTCCGGCAAGAACGCGGTGTGGACGATGAACGGCGCGACGGCGGTGAGCAGCACGCTCGCGACCACGGTGGCGGACACGCGCTGGAGCATCGAGGCGCTCGACGACTTCGACGGCGACGGCAAGACCGACCTGCTGTGGTTCCACTCCGGCACGCAGGCGCGCTCGGTGTGGCTGATGAACGGCGCGACGACGCTCTCGAGCGCCACGTTGCCTTGAGTTCAGGGGAGCCGACGAGCTCCCCCCAAACCCGCGAGCACCGCGTAAGCTGGCGCGACCCACGGAGGTCCCCAGACATGCGCCTTGCCCTTGCCGCTCTCGCGTTCCTTTCGCTCGTCGCCCCGCCTGCGCTCGCCCAGACGCCGTGCCACGCGGAGAACGACGGCCCCAACTTCAACGACGGCGTCTCGGTGAGCGCGGTCTACTTCGCGTTCCAGTTCACTGCGCCCGCGAGCTTCACCGCGACGAGCCTCGAGGTCTTCACCGGCGAGACCAACGCGACGCAGTCGCTCGGGCTGTGGTCGCACAACGCGGCCACGAATCGCCCGCTCGCGGCGCTCTCCAGCGGCAGCATGGGCGTGACGACGACCAACCAGTGGTACGGCGCAGCGCTGTCCAGCGGAGTCGCGCTCACCGGCGGCCAAACCTACTGGTTCGTGTGGAACGCCGTCGGCGGCGGACAGGCGCCCGTCGATTCGCTCAGCGTCGGTCTCGGCCAGCCCTACTGCGCCTCGACCAACGGCGGCGCGAGCTGGGGCAACCTGTTCCAGTTCAACGACCGCCACTGGAAGTTCCGCATCTACGGCGCTTGCTCGAGCGCTCCGACCGCCTACTGCACCGCGGGCACGACGACCAACGGCTGCACCGCGGACATCTCGGCCAGCGCGAACCCGAGCGTCTCCGGCGCGACCTCCTGCCTGATCACGATCGACGACGTCGAGGGCCAGAAGTCCGGCATCGTGTTCTACGGCCTCGGCGCGCTGCCGCAGGCCTGGTGCAGCTCCGGCGGCTCGAGCTTCCTGTGCGTGAAGGCCCCGACCGCGCGCTCCACGGCCGCCCTCTCCGGCGGCACCGTCGGCGCCTGCGACGGCTCGCTCAACCTCGATTGGAACTCCTACCAATCCGCCAACCCCGGCTCGCTCGGCTCGCCCTTCACCGTCGGCCAGAAGGTCTACGTGCAGGGCTGGTTCAGGGATCCGCCGGCCTGCAAGTCCACGAGCCTCTCGAACGCGCTCGAAATGACCTACGTGCCCTGATTTCAGGCCACTTCTCGCTCTCGGGGCCGGCCACCGCTTGCGGTCGCCGGCCTCGGTGCTTGTTCCGCTCCCGGTGTTCGCTCCGGCTGCTCCGTCCGGGCTGCGGTGGGGCTTCTTCCCGAGCGTGATCGCTCGGGCTGGGCCTCCAGGGCGGGAGGGTGGGGGAAGCGGGGGGATGCGGGTAGAATTGTCCGCCCCCTTGGGACCCGTGGAACCTCAACGCAGCTGCTGTACGTCTGGGTGGCTCCAGCCCCGTGGGGGCGTGGACGATAGACCCGAACCCGGGGCGTCCTCGACGCCGGCGGGTCTCCCCAGTTTGAAGCCCGAAATTTCACGAATGATGCGAGCCGCGCTGCGGTGTTTTGCTGGCGTGGCCGTGGTGAGCGGCCTCGCCGGTGCGGCCCAGGCTCTGCCGCTGGCGTACATCGGTCCCGGGGCCGGCATCGCGGCGGCGGGGTCGGTGATGGTGCTCGCGGGCACGTTCCTGCTGGCGATCGGCATCGTGCTGCTGTGGCCGCTCAAGGCGGTGGTGCGGCTGGTGACGCCGGGCAAGCACGGGCCGCAGAAGTTCAAGCGCGTGGTCGTGATCGGCTTCGACGGCATGGATCCGGGCCTGGCGCAGAAGTACATGGCCGAGGGGCGGATGCCGGTCCTGAAGAAGCTCAGCGAGTCGGGCTGCTTCTTCCCGCTCGAGACCGCCTGCCCGTCGATCTCGCCGGTGGCGTGGTCGACCTACGCGACGGGCGTCGATGCCTCGCGGCACAACATCTACGACTTCCTGACGCGCGACCCGTGCAACTACATGCCGATGCTGTCGAGCGCGGAGACGATGACTCTGCCGAAGACGCTCAACCTCGGCTTCGCGAAGATCCCGATGGGGACGAAGGGCGTGCAGCGGCTGCTGCAGAAGAGCCAGCCGTTCTGGAAGCTGCTCGGCGACACGCGCGTGTGGTCGTCGATCATCCGCGTGCCGATCACGTTCCCGCCGCAGCCGTTCAAGAACGGCACGCTGCTGTCGGGCATGTGCGTGCCGGACCTGCAGGGCACGCAGGGCTCGTTCTCGTTCTACTCGACCAAGGCGCGGCCCGCGGGCGCGCACATCGGCGGCCAGCAGTACCAGATCCGCCGCGCGGGCAACGTGATCGAGTCGAAGCTCACGGGGCCGGCCGGCAAGGACGGGCCGATGAAGTGCCCGTTCAAGGTCGAGCTCGACGACACGAAGAAGCGCGCGCGCATCACGATCGGCAACGAGACGGTCGAGGTCGGCCCGCGCGAGTACACGCCGTGGATGGTCGTGCCGTTCGAGGGGATGACGGGCATCACGCGCCTGTACATCCAGACGTGGGACGAGCATTTCGAGCTGTACGTCACGCCGATCAACATCAACCCCGACGAGCCGGTGATGCCGATCAGCCACCCGTTCGTCTACTCGATCTACCTCGCGAAGCTGCTCGGGCCCTACGCGACGCTCGGCCTCGCGGAGGACACGTGGGCGCTCAACGAGCGCGTGATCGACGAGGAAGCGTTCCTCAAGCAGGCATGGCTGATCTGCGACGAGCGCAAGAAGCAGCTCTGGAACGTGCTCGACAAGACGAAGAAGGGCTTCGTCACGGTCGTGTTCGACACGTCCGACCGCATCAGCCACATGTTCTATCGCTTCCTCGATCCGACGCACCCGGCGAACCGCGGGCGCTCGGCCGAGGAGATGGCGAAGTACAAGGACACGATCCCCGAGACCTACGCGGAGATGGACAAGCTCGTCGGCGAGCTGCTCGTCAAGCTCGGTGACGACCCGCAGACCTGCCTGATGGTCATCAGCGACCACGGCTTCTGCAACTTCCGCCGCGGCGTCAACCTGAACACGTGGCTGAAGGAGCAGGGCTACCTGTTCCTGAAGCAAGGCAGCGAGACCTCGCCGGACTGGTTCGCCAACGTCGACTGGACGCGCACGAAGGCCTTCACGCTCGGCCTCACGGGCATCTTCATCAACCGCAAGGGCCGCGAGGCGCACGGCATCGTGGCGAAGGGGCCGGAGATGGACGCGCTGTGCCGCGAGCTGAAGCAGAAGCTCGAGGCGCTGGTCGACCCGCAGACGGGCGAGCGTGTCATCAAGGAAGCCTTCCTCACGCACGAGATCCACAAGGGGCCGTACGCGGACATGGCGCCCGAGCTGCTGATCGGCTACGAGCGCGGCTTCCGTCACTCGTGGGACTGCGCGACGGGCGCGGTCACGAAGGACGTGTTCACGGACAACACCAAGAGCTGGTCGGGCGACCACTGCGTCGACCCGCGGCTCGTGCCGGGCGTGTTCTGGTCGAACCGCAAGATCAACACGAGCACGCCGCGCCTGATGGACATGGCGCCGACGGTGCTCGACGTCTTCGGCGTTCCGGCGCCGGCGTACATGCAGGGCCAGCCGCTGTTCGGCGAGAAGCGCGCGGCGAAGCCTGAAGCCAAGCCCGCGGCGAAGCAGGTGGCCAAGTGACGAGCCTCTGGCAACGCGTGAAGCCTGCGGTGCCGTACGTGGCGCTGGCGACGCTGTTCGCGAGCGTGTTGGTCGGCGTGCCGCGCAAGGTCGTGCGCGACGCGAACACGGGCGCGGCGCCCGCGGGCACCGGCGTGACGAACGTCGCGTTCGAGCCGCAGCCCGCGCCGGCGCAGGCGACGCAACACCCGCGCGTGGTCGTGCTCGGCATCGACGGGCTCGACCCGGAGATCCTGGCCGAGACGATCGCGCTCTATCCCGACCGCATGCGCAACTTCGCGCGGCTGGCGGCGGAGCAGGGCATCCACGCGCTCGGCACCTCGACGCCGCCGCAGTCGCCGGTCGCGTGGTCGAACTTCATCACCGGCCGCGATCCGGGTGGTCACGGCGTGTTCGATTTCCTCCACCGCGACCTCACGACGCGCGGGGTGCTCCCGTCGACGACGGTGACGGGTCACGCGGGAGCGTTCGAGCTGTTCGGCGAGTGGAAACTGCCGACCGGCGGCGAGACGAGCTCGAACCGCACCGGCGAGGCCTTCTGGACGATCCTCGCGAAGAACGGCATCCCGGCGGACATCTGGCGCATGCCGGCCAACTTCCCCGTCGAGCCCGCCGAAGGCTGGTCCTTCAGCGGGATGATGACGCCCGCGATCGACTCGGCCTATGGCCAGTGCACGATCTACACGACCAACCCGTCGGCCAAGACGATCTCGTCGGACGCGCGGACCGAGTCCGTCCGGCTCGATGGTGATGTCGTCTACACGCGCATCCCCGGCCCGCCGAACGCGTTCAAGCAGGGTGATCCCGCGACGAGCGTTCCGCTGCGCGTGTACGTCGACACGGCCGCGCAGGCCTGCGCCTTCGATGTCGGCGGGAGCGTGCTCGTGCTCGAGCCCGGCGAGTGGAGCGAGTTCGTGCCGGTGACGTTCGAGCTGCTCCCGATGTCGCTGATGAACATCAACGGGATCGTGCGCTTCTACCTGCGCTCGATGCCGGACGCGGCGGGCAACGGCGAGCTCGAGTTCTACGCCTCGCCGGTCAACATCGACCCGTCGGTGCCGGCGTCGCCGGTGTCCGAGCCCGTCGAGGCCAGCGCCGAGGTCGCCGATCCGCGCAAGGGCATCGGCCCGTACTACACGCAGGGCATGCCCGAGGACGTCAACGCGCTCAAGGCCGGCGTCGTCACGGTGCGCGAGTTCATGATGCAGGCCGAGCTCGTGCAGGACGAGGGCGAGCGCATGCTCGACTTCGCGCTCGACCGCTACATGGAGAAGCCCGAGGGCGGGCTGTGCTTCTTCTACTTCTCCGGCGTCGACCTGTGCGGCCACATGATGTGGCGCCACTCCGACGAAAAGCATCCGCACCACGAGCCGCCGCTCGCCGCCGAGGATTCCTCGTGGTGGTCGCAGCGCGCTGGCTCGACGTGGAAGGACGTGATCCACGACCTCTACATGGAGATGGATCCGGTGCTCGGCCGCCTGCGCGAGAAGGTTGGCGAGGACACCACGCTGATCGTGATGAGCGACCACGGCTTCGCGCCGTACCGCCGCCGCGTCGGCTTGAACAAGTGGCTCGTCGACAACGGTTACCTCGTGCTGCGCGAAGGCGTGAAGCCGGAGCTCGGCGAGGACGATCCCGCGCACTCGCCCGTGTTCCTCTCGAGCTACATGTCGCGGCCCAAGGACCTCGCCGAAGGCAGCGAGTGGCCGCGCCGCACGAACGTCGACTGGGCGCGCACGCGTGCCTACGGCATCGGCTTCAACGGCCTGTACCTGAACCTGAAGGGCCGCGAGCTGGACGACCCCGCGACCGCCGACGACGAGTCGGGCATCGTCGAGCCTGGCGACGCGCCGGCGCTGCTCGCGGAGATCAAGGCGAAGCTCGAGGCCTGGCGCGACGCGGAGAACGGCGGCAAGCAGGTCGTGTTCCGCGCCGACCTCGCGCGCGAGATCTACTCGAGCGAGCGCCTCGCCGAAGCTCCCGACATCCTCGTC